>JAJZBR010000048.1:6202-13730 GCA_021798795.1 Pseudomonadota bacterium
ACCCGTCCATGAAATCCCCATTCTTACTGAAGCGCCTGCCGGCCTACGCCACGCTCGTTTACCTGTTTCTGGCTTTCCTCTGGATCATCTTCACGAATCTCACCATCGACCGTCTGCCCCTGTCGACCCACGATCGCGTGCTCGTCGAACTGCTCAAGGGGCTGGTATTCGTATTCCTGTCGGCCATCGCCCTCTATTTCCTGCTCACACGGTTCGCGCGGGCCTCCGTCGCGCTCTCGAACGAGAAATACCTCACCCGCCACGATCCGCTCACCCATCTCTTCAATCGTACAGCCTGGATCGAGGAGGCTTCACATGCCTTGCGCCATCTCAATCACTCCGAAGCCCGCATCGCGCTCATCGACGTCGCCCAGCTACGCTATATCAACGGGGCCTTCGGCACCCACTCGGGCGACTTCATCTTGCGCTATGTCGCCGATCATGTCCGCCACCTGCAGCAGGATCCGGGCGATATCCTCGGACGCGTGGGCCCGAGCCAGTACGCCTTGTTCATGACCGGCGCGGACGATCGCCTCGCGCAAGTCGTCTGCGATGGCCTGTTCAAGGCATCCCTCCAGCCGATCCACATCGGCCTGCATAGCTTCCGGTTTTCGCTGGGAATCGGAATCTGCCGTTATCCGCAGGATGCGGCCACCATCCCCGAGCTTCTGAATCTCGCATCGATCGCGCTCGATACGGCCAAGCAGACCTTCGATCGCCACCAGGCCTACTACAGCCAGACGACCGCCAAAACCACGCTCGCGGCCATGCGTCTCGAAACCGATCTGGCGCGCGCCATCGAACACAGGGAGTTCCGTCTCCACTACCAGCCGATCCTGGCCGTTCAGGATCTTTCGCTCGTAGCCGTCGAAGCGCTCGTGCGCTGGCAGCACCCGATCCTGGGACTCGTCCCCCCCAACATGTTCATCACCGCCGCTGAGCGGAGCGGGCTGATCCACGATCTCGGGCGTTTCGTACTGGAGGAGGCGACCCGGACGCTCAGCCAGGTCCAGCCGATCGGACACAAGCCGCTTGCGGTTTCGATCAATCTCTCGACGCTCCAGTTCAACCACCAAGGTCTCGTCCAGTCGATCATCGACTGCCTGAAGGAGGCTCGCTATCCATCCGACCGGCTGATCATCGAAATCACCGAATCGACCCTGATGACGGATCCCGATCGGATCAGCCTCGTTCTGGCGGAGCTCGAAAAGCTCCGGATCCGGGTCGCTCTGGACGATTTTGGCACCGGATACTCATCCCTGGCCTATCTCCAGAAGCTGCCCATCCAGATCCTCAAGATCGACCGCTCCCTGATCGAACCCATGCCCGCGCACGACTCCGCGCGGCGCATCGTCAAGGCGCTCATCGATCTCGCTCACGGTCTCGGTCTCACCGTCATCGCGGAAGGTATCGAGCATGTGGCCGAACTCGCGGCACTCAAAGAGACCGCGTGTGACTGGGTTCAGGGGTTCCTCTTCGCAAAACCGATGCCTTGGAGCGAGTTGTCGCACCGGGTGCAGGCGGGAGCCACGGGCTTCCTCGCGAGTCCGGCCGATGGGCCGGATGCGGAACCGTAACCGGGAGGCACCCGAGCCGGATCCCTACCCCAGCCAGGGCCCGAATCCGGCAGCCGCCATCGGATGTCGGGTCCACTCACCGAGACCGCCCAGATGGGGCAGGAGACGTTCCGCATCACCGATCACAACCAGCCGGCAGGCCTCCGGAGCGGGGAACGTCTCGTTCAGAATCTGTCTTGCCCCATCGGGGGAGAGCGCATCGAGGCGTTCGGGATACCGCTCCCATTCCCCGACGTCCCGTCCCTGGAGAAGGAGCGTCCCGAGCCAGGCTGCCAACTGACCCGAGGTTTCATACCGGAACACTTCCTGCCCTTTGAGGAAGCGACGGGCCGCTTCGAGATCCGCCATGGGGAACCCCTTTTCGTGCGCTTCGCCCAAGACCTCGAGTGAGGCCTCGATCGCCGCCGCTGTGGTTTCGGTCGGCGTATAGGAGGTGAGATAGCTCAATCCCGGAAACCCGGGCAGGCTATAGCCGGAATGGGCCCCGTAGGTGAGCCCGCGCTCGACCCGAAGACGCCGGTTGATGAGCGAGTTGAACCGTCCACCGAGCGCTGCGTGAACGAGTTCGAGTTCCACCCAATCGGCATAGCTCCGATCCACTCCGATCCCGCCGATCCAGAAATAACCCTGGCTCGCACCGGGCCGATCGATCAGGAGACCGCGGGGTCTCGCCGCCGTCGCTGCGAGCGCCGGTGCATGCG
Organism: Pseudomonadota bacterium; assembly: GCA_021798795.1. Lineage (GTDB taxonomy): Bacteria > Pseudomonadota > Gammaproteobacteria > JAKAQQ01 > JAKAQQ01 > JAJZNM01. Next base: position 8,481 of record JAJZBR010000048.1, read on the forward strand.
GCACGCTCCGCTCCGCTCCGCCGGGCGTGAGTAGAAGCGCGCGGAGTTCCTCCTCGACCTTGAGTGGATCGAAATCGCCGACAACGCTGACCAGGGTACGCGCGCAGGCTCGGTGACGCATCCAAGTCGCGCGCATGAGGCTCGCCGGAATGGCCCCTAAGGAAGTCTCATCTCCCATCACGGGATGCCCGAACGGATGGGCGGTGCCGTAAATCCACCCATCCGCGTATGGCGGCAGGAGCGAACGCGGATCGCCATCCTTGGCCGCCTGGATCGATTCGATCGCGCGCATGCGTGTTTTCACGAACTCGCGGCGGTCGAAGCGGGGCGTCCAGAGCATCTCCCGAACGATTGGCCAGAGCCGGTCGAAGACCCGGCCCGGACCGGCGAATGTGAGGCCCAGGGTCTCCCGAGTCCCCCAGGTGTCGCATTGGGCGCCCAAGGATTCGATCCGGGATGCGAGTTGCAGTGCATCGGAGGCTTCCGTTCCTTTCGCGAGGAGTTCGGCTGTGAGTGATGCGGCCCCTCCGAGTCCGGAGGGATCGGTGAGCGCCCCTCCCTGCCAGATCAGGGTGAGCGTCATGACCGGGGATCCCGGGCGCGGCAAAAGCGCGAGTTCGCACCCACCGGAAAGGCTGAGCCTTGTGAAATCCGGCAGTCGCCGCGCGGACCCTAGCGATCCGGATCCCGTCATCGCGACCCCCCCGATCCCGTGGCACCCTCGGGGTGGAGCGTGCCCACCGTCCAGCCCCCGCTTCCGAATGCCGCGCGCGCAGCCATACGGATGTCTTCGCAGGTGACGGCTCCAAGCCTCAAGGGATACTCCGCGAGTGCTCCAGGATCCCGCTGGATCACGAGCGCACGTCCGAGGAGCTCGGCGCGATGGGCGACCGATTCGAGACGGTAGGCATGCGCGGCCAAACACTGGTTCTGCACCCGTCCCCGCTCCGCTTCGGTCGGGCCCTGTTCTGCGATCCGTTCGAGTTCCACCCGGATCAGCCGCTCGACGGTGGCGACCCGCCTGCGGGGCGAGACGGTCACTCCAAGGAACATCCGGCCCGGAACGATCCTGCCGACCCGGAACGTGCCGAGGTCGAGTGCCAGACTTTTCCCCTCGATGAGCGTCGCATAAAGACGCGAGGCCACCCCCCCTACGAGAAGGGTCCAGAGGAGTTCATGGGGCAGGGCTCCCGGATCGGATGCCTGCGGAGCCGGGAATCCCATCACGAGATAAGGGGCGACCAGTTCTCCTCTGCCCGCAATCCGGCGTTCCCCGAACGACGCGTGCGGACCCCGGCATGCGAGAGCCTCGGGGACCACCCGACCGGGAGCCGAACGCCAATGCGCTTCGATCAGTCGATGCCAGTCGTCGGGATCGATCCCTCCCACACCGACCAGCGCAACCCTACCCGATTGGTAATGCTCGGCATAGAACTCCCGCAGCAGGCGCGCATCGATCCGCAGGATATCGTCCCGCCAGCCGATCACGGGGGAGGCATAGCTCGTTCCGGCGCAAGCGACCGACTGCACATCCTCGAGAAAACGCGCGACCGGATCATTGTCGATGCTCGCGTGCCGCTCGGACAGGATGACACCGCGTTCCCGTTCGACCCGCATGGGATCGATCAGGAGGTTTTGCCTGCGGTCCGCTTCGAGTTCGAGCACCCGCCCGATCGCGCCCGCGGGCACGAGATCCTGGTAGACCGTGACCTCCTCGCTCGTGTAGGCGTTGTTGCTGCCCCCGAGATCCTCGAGGATCCGGTCGAAGGCATCGTCCGGGAAGCCCGTGCTGCCGTTGAACATCATGTGCTCGAGGAAATGGGCGAGACCGGTCGGCCGGGGGAGTTCGAGCCGGCTGCCCACGGTATAAACGACATAAAGCGCGGCCCGCGGGTTGCCCCGATCCGGCCACAGGATGGTTTCGAGCCCGTCATCGAAGCGGCGGTAAATCAGCGGGGATGGAACCGTGCCCGGGGCGGGCTCGAGCCCCGGCGGATGTGCGGGCGCGGTCACTCCACTAGCCTGAGACATGCGTTGGGTACCTCATGATGACCCGGATCAAATCCGAAACGCTCCCTGCGGGCACCTTCCCCAAGGGTGAACCGTGCGCGGGTCAGCCGTGGGCAGATGGGCTCCCGCTCAGGCCGGAGATCCGTCCGGAAACCGATCGGACACGCCCCAGTTGTGCAGACGATGGGCGGGCTCATTATCGCCCATCCCCCCTCTCCCTGCCTGCATCAGCCGGGGCCGACTTGGGTGAATCCCGTGCCGAACACTCAGCGGAACGTCAGGATTTTGGCCCCCCACCGATCTCCGTCGACCTGGTGTGTGATGCCGCCTGCGGGATCGATACGGAAGCCAGCATGGATGTGCCCCAATAGACGCTCAATAGATCCAGGGAACGAGGGCCCAGGTATGGCTCCGGTAGTCGACATATGCGGCGCCGAAGCGCTCCTCCATCCAGCGTTCCTCGCGGCGGAGCTTCACGATCAGGGTCACCAGGACGATCGCGCATGCCAAAAGTGTCTGCCAGGTGCTCACCGCAACGGCGGATCCCAGAAAAGCTAGGATCAGTCCTGTATAAATCGGATGGCGGACCCAGCGGTAGGGACCTTCCCGGGTGAGGGTATGGTCGCGCTTCAGGGTCACGGTTCCACTCCAGTTGCCACCGAGGTAACGCCTTGCGTAGACCGTGAACAGGAGACCCAGTACTGTTCCGCCGAACCCGAGCCAGTAGGTGAGCAAGCGATGCGGCAGGAAAGTGCCCGAGAGCAGGCTCGAACGGGGCAAGTGGATGTCGAAGAGGAGGATGGCCAGGGCCATGGGAATGATGTGACTCAAGCGTTCGCGGCGCGATTCCTGCCGCTCGACGGGCTTGAGCCGCCTCCTGCCGGAAAGCCAGTAAATCACCCAGCAAACCCATACGATGGGTAAAAGCGTCCACTGTAACCAAGGCATAAGGGATCCCCCGCCTTTTCAGGCGACGCCAAGTCTAACATGGACCGGTTTCGAATCACTCCTCAGAACGCACTGCCGAATGCGAAACCTATCTTGTCAACCCGTCGGATGTCGAAACCCGTGGATCGATCGACCCGATCGATGCCCGCCCCAAGGGCAGATCACTCGGTCCGGAGAGCGCGCCCTCGACTGCGATCCACATCGCCTCCACACTGACCGCATCGATACAGGGCGCAGCCTGCCCAGACCCGACCGGGTAGCGGCAGATGCCATTACAGCCAAAACAATCCATCGGACTCCAAACCGGACGGGGCAGCCTCGCGACCGGTGCGATCTGCGGGTCGTAGGGATAACAGCGTCCGAAATCCATGCCGCCCAAGGCGATCACGCTCGGGATGCCATGCCAGGCGGCGATATGGCCTGCGGCGGAATCATTTCCGATGACGAGTCTCGCCCCTGCGATCTCCCTGATGAACGCCCCGAGACCGGCTCCTCCGGTGCGATTTTCGGCCCGGGGTCCCAGGGCACGGGCAATCGCTTCACCCAGGTGTGACTCCGAACCGGTACCGACCACGACGGCACCCCAGCTCGGATGGGCGTCGAGAATAAGCCGCCCAAGCGCCACGAACCGCTCGGGTGGCCAGCATTTCAGGGCACGGCTTGCGCCGGGTGCGATGACGAAGTATGGCGCAAGCGGTGGATGGAAATCGGATCCCGCAACCGACCGGCCGGGGGCGGGAATGTCTCTCACTTCGAGCGCGCGCAGGAGATATCGGTAACGCGCGTGCTGATGCACCTCGGGGAGTGCGGGCAGGCGCTGACGATAGAGGCGCCGGCTCAGGACCCAATCGAGCCAGGGCCGATCCGGAAAGACAGCATCGAACCCTACCGTCCAGCCGCCGAGCGCGCGCGCGATCGCATCGTCGATAATTGCATCACGCGGGTAGATCGCCTGGACGGTCTCGGTCACAGCCAGGCGACGCAGGAGTCGGAGCGTCCTGGCGCGGTAGCGCAGATCCCGGACCAACCTTTTCACATCGATCGGATAATGGGTGCACCCCGGAAAATCCGCCGGGATCCGCTCGGCCCAGGTGGCATTCACAACCAGCACCATGCGTTCCTTCCGGATTCTGCAATCCCGCGCGAGGGCGAGGCCATAGGGCAGCCAAAGGAAATAGTCCCCGAGCCGTTTGAGCTGGATCACCGCAGTCACCCCTGCTCCGCGCCGGATTCTGGGCAGAAAAGCCAAAACGACCGTATCGAAGAGACCGTATCCTATAAACTCCAAGAGGCGCTTGAACTTCCGTATTGCAAGCTTCGCTTGCTGGCGCGCGTTCATGTCATTTCCGGATCAATGCATCGAGCTCGATGTCGAACACGCGTGGCATGGGAGCAAGATCGAGCAGGAGACAAACTGTTTTGTGAACCAAAATGTTGAGATGCCAGCGCACCCGGTTCAGGATCCGGTAGATCATCCGCAAAGGATGTCGCAATGACCAGAACAGGACGGGATGGTGGGAGACGAACTCGATGCCCTCTGTATCAAAATCCGCCCGTTCGAGGACCTGAACGAGTGAAGCTTCGTTGAAATGGGTGACATGGGTAAAATCGCCGAAGCAGGCGTAACCTGCGAGCAGACACGCGGCGTTCGGGGTTTTGAGATTGAGGAAACCGCCTTTTGCGAGACAGCGCCTGAACTCCCGGAGGAGACCGATCGTTTCCTCGCGCGGAATGTGCTCGAGAACGTGATGGAAGAAAATGGCATCGTATGCGCCATCGGGCGTCTTGACGAGAAAATCCCGGATATCCGATACGTGCATCGTCACCGATTGAGGCAGTTGCGAACGCGCAATCGCAACCAGTTCCGCCGACACGTCGACACCGGTCAGATTCTTGAAACCCAGGCCCTCCAACAGGTGCAAGAGATGGCCCGTGGCGCAACCAGCATCCAGAATACGCGCATCGACCGCGAGACGGCTGAGCCAGCGGGGTAGACGGTCGAGCTTGAATGCCTCAATCTCTGAAAGTGTGCGGAATCTTCCGCCTGCATTGCGCCTATACATCTCGAGATAATGATCGAAGCACTCTTTCGATGGATCGTTCATGTCACCTTCCTCGAATGGAGCAGCCGATATAGGGTTTGTACCGCAAGGACGGAGATCTCAGTGAGGTAAAGCGCGATCGCCGCGCCCACCCACCCGTAGGCTGGAACGAGCCAGAGGGTCAACGCCACGCTGGTCACCCCGCCCATGATATAGGCCCAGGCGATAACAGCGGTCCGGTGGGTTGCTG
>JAJZBR010000049.1 GCA_021798795.1 Pseudomonadota bacterium
CTCGCCAAGCCAGAGAACGAATCCGGGACTGGTTCATCTTCTACAACACCAAACGACCTCACCAGTCCCTGGACGACCAAACCCCTTGGGAGGTTCTCTCGGAAGGAGAACAAACAAAACCTCTCGGGAACAGAACCCAAGACCGAATCCGATTCCGAGACAGTCCTTTTTCCTGAGATTGATGTGCTTAGAAAAGGCCTAAAAACTGTCTTGACAAACCGATCCACTTCACTCAATGGAGACTCTAAAGTGCTTGACCTGCAGCCCACCCTCGCGGGCAAAGATATTACGCTGCGGCCCCTGGCGGCGCACGACTTCCATGATCTGCTTACCGCTGCGGCGGACCCTCTGATCTGGGCCCAGCATCCCGATCGAACGCGCGGCACACAAGAGGGCTTTAAACGGTTCTTCGACGGTGCGCTACAGTCGCGAGCCTGCCTGGTAGCGATCGATGCACCACGACAGTCACTCATAGGGTGTTCCCGTTATAGCAACTACACACCGGGCGAGCGGATTATGATCGGCTACACCTTTCTCGCCCGGAGCCACTGGGGCGGAGCCGCGAATGCGGAAATGAAGCGACTGATGCTTCAGCACGCCTTCACGGATGTGCAGGAAGTAACATTCAGTGTCGCCCAGCATAACCTGCGCTCACGTCGCGCAGTGGAAAAGCTCGGCGCGGAGCTTATGGGTGCCGAGGACGCACCTCGGTGGGGGCAGACACATGTGATCTACCGTCTGACGCCGCTCCTGTGGGCACAGGGTGCCGTGCCAGGATACGGACCTCAGCCTTCCAGTGTAAGCGAGTAAAAGTCTGAGCCCGGCGGAAGGCGGCATCGTTTCTCTAAATGATGGGGCAGCTGCGGTCATGCTGGCAGCGGCGGACCCACGTATTGGGCCCGAGGCCGAATCAGGCTTCCCATCGCCGCCTGCTTCAGGATGTGGGCTGTCCAGCTGACCGGACCATCGCGAATATTGTGAACGGTGCGGTGGGCGGCAGATGACAAGCATCAGCCATTGCGGCGATCGCGAAGTCGACGTTGGGGTGCTCGCCCGTCAGGGATTTCACCACGATCCGCCGTTGACTGAGAGAGGAATACCCGGCGATCCGGACGCAGGCGAAACGGGAAACAGCCGAGATTGACTAAGGCGACGAGAGGGGCGTGCGCTCGGATCAAGTCGCGGAGCGCTCCTTCAGCCCGCGGGGCGAGACGCCGGTCATCCCAGGCACCGGCCAGCGCTTGGGCTGCAATCCGCTCTCCGCTCTGACCAACCGGGGCACCTGCTGTTCATGGTGTTCAAGTGCGGGTTCACCACGCGGGTGTTCCTGGAGTTCCTCAATCGTCTGGAGCAACAAGCCCGCTGCGCCCCGTATTCCTCATCGTTGACGGCCATCCGGTGCACCAGGGCGGGCGGTCAAGGCTTGGCGCGCGCGTTCCGTCTGCCGGGTTCGGCTCGACTTCCTGCCGAGCTACAGCCCCGAGCTCAATCCCGTTGAGTTGCTCAACCACGACGTCAAAGCGTACGTCGGCCGCCATCGTCCTCGTAATAACTTGATCCCGCGGGCCTTCAGGGCCGCCGAGAGCGCCGGGATCAAGACGGCGCTCTCGGATGGAACGGGTGGCTTTCCGGTGGCACGTGGCCAAAGTCTCATGGTTGACTAATATTAGAATTCCGCATTCAACGACAAGTACACCGAGCGTGGCGCTCCCGGTTCGCCTAGCAATTCGCCGGGAACACCATAATATCCACCGCTACTGATATATTCGTAAGCGTTGTATTGTTTATTGAATACGTTATACACACCAACACTTGCAGATATTTCGTGTAGACCTGGCACGATGTTTTGACGATCGATGCTAACTTTAAATGACGCGTTCAGAATACCGAACGCCGGCAGTTTTTGGCTGGTCGGAGCATTCGTATTGTTATTATAGATGTCCTGAGCGCCCGTGTACTGCCACCACAGCCGTGGCGTGTACACAATACCGTTCTTATACATTTGATAGTACGCACCGATATTCACTGTTTCCGCTGGCACGTTCGACACGGGTAAACCTGCGTACGAACCGCCACTAGGCGTATCGTAGTTTGTGTAGGTGGCCCGTTCAAAACTGATATTGGAGAATACATAGAGCGTATATATCGGGTTGTCTTCAAAATACATATTGACGCCGCTAAATTTCGAAGATCCCGAAGCGAAGAGACTGTAAAGGTGGCTCACTACCGGAATGGGGATAATCTCATTGGTATCATTGAGATTGTAGTAATTGACATCAAAGGCCGCATTGTTCAAAAATCGATCATGCTTAACAAATGCCTTCAACCCCACCTGATACTGGGTGGATTTTTGCGGTAACAAGCTTGATGCGAGGAGATGAGCGTAGGTGCCGGTAGCGCCAGCCGGTGCTTTATAGGCCGTTGAATAATTGGCGTACAAGGCGATGTCCTTGGTCGCCTGCCAATTGACCCCTATCGACGGTTCAATCTCATTGAAAGAAGTGGATGAATTCGGCTGATTACTACCATGTGTCCCATCACCATTGGTACCGACCCCCGTGGCCACGTTGATCGGAAATAACGTTGAAGCGTTATTGACAAAGTTGGTCTGGAAGCGCACCACCCGGATACCCGGGGTAATACGTACCGAACGGATAGGCTGAATATCATCCTGGATAAAGGCCGCCAGATCGGTAATATAGAGATACGAATCGTGGTAGTGACTGGGTAACGCCGAACTGTAGTTGACCGTTTGACCATTAGGCGTGTAATTGGTACCGGCATTAGGCCCATAGGCGTATTGAGCCGGTATATTGGGGTTATAGAACTCCAGCAAAGACACATATTTGTTATTGAGATAATACCCCCCGACCGACACATCGTTGTAGGGCAGGCGGATGTTAAAGTCCATCTTATCGCCATAGGTCGCACTAGTCGTGTAGTAGTACTGGTCTAAAACGTTGTTATTGTATCCAATGTTATCATAATGAAGATGTTGGCGATGCCCGAAACGATACCAAATCAAATTGTGCAGCTTAACATTACGAGAAATATGACTGACGTAGCTTGAATACAGAAGGTCGGTCTCAACAATAGCTTGCTTCCAGTACTTCGAGTAGGGCAGCGTGGTGTAAAACCCTGTCGTTTGCTGACTATACAACGGACCCGGATTGACATTACCGGTAATGGGGTTTGCGCCGTTAACGGTCACACCGGCATTCGGTGTCACCGGGATCGGCACCGGCCGGTACGCTTCAGACAGCGCCTGATAGACACCAAAACTCACGTGACCGCCATGGAATTTTTTGACTAACTTGGCATAGAACGCATGGTTCTTGGACGGGTTATTGAAGCCATAGCCCTGCAAGTAATTACTGGTACTTTGGGTCACACCACCAGCCAAAACACCCGACCAGCCATGCCCCATGTTGCCAGTTTGGATATTTAAATTCTCACCGTGGGTCCCAAAACTACCGATGAATGCACCGATATCGGCACTTGCCTTAGCAGTGGGCTGCAATGGGATGAAATTAATAGCGCCGCCGATATTATCGTACCACCGGTTTGCGGCGTACCCGGGTCCATAGGTAACGGACATCCCTTGAATCATGGATAACTGTGGGACCTCCGATGCCTGCCAGACTTCATAAGCCGGATCGATCATTGGGACCCCGTCAAAAGTGACCATTACCGTGCCGTCATTCGCGTTACCAGCAATATTACCCCAGCCTGTCTTCATACCATTGATGCTGATGGCGGCACGGGGCGCACCGTTTGTGCCTTCGGTCATCACATTAACACCCGGGGCCACACTTAGCGCCTGCGCGGCCCCACCTGCGGGGCCTGCGACCGCCATTTGTTTTTTACCGATAACTTTTACCGACTGGGTCGATTCAAAGATCTCTTTTTTAGTCGGCAGTTTATTGAGCGTATTAAGCGGCCTCGATACTGCCGAAACCGTACCAATATTGACGACGGCATTCGATGTCGGTGGCGTCTGTGCCTGAACAACGGGCGGCACACACGTCAACAGTACGAGTAGGACCATCGCCCTAACATCGGTCATGAGGCCTATCGAACAGGCGCAGGGCTTATCGATAACAGGATTTCTATGTCGACTCATACAAGTGAGCTCCTCTCGGGGTTTATGAAGGACAATCATTTAGGTAATACTCGATAATGGTCAGAATGGTCAGGGTTGATGAACGATTATTGAACGGAGGATCTCCCCAGCCGGGGAACACCCCTGCCTGCGCTCACGCCGAAACGTTGAGATGAACCCACAGGACGAAGGTGGTATCGGCCCGGGACATCCGCGGCTCGAATGGTGGAAAGTCGGCGCCCCGGACTGCGGCCAGGGCGGCATGATCCAGAATGCTGAACCCGCTCGAGTGCACCACCCGCGCCCACAGCATCCGGCCATCCGGCTGCAGGCGGAACTCGACCAGCGTTTTACCGCGTAGCCCCATTTGCCGCGCGATGGAGGGGATCACGAGAGCCGCGCGGATCTGCTCGCGCAGAATGGCGGCGTAAAGGGCCAGCGGGTTGACGACCGTCTGCGCGGGTGCAGAACGGCTGACCGGCGGATGGGGCAGCAACAGGGCCCGTGGCACCGCCAGGCCCCCGGTTACCGGAGTGAGCGGCATGAGGCGGGGCAGAACCGGAGCCGGGGCCAGGGTCTCGGCCGGATCGACGGGAGGCGGGGGTTCCACGACCGGGCGAGGCGGTATCCGGTGATGAGTGATTAGCTTCACCGAAGTGACCGGGCTCGGAGTCGCTGTCCGGGGCATCTGCCCAGTCATCACCCAGACCCCGAGGCCGATCAGCAGAAGTTCGGCGGTCACCGCGAGGCCGGCCGAATGCCAGAAAGGCGGGCGCATGACATCCGCTGCAAAAGCCGATTCCGTAGGCATGAGATGCGGCCGGCTTGGGGCCGGGAACTTCGAGGGCCCGGACTGCGCCCGGGAACCGGCGACGACCGGGCCCAAAATGAGGACTTCTGAACTCACGACGGTATTCATGACAGCACTCCGGAGCGCATCAGGAACGGGTTGTGGAAGGTTCCAAGACACGCTCGGGCCGGAACCGGTAGCCAAAAGACGGTTTCGATGACCCGGCCCTGTCCCTGAACCATCTGGGCCTTTCGCAGACGGGCCACATGGGCGTCGACCGTGCGGACATCCACTTGAGACCGGCTTCCCCAGAGCACCCCGACGAGCTCCTCGTCCAGAACGAAGGAGCCGACACGGAGAGGGGCCGGAGACGGTTCATCCATGGCTGGAGCCACATCCCGATCCGGAGTTTTGGGCCAGCCAGCGCGCCAGTTTTTCCTGTTCGGATCTGGTCAAGGCCGCGCCGGCGATCACGAGCCAGTCGACCTCTTCCATCTCCGCCTCGGTCAGCCGACCGGATACTGTGTACCGCTCGTGACAGAAAGTTGCGCTCGAGCAGGTGCCGCAGACTGGGATCGAGCCGGTGTGCCGGACCGATCAGGAGGCTCTTGCCGCTTGCTGGAACGACGCGTTTCCACTCCACTGTCTTGGCTCCGGGTCAAGACCCGCCGTTTTGACACTCACATGCTAGAGACCGAACGTGTCACTTCCATGAGGAAGTGATGACAAAAAAATGACGAGAACTGGCTCCGCGCCGACGTACCCGATCTGCAAAAAGCGATTCTCCAGATCCAGCGGGCCATGGCCCGCCAGCTGGAACCTGTACCGGCTCGCATTGATTGGACACGGTTTTGCATATCATGCCGCCCTTTTCAAGGCATGAGCCTGACGGGCTTCGAGGGGTGACATGAAGCCCAATTTCTCGAGACGCCAATGGCGATTGAGGTTCCTGAAGATGCGTCCATGAATGGCCTGTTCCTTCAGGGTCCGGTTGAATCGTTCGGCAACACCACTGGGTGTGCCTTGTCGAAGGTGCACAAGTTCCGTGGGTGAGATACCCGCCCGGCCACTCTCGCTCCGGCGGCGCGTGTCAATGGGAATGAGATACCGGGTGGAAATAATTTAGAGTACAGCCGTGGCCAGGTTTTCTGGGTGATGGTTACTTTTGGGGGGATTGATCCAGGCTGCTGTGGGCAATTCTGACTGTTGCGGAACGATACCCTTGAAGCGCTTGGGCATCATCGGAGGATGATCGTGACTCTACAAGACCCAACAACTCCAGACCAACTGGGCTACTTCGGCCATCCCTACCTGGGCAAGGCTGACAAGGGTGTGCTCCGGAGCTTCCCGTGCAAGATCACGGGGCTGTCCCGTGCCCAGATGACCCGCCCGATCGACCAAAATACCGCACGTCCCGGCGTATCCGCGACCGCAGGGGAACGCCCATCAAGCCAGAGCAGCGTCAGTGCGCACGACCCACAACCAAACAGATCTTGCGTCTGTTCAGTCCCGCCGAGCGGCATACCCTGACCGAAGATGGACACACCGTCCAGATTTTCGACGTGCAACGCACGGACCGGCAGCGCGAGGCGCTCGCGCCGCTCGGCGTCTCAGGGCATGCGTTCCGGTCGCCGCGGTGGGCGGGTCGTTCACGCCAAATGGTGTCCCTGACCTGCGGAATGTAAGGCTATAATCAGACGTCAATCGAATTACCAGTGACTCCGTCGCGCGCTGACTGTCTATACAACCGTGTGCGGATCCTTCCTCCGTAAAGATTTATAGAAACAGAATGGGATCAAAGGTGACCTTCGTTTCCGCGATCCCGACCGCCCGAATCCGGTGCCGGCGAGATCCGGCTCCTCACAGAGATCGGCGCAGGCGGAAGGAGAGACCCAACTCCGAAATCAACATCGCCGCAAAAATGAGTCCACCTCCGGTCAGTTCAATGCCGGTCAGGACATCGTGATTGAGGAGATAGCCGAAACCGGCTGCAAAGAGCGGTTCGGCGGTCAGGATCACGGCCGTGCGCGCAGCCGAAAGCCGTTTCTGGACTCGTGTCTGGATGTAAAACGCAGCCGCAGAGGCCAAAAGGCCGGTGAAGAGCAGGGCGCCGATCAGCGGCAATGTGAACGGGGTCTTCAGGGCCGACCCCTCTGGCAGGAGGAGCGCGAGCCAGAGCGTTTGCGATCCCATCTGCGTGAACGCGAGCGGTCCCGTGCGACAACTCGGCGAGTAATGAGAGAGGAGTGCGATGTGCAGACCGAAAAAAAGTGCACCGGCAAGCGTGAGGGTGTCGCCCACATTCCAGAGGAAACGCAGCCCGCCGAACAGGAGGACAAGCCCGATCGCGCTCAGGCCGATCGCCGCATAGTTCCGGAGGCACAGTCTCGCCCCGAAGAGGAGTCTAGCGAATACCGGGGCGAAGATCACGAAGAGCCCGGTCACAAACCCGCTCTGTGTGACCGTGGTCGAGCGCAGCCCCCAGGTCTGCAGGAGGTAACCCGAAGCCAGGAGGAACCCGAGCCCGAGCCCCACGAGCGCTTCGTGCCGCCGGGTTCCTCTGAAAAAGAACGGGGCGAGGGCGAAGGCAGCGATCGCGAACCGAAGCACCAAAAACTCGATCGCACCGAAATGCGCGACGACTCTTTGAACGACAACGAAGGTGAGTCCCCAGATCAGGGTTACGGCAAGGAGGAGAGCCGGCGCCACCCGGTCCATCGCCCGATCGAGCTTCAAATCCGGCCCACCCCTATCCGGGTGCCCGGATGGTTATGCCGGCCTGGCCGAGCCCCTCAGCGAGTCTTCGGGCAAGCGCCGCAGCCCGGGATCCGTCTCCGTGCAACCCGATGGTCCGGGCGTTGCAGGGGATGCGTTCTCCGCCGCGTCCCACGACCCGTCTCTCGCGGACGATGCCGATCACCTGCCGAAGTGCCTCCTCGGGATCGTGAATGAGCGCATCCGGCCGGGTGCGCAGAGTAAGCGTACCATCCGCTTCATAGCGCCGGTCGGCAAATCCCTCCGGGACCACCCGGAGGCCGCGCTCACGCGCGAGTGCGGCCAAGACGCTCGGGTCGGGGGCGTAGAGCCAAAGTCCGGGATCAAAGGCAACCATCGCCTCGATTATGGGAAGCGCGTAGGCAGGATCGACGGATGCCTGGTGATAGAGAGCACCATGGGGTTTCACATGATGGAGCCGACCGCCTGCCGCCCGGACGAGCGCCCCGAGGGCCCCCAGCTGGTAGCCCACGATGGCCTGGGTCTCATGGGCTGGATGGGACTGGCTCTTTCTGCCGAACGCCATCCGATCCGGCCACCCGGGGTGAGCCCCGAGTGCCACGCCCTGTGCTTTTGCGATAACGATCGTATGCGCTGCAAGCACCGGATCGCCCGCATGCAGCCCGCAAGCGATGTTCGCGGAACTCACCCACGGAATGAGCCCTTCATCGACTCCGTCCCCATCCTCGATCGAGCCTTCTCCGAGATCTGCGTTGAGGTCGATGACATCGCAAACGCGAACCGCATATCCCTCTCCCGGAAACTCGCCGGCTGGCTGCTTGGTGATCATGGATATCCGTGCTCTCTTGGCTTGAACGAAAAACGAACCGAGTCTACCGCGAAAACGCCCGGTCCAAACGAGCCCCCCGGCGCCGGGTGTGGTCACAGACGCGGCTGGGCCAGCGCTTCTTGCTTGTGGGCGATGAGCGATAAGCTCTCATGGATCCGATTTTTCCGGATCTGCGTTTTGATCCGGCAGATTCCATGGGAGGGTCTTGGAAGAATCTTCTTGGACAGCCATCGGACAATCGGGCGACAGAAGCCGGGCACATCGGCGAAGATGGCCGCATGGTCGAGATCGGGTCGGATCACGACCGACAGCCGGCTACCTTGTGTTTGGCCGCCTGCATTGAGCGCTTCTTTACCGAAAGACGTGTCATTTTGTAATCGGTTTTGGCTAAGTCCGATAGGCTGCTCGAGCCAATCAATCATACCGTTCCCACATTCAAGATGGAATCGCAAGCCTCAAACGCTAGGGGGTCATCGGATCATTTTCAGCCGCTCTGGTGACGGCCTTTTCGGCATCCTTCCATTTCTTGAACTCGTCGAGCCTGATGTCGTACCGGAAGATGTTCCCCTCGTGCAGCCGCCGCACATCCCCCAGGATGTGCCTGACCACCTGATCGAACTCCGTCGCGTCTCTGCGGATCGAACCATGCTTCTGCACGTACGCCTCGGTATAGGCCTTAGGGTTCGCGGGATTGTCCCTGACGATGGCCGCCACTCCGCTGAATATGAGCGCGCGGCGCGCCATCCGCACTGGATCTGGCTGGGCGAGAGTCTGGCCCACGGCCAGGTAGGCCTGCACCGACCGCTCGCAAGCATATATGAACAGATCGCGCGCGAGACTGACGTCATTGAGCTCGTATACGCCAAGCAGCGCACTGGTATAGGCCAATGCCTCCACGCCAACAAACGACAACGGGCACAAGCCGCTCTTCAGCAGCGGGACATTGGCCGCGAGACGCGAGGTGCGCTTGTTCACGTCGGTGAAGGGCTGGAGGTACGGAAGCCAAGTGAACAGGCAGAATGCCTGCTCATACGGATCATTGACGGCCCGCACAATCTCCAATGCCTCCACGAGGTCTTGTTTCAGAAACGTTCCGCCAGCCAGTGGAATGTAAGTGGACTGGCCGATGTTCACAGGGTGGCTACGAACTTTTCCGGCGTCCTCGGGATTGCTGAGGAGGTTCTCGGACAGCAGCGCATGAAGGTTGCAGACCATGAGTGTGCCAACGCGCAGCCTTTCGTCCCCCGTCAGCAGGAACTCGATGGCGGACTTGTGGTTCAAGATCATCTGCGTCTCATCCCGGGTCTTGCCCTCCGCAGCAACGCCTTCCTGAATCAGCCGTTCTGTGCTCAGCCTGTCGTAGGTGTTGCCCTCAATATGCGACGAAGCCCAGGACAGATCCACCAGCAGACGCACCGCAATCTCCTGCTGGCGGGTGTCAGCTCCGCCTGTTGACGGCACGGTGCCAATCTCGCGCAGGTGGCGTCGCTGTTGCTCGGTGAGATAGTGGGCGACGTTCGGCTGGTAGGACTTGATGAACGCTGGGTTGTAGCCCACAGGCGCTCGCTGGCCAAGCGGTGCACGGACTCGCTGCCAAACCCGATCGGCGTTCTCGGAGGTGGCAAAGCCGAGGTCCTGCCGCATCGCAGGGGCCATCTCAAAATAGCGTGCCCCCCGACCCTGGCCGCGCATGATGATTCGCTTGGTGAGGGCCAGATCCTGCAAGGCCCGCTGTAATGTCCTGCGGCTCCCCCCTTCGTCAAGACTTGCCTGGATTTCGGAAACGGAAGCGCCCCTGAGACCAGCCAGGGAGATGAACTCCATCGCCTTGGCTTCGACTACTTCCTGCTTGCTTGGCATAATGGCATCCATTTCTGACGCAATTATTTAAATATAATATATCTAGTTGTTTAATATAATAATAATAATGGCGCAATTAAGCAAATCGCGCCATGATTGCGCCACAACCTCATCCAGCCCAAAAATCCGATGAAAATAGACATGGGAGACGCAACTCATAATGATCCCGGGCTTGGCATGTCTTGACCTGTCAAGCGCCCTGCGTTTTAAATCGTTTCATGACGTCTCGGTTCATGTCTGCAGTGTGTTCAAAGCAGAACGGACGGCGTAACGACGATTGATCAGTCTGATACACGATGGGATTGGCTCTTTCTGCCGAACGCCATCCGATCCGGCCCCCCGGCGCCGGGTGTGGTCACAGACGCGGCTGGGCCAGCGCTTCTTGCTTGTGGGCGATGAGCGATAAGCTCTCATGGATCCGATTTTTCCGGATCTGCGTTTTGATCCGGCAGATTCCATGGGAGGGTCTTGGAAGAATCTTCTTGGACAGCCATCGGACAATCGGGCGACAGAAGCCGGGCACATCGGCGAAGATGGCTGCATGGTCGAGATAGGGTCGGATCACGACCTTTGCCTGAGGGGTCCGCCGTGCCAGACGCTGGATACTCGCGGGAGGGGCGATACGATCGGACGTGCCGCCGAGGTAGAGCACCGGCGCCTCGATATCCCCCACCCACGCTTCCGGGGTGGCATCGGCGAGATCGATTCCGGCAAGCTTTCCCGCCCGGCGCAGCGCTTCGGGCCAAACGCGTGAATGGGATCCTGGAACGAGCCCAAAGATATTCCAGAACGTTCCCGAAATGAAGGAACTGTGCGAGAAACGGACGATCGCCTTCGCGGCGTTCGCCCAAGGGGCGAGGGCGATCACCCCATCCGGATCCGTTGCCCGGGCGGAAGCCATGAGGGCGACCCCCGCTCCATACGAAACTCCAAAATAGATCCAGGGGGTGGCCAGCAGTCGCTCGCGCTTGAGCCGGCGGATGAGGCGGCTGAGATCGGCACGGTCGCGGATACCCCAAGTCAGATAGCGTGCCCGCGCATCGCCCTGTCCCCGGAGATCGACCAGTACCGTACGCCAACCCCAGTTCGCAAAAAAAAGTGCCCAGGGCAGAAGTGTACTCTTGCCCATTCCCCAGCCCGTCAGGAGAATCACGGTCCCGATGGGTTTCGGGTGAACGAACCGGGATACAGCCAGACGCAGTCGGGTCGCTATCTCGGACACAGATGTGCGCCCCTCAGGGGAACACCGTCTTTGGCATTTCCCGACCAGATTCGCGAAGCTGATGCTGAAGGTTCCGCCGGGCCGATTCTTGTGATAGTCGATCGAGATCACCGGATTGTAGGGCGCCGGGTCGATGATTGCGGCGTTGATTGTCCCCCCATCGGGAGGTGGCACGATCAGTGTGACGCGCCGGTCATAGAACGCGCGCGCCAAGACGCGAACCGCATCGGATTGTGGAGGATGAACGATCTGTCGACCCACCCAGGATGGAGTGATGCAGCCTCCGAGCGTGATCGGTAGGATCACTCCTATCGCAACCCGGAAGAGACGCTGGATTCGACCCGTCCGTGATTCCCTTTTCATCGCTCCGCCGATCTGTGTCAACGCGCTGCCCGATTCCACCCGTTCATTCATCCCACATCCAATGATCCTATGATCCAGGCAACTGATCCGGATGTCAAACTCCCTGGTTCGCTCCCCATACCAAGCGCTCCAGAGGCGGCCCCACCGGTAAGTTGTGCAATTCGCCGGATCTGACCAGCATCCCACCGGGTTGAGCCGAGAGACATAGGTGGGAGTGAAGTGCGGGTGTAAACGCGGCCGATTGGCGAGGCGGGCACGGACTTCGGGATGTTCATGAGTGCCGCAGTTGCTGACGACCGTGTCGTTGGCGATGTCGACCAGGGTAGCGAACAGAGTGGCGGTGCCATACCGGAAGTCATCGTGCGTGATGCCTTCCACAAGAAAAATGGGCATGGTACTTCCACTCGGGGCATTTTCCAGCACCTCTCCGCGGGACAGGGATGTTGAAGCTCCTTGCGAGGAGCCTTTTGCCGGGACTCCTCAACATCTGGAACGATCGGCGCCCGCCCGCCACGGGAAGTTTGCTATCCTGGTCAGATCGCTGCCCTGACCCATGCGCCAACCGGGGGTCCCACCCATGCGCTACTGGTGGGTGAACCAGAACCAGACCTACCATCAAGAGCTCCAAGGCGGCTACCTCTGGTCACCCAAACGCAACGCAAACGGCGCACGCAACCCTTTCTATGAGGCGATGCGGGAGGTTGCGCCGGGCGATGTGATACTTTCATTTGTGGACAGTCGTATCCATGCCATCGGGATTGCACGGTCCTATTGCCGGGAAAATCCGAAACCCCCCGAGTTCGGCAACTCGGGTTTGAACTGGGAAAATATAGGCTGGCGTGTCGATGTCCGGTTTACGGAACTCAGGCATAAAATCCGACCCAAGGAGCATATCGACCTTCTGCGCCCTCTGCTCCCTCGCCGCTACGCGCCACTTCAACCGAACGGAAACGGCCTCCAATCGGTCTACCTGACCGAAATCCCTCCTGATTTCGCTCAAGTGCTGATCGGTCTGATCGGTACCGAGAGCCGCATCCTGGATCGCGCTCTGCGGGAGATCGATCCCGTTCCACTCGATGATCTCGATGATTGGGAGGAGAAATTGGAGCGCCAGGTGACGAGCGACCCGCACATTCGTGAAACCGAGCGGCGCGCAATCGTTCAGGCACGCCGGGGACAGGGGGTGTTCAAAGACAATGTACGCAGGGTCGAAAAAAGATGCCGGATCACCGGCGTCGAGAAACTGGAGCACTTGATC
>JAJZBR010000050.1 GCA_021798795.1 Pseudomonadota bacterium
TTACGGGAAACTGCGGGTAGTGATTTTGGTGGCTACGGGTGGACTCGAACCACCGACCTCAGCATTATGAGTGCCGCGCTCTAACCGGCTGAGCTACGTAGCCAATGTGTAAGTGTTGGAATTTATTCAACTGTAGCAATGGGACGCTCACTGCAACTTTGCCCATTTTACCCCATCGTGCAGCACTTAGTCCCGCAAATAATTGGTAGCGTAACAAAGTAGAGCCCTAGGATAGGATCTAGAAATAAAAAGGCCCTTTTGGCTATGGTTTGAATGCTCGAACAAAATATGAACCAACCAAAGACAAGCAGCCGCGTTGAACGGGTGTCCCAAACCACCAACATGCGCATTACAGTAGAGGTGGCGTCAAGAAAATGAATGAATCCCACCTCCAGAATGCAACCGCTATACCCATTCAGACATTGAACCTGAAGTGAACCACATCACCATCCTGAACCACATAATCCCGCCCTTCGAGACGCATTTTCCCGGCAGCACGTGCACCCGCTTCGCTGCCAAACTTGATGAAATCCTCATAGGAAGCGACTTCAGCCGCAATAAACCCCCGCTCGAAATCGGTATGAATGACAGCTGCGGCCCGAGGCGCCGAGATGCCACGCCGGATCGTCCAGGCGCGTACTTCCTTGGGTCCGGCCGTAAAGAATGTCTCAAGTCCCAAAACCTGGTAGGCCGATCGGATCAAACGATTGAGCCCAGGCTCCGCATAACCAAGTTCCCGCATGAACGCATGCTGCTCCGCCACATCCAGCTCAGCGATTTCAGATTCGATCTGGGTCGAGATCACGACCACTGCGGATCCACGCTGGTGAGCGTACGATTCCAGTTCCTCAACCCATCTTTTCGTCTGGGGATCTTTCGGATCTTCCCCAATGTTCGCAAGATAGAGCAACGATTTCTCGGTGAAGAGATGCAGTTCCCGAAGCCAGATGGTCTCCTGCTCGTTCAAGTCGAGTTCGCGCACCCACCCTCCTTGATCCAGATTCTTCTGCAGACGTTCCAGGAAATCAACCCGCTCCCGGGCATCCTTATGACCGGATCGCGCCTGGGCCGAGGCTTGAGCCAGTGACCGCTCTACCGTTGCGAGGTCCGCCAATGCCAGTTCGGTCTCGATCACAGCCACATCCGACAGTGGATTCGGATGGCCAGAGACGTGAATCACGGATTCGGAACTAAAGCAGCGGACCACTTCAATGATGGCATCTGTTTCTCGGATATGGGCTAAAAACTGGTTGCCTAGCCCCTCACCCTTGGATGCGCCTGCAACGAGCCCGGCAATATCGACACATTCGACCGTGGCAGGGATGATTCGCTCCGGATGAACAAGTTCCGCAAGCTGATCCAAGCGTGGGTCCGGCACCGGTATGACGCCCACATTGGGATCGATCGTGCAAAACGGGTAGTTGGCCGCGGGAACGCCGGCCCGGGTAAGCGCATTGAAAAGGGTTGACTTCCCCACGTTGGGCAAACCCACGATGCCGGCGCGCAAACTCATCTGGAATGGTTCACGGGTGGAGACAGATCATCCGCCACAGGCTTTGGCTCGCGATCCGGTTCGGGCTTGGGTACCGGTGCATGCAAAATCTGCATGGCGGATTCCAATCCTTGTTCGCGCAGGAGTGGCAGCACCGCCAGCGCGGTATCGATACTTTCCAGAAGCTGCGATTCTTCTTCGGCATTCGCACGTGAAAGTACATAGCGGATGGCGTCCATGCCCGAAGAAGGCCGGCCGATGCCGATCCGCATGCGCATGAAATCCGCACCGAGGTGCGCAATGATGTCTCTCAAACCATTGTGCCCACCATGCCCCCCCCCGCGCTTGAGACGTACGATCCCAAGCGGCAGATCCAGATCATCATGGACCACGAGCAATGTCGCAGGATTCAACTTCTGGTAGGTGCACAAAGCACCGACCGATCGGCCGCTTTCGTTCATGAACGTCGCGGGCTTGAGGACCGGGATCTCCTGGTTATCCAAAGTCACACGGGCAACTTCGCCACTGAGTTTACGCTCCCGGCGGAACGAGACTCCTGAACGGGCAGCCAAGGCATCTGCGAACCAGAAGCCGACATTGTGCCGGGTAAACTGGTACTCGGCGCCGGGATTGCCCAATGCGGCAATCGCCGCGAGCTCACCCGCGACCATCACTCATGGCGACATCCGGAAGATTCGCGACCATCAAGCCGGACCGGTTGTCTCACTCTTCTCCTCGCCGACCAACGGAGTCTCAACAGGTGTCTCGGGAGCGGTTGTTTCTTCAGTGGCCTGGGTAACCCGCGCGTGATGGACGGCCACGACCGGCAAGTCGTGTTCGGTGCCATGAAGAAGCTGGACCAGGGATACGCCTTCCGGAAGCGGAATCTGCGAAAGATGAACCGCCTGACCGATCTCGAGTTGGGTAACATCAACCACGAGAAACTCGGGCAGATCCTTCGGCAGACAGGAGACCTCCACCTCGATCAGATTCTTGGAAAGCACGCCGCCCCCCTGCTTCACTCCCACCACGGATCCTTCGCCCTGAAAATGCAGGGGGACATGCATCCGGATAACCTGATCCGCCTGGACCCGCTGGAGATCGACATGAGTCGGAACTCCTTTCACGGGGTGCCGCTGCAAATCCTTGAGCACGCCCTGGAGCCGCGCCTCTCCCACCCGGATTTCAAGGATGCTGGAATAAAAAGCTTCATCGGCGAGGTGCCGACCGAGCTCATGGGCTTCGAGCGACAAAGACATCGGCACGCCTCCGCGACCATAAAAGATTGCAGGAACCCAACCTGCCCGGCGCAGGCGGCGGCTCGCACCTTTCCCTGCATCCTGGCGCTCTTGCGCATTCAGAACAAACTGCTTCGACATAGAACCTCCCATAATCGCGGAAAGTGACAAGAACTGCTCCAACTGCTGCGACCCGCAGAGGGAACCGGAAAGAGATTAATCGACATAAAGCGAACTCACGGATTCTTCGTCATGGATCCTGCGGATGGTCTCCGCGAGCAACTCCCCGATCCCGAGCTGCCGGATCTTCCGGCAGGCATGTGCCTCGTGAGACAGGGGGATGGAATCCGTTACGACGAGCTCATCCAGCATGGATCCTTCGATCGTCCGGACCGCATTGCCGGATAGAACCGGGTGCGTCGCATAGGCATAAACGCTCCGCGCACCGCTTTGTTTCAACACGCCTGCCGCGAGAGCCAGGGTACCGGCCGTATCGACGATGTCGTCGACGATGATGCAGTCACGCCCTGCGACATCGCCGATGATATTCATCACTTCAGCCTCGTTCGGACGAGGTCGGCGCTTGTCGATGATGGCGAGCTCCCGGTCATCCAGTCGCTTGGCCAAGGCCCGGGCCCGGGCAACCCCGCCGATATCCGGAGAAACGACCATGAGGTTCGGGAATTTGCGTTTCCAGATATCGCTGAGCAGCACCGGAGAGGCATAGACATTGTCGAACGGAATATCGAAAAAACCCTGGATTTGGTCGGAATGGACGTCTACTGCGACGAGGCGGTCGATTCCTGCGGTCACCATGAGATTGGCGACGAGCTTGGCTGTGATTGGAACGCGGGCCGAACGCATGCGCCGATCCTGTCTCGCATAACCGAAATAAGGCACGAGCGCCGTGATCCGCGCGGCAGATGCCCTGCGCAAGGCATCGACCAGGACCAGCAGTTCCATGAGATGGTCGTTCGCGGGTGGCGAAGTCGATTGGACAACGAATACATCGCGTCCACGGACATTTTCGAGAATCTCGATCTGGACTTCGGAATCACTGAAGCGACCGACCTGGACGCGGGCCAGCGGTAGCTGAAGGTGGGAGGCAATGTCCCCGGCGAGTGCTGGGGTACCCTGTCCCGCACAGATCATGACCTGCTCTGGATTGAAGCCGCGGCGACTGCCTTGTGTGCGATTCATGAATGAAACCTGCGCCGGATGAAACCGGTAATCAGCTGCCGGAAGGGAGGTAACCGGCCACTCCAGACTTGGCTGGGGTGGCAGGATTCGAACCTGCGAATGCGGGGATCAAAACCCCGTGCCTTACCACTTGGCGACACCCCAATATTCATAAAATATCAGCCCGAATCTCTTTAACTAAAGCCGCCCCGATCCCGTTAGGCACCCATTTCGCATCTCTCGAGTGCCGCCGGTTACCCAGTCGTCCCGGTGTTGGCCGTCTTGGGAGGTAGGATTGCCCTGGCCAAGCACCCGTCAGGCTGGAACCGTATATTATATGGCGCCTTGAATCCCCCTGTCATTGTGGTTTTTGATCGCGAATGGAACCAATGCGCAAATTTAAGATCATTCCCAAAGTTCTCGTTTACCGAGGCTACCCGGCAAGACGTTCGCCCTGAATTGGACCGAGCAGGAGCAAACTTCCATGAAGCGCATTCTATTGACCGGGGGAACCGGCTTTATCGGCTCTCATACCGCCGTCGTCCTGCTTCAGGCAGGCTATCAAGTCACCATTCTCGATAATCTTCAAAACAGTTCCCGGCGTGTACTTCCCCGGTCATCGAAGATCTAGGGGAGGGGGAGGCCCATTTGATCGAAGCCGATATACGCGATGAGCCCGCGCTGGATCGACTGTTCAGCAAAAGATCCATTGATGCGGTCATCCATTTTGCAGGACTCAAAGCGGTCGGGGACTCGACCGCCGAGCCCATCCGTTACTACGACAACAATGTCTCAGGCACGCTGGCTCTGCCGGGCCATGATCCGCAGCACGGCCCACCCAAAACTTTCCTTTGGATCGCCGCCTGACGAGCCGGAGGCCGTTGGTCACTCCGGCTTCGGATCCAACTCGTTCTACGTCAACGTTCGGACCCAGTCCCTTGATCTCCAGTTCGATTCGGCGAGGAAAAGCAGTACCGGAATAAGCTTTGAGGGTGGTTGGGCACGCTCGCGAGCCCAACTTTCGATTGTGCGAGGCGAAACGGCAAGCGCTTTGGCTAAGGGATTCCAAGAATGCCAGCCATGACGATGTTGGATGGCTCCAAGAAGTTCGGTCAGTGTCGGAATCTGTAATCCCAGGAGCTGTCCCATACGCAGTAGGGCTTGGTTATCCGGATCTTGTACACCCCGTGACCATGCGCAAACCGTCCGTCGCGAAACGCCGAGCGCCGATGCTCGATCGGTATCATCCAGCAGTCCCATGGTGCGATCCAAGGCAGCCAGAATTCCTGCGATTCCGCTGGCAGGCGCAAACCCGAGATGTCCGAGACGTTCCTCGAGTCCGGTCTTCTGCAGACGGGTGAGGATACCGCGCCAGCCCTCAAGCGCTTCAGGAAACTTCCCTACTACTGCCCCCTCGCGTGCTGTAAACGGCCAGTAAATTCCCTCGCGAGTGAAATCGTAGCGCGCGAGTCCACGCTCGCCACCGAGTTGTGCGGCACGGTTTCGAAGCTTTGTATGCTCTTCGTCAGCCAGCCGGAATCTATATCGCCGGCAGACGTAAACGAAAGCCAAGAGATCCTCGACCAAACCCCTTGTCGCGAAATGTTCAACGAAACGGCCAAAATCAGGATTAGTGGAGACGCTTCTCATGAAGATGGTTTTACAGAAGAGATCGAACCAATCCCTGCTCGAGCCCCGTTCTAGGATGGAAGAGACAAGGTACGGGTAGGCACAATCCGGGTCGTCAATAGCGGCCAGGATCCACTCATGCGGCCTGCCTTTCTCAAGCAGCTGTCCGAGTACGAGGTGTCGTACAGAAGTTGGCCAGCCACGGTTTTCATTCAATACCTCCAAGATGGTATAACCACCTTCGAGCTTCTTGAAGTCGACCCAGCGTGGGAAGCCGCCGAAGCGGGAACAGAAGGCTGTCCAGTCGGATGGGAAGAGTTCGGACTCGTTCATCGTTTCCTCCGCCAGGGGTGGATCGTGACCGATCGGGAACCCCATATCGAGCCCGGGCGGGCGACCCTGAGCAGAACGATCAGGGATCGGAACCATGCGCCGGGCATAAAAAAACCCGCTCAGCCTTTGCCAGAGCAGGTTCCATAGCGGAACAACCGCTTTAGCAGAATTTATTAAGCGCCCGCAAGCTGAGAATCAAATCGGCGCTGACTCACTTGGTAAATGTTTTACTTCATCCTGGCGCTTTTGTCAAATTGGTTTCCATCACCCTGAGGTTCTACGGGACGGTTTCGATGACCATGTCACTGCAGCCCAAGATATGGCCGAAAGCGGGCGGAGACCCTCTTGATCTGGTTTGGATTTGGGACGAGCGATGGCGGGTTTTCAAGATGGCGCCTCGGTGCGCCCTCCAGCATAAAGCGAAGGCCTGGAGCGCCCCCGATTTTTCGGACCGAAGTCAGGTTTAGGATAGCCTGATGGGGGTTCGATATGAAGAGTGGTTTTCGGAAGAACCGAACGTCAAGATTCTGGGCGAAGCGGCCGGTCACGGCATGCCGGGGACGGCCCGCTAGTACAACGTATCGGAGCAGACGCTGTACGTATGGCGTCGGCGGTTCGAGGGGACGGAAGTCCGCACAGCACACCTTGCTTACCCGCTTCCGTGTTACGTACCGGGTGCGTGTCTCACGGACGAGCGCAGCCCGGCGGCCGCAAACTCTAAACCCTACACCACCCGCCGCGGGGCGTGAGCCGGAAGACTCGCTGCTATCGTTTCGTGTGAGACCCGTAGGCGATCACACCCTGCCAATAGGACTTGCTGCGCGGGCCTACCGTGAGCGTTACCGTCACGTCGCGCGTTTGCGTCCCCCGGGCGATGAAATCGCGGCCGTCAATGATCGTAAACGTCATTTGTGGTTGTCCCTTGGTTGCCGACAGATGCAGTTCCCAGACGGCGAGTTTCGCTGCCTTGTTTTCGTATCGGAGCATGTAGTCATAGGTGCGATGCTGCATCATCACACGCAGGAGTGGCGCACCGTCGCTCCTTTCTCCGGTGATGAGAAGGCTCGTCGCAACTTTGCCGGGGAGCCCCTCGTAAGCCGGGTAGCTGTCGGTCTGGTGGCCCACGATCAGGGTATCCCCGCTCGCGATGTTTCTAAGGCAATCGGCGGCCGTGTAGACGACAACCTCGTGATACGGGCGGTAGACGCTCTTCGTGTCGGTCGATCGGCTGCGCACGTAACTCCAGAACCGACCGGACCAAGTCCCGAGAAAGGAGCGGTACCGGGTGTTGCACGGAATCCGCTCGCACGAGCCGTCGCGTCCCCCGTAGACCGCGCGGCAATCGCGGCCATAAGCGGCCTTCCGGATCACGGTCGCGCGAGCGGGTGCAGCGGCGGCGGCTGTGCAACCGAGTGAAAGGGAGGCGCCAAGCACCATTGCGACCAAAACCTGTCTCATCATGGAATCCTACCCGGGGGCATGTGTGTTGAGCTCAATTTAATGGCCCCGGACCCGCTCGGT
The DNA here is from genome assembly GCA_021798795.1 of Pseudomonadota bacterium. Classification (GTDB taxonomy): domain Bacteria; phylum Pseudomonadota; class Gammaproteobacteria; order JAKAQQ01; family JAKAQQ01; genus JAJZNM01. The sequence continues at coordinate 7,393 of JAJZBR010000050.1, forward strand.
GCAACTAGGGATTGTCATCACCTCGATGTGACATTTGTCAGTACATGGCGACGGCGACACCAGGGCAGGAGCCATGCGACCAAAGCCGGGCGCGCACCCGCGCCGAACGTGTGCATACCGTGCGCGCTCGCCTAGGCTAACCTCAGCCACACCTCGTGCACCGCTTCTTTCAGGGAAAACACGTGCGCTGGGCCGCTGCGTGACCTACGCCCTGTTTATCGCTCCCCGTAAGACGTGCCACGCATCACGCAATGGAAGTGCACATACACGTTCCACAAGAGAGCCATGGAGCGCGACGAGATAAACCTCAAGATTTGGCGGAGACAAAACGGTGAGACTCAGGAACGAAAAGGCCCGGTTCTTACTCGGGCCTTGTTCGTAAGCGCTTGATTTTGGTGGAGCGGAGGAGGATCGAACTCCCGACCTTCGCATTGCGAACGCGACGCTCTCCCAGCTGAGCTACCGCCCCAGATCATGCGAATTATAGAGCAATGCCATAACCCCGGTTGACTCCGGTACCCGCTCAGGTGCGGATCTGTCCCTCAAGTTCACGCCGGTAGCGGCGCAGGTCATGCGCGCTCTCGAATTGCTGATCTAGAACACCACCCAGTTTGCGCAAAATTCCCTCGGCGACCCGACGCTCTTCCTCTTCGTTGAAATGGATCTGTTCATCCAGCCAGCATTCCATCCACTCGGGATCCGGCAGCCGGCTTTGCACCGTGTCACGCGGGTAATGGCTTTGGCTCACATGAAGGTTGGTCGGATGCATGGCCCGACCGGTCTTGCGGCTCGTCATGAGCACGCCGATCCGCGAGAAAGCGAGCCGGGCCGTATCGCCATCACGCTCGATGGCCCGTTTCATGAAACGCATATAGCAGGACCCATGGCGGGCTTCATCGGATGCCAAAAATCCGTAAATCGTCCGGATCACAGGCTCCGTATGCCATTGGGCAGCCCGGCGATACCAGCCGGTCAGGCGGATTTCACCGCAGAAATGCAACATCAGCGTTTCATTGGCAGGCGCCGGATCGAACGTAAAGCGAACCGCATGCAACTCCTCTTCCGTCGGAGTCAAGGCCGGCCAGAAACGTCTGAGATATTCCATGAGAACTAACGCATGCTTCTGCTCCTCATAAAACCAGACCGAGATGAAGGCCGAGAAATCAGAGTCATTCTGGTTGTCACGAAGAAACATCTCGGTCGCGGGCAGCGCAGACCACTCGGTGATGGCATTCATTTTGATGGTCCGGGCCTGCTCTTCGGTCGATCGCGCAGCTTCGAAAGTGTCCCAGGGCACATCCTTCTCCAGGTTCCAACGCGCCTCCTCCAGTTGACGATAGAGCTCAGGATAGAGCATGGGCAAACCCCCTCTGCATAAGGCCCCATATGGACTTGGGTGGACAAGGCATGATTGAGATACGCCGGATGGCCGACTCGGGATGCATCCGCTTTCAGGCACCCTCGGGCTTGTCAAATGTCCCCGGGGATGGAGCCAGTTTGGCCATCACCCTGAGATAGAGCCAGTTCGGGAGGATTCTCACTATTTTCATGATCAAAATCATCTGCCAGGGAAAAGCGATTTCGAAACGCTTGCCTGGCAAAGCGCGGAGAATTCTTTGCGCAGCATCTTCCGCATCGATCAGAAAAGGCATGTAAAACCGGTTCTTGGCCGTCATCGGCGTACGGATGAAACCGGGATTGATCACTCGTACGGCGACACCCAGAGGCTTGAGTTCGATCGCGAGCGTTTCACAAAGGCTGATCAGGGCTGCTTTGGTGGGTCCATAGGCGCCAGCCTGCGGCAGCCCGCGGTATCCGGCCACGGAGGCGGTCACGAGGATCTGGCCCGATCCCTGATGGATCAAGCGGGGAATGACGACCGCCAGGCTCTCGACCACCCCCAAGTAGTTGACCCGGGTGACTTCCGCATAGACCGCAGGGTCGATCCCGGAACGGGATAGTTCATATTTCCCGGCGTTGAGAAAGCAGTAATCGAGCTGCCCGAAGCGGCTGAAAACCTGGGCTGCGGCCGCCTCCAGGGCGGAACGATCCCGGACATCCAGTGAGAGCGGGATGATCGCTCCGGATCGGGGTGACCGAGCGGCCACTTGATTGAGAAGATCGATGCGCCGGGCACTGGCCACGACCGAATGACCTTCCCTGGCGAGCGCGATGGCCAGCGCCGCACCGATTCCGCTACTTGCACCGATGATCCAGACCTTGGCCATGTTTCTGCCCTGTACCAGTTCACCGCTCATTTTACGGGATTCGGCTTCCCACACCGCCATGGCGCAGAAAGTGCATCCTTTAGGCTGCATCCAAAGGACTGGGATATGCGTATATGCCGAATCACTCGCCATCCGTTGACCCATGCCCCCAAACACTGCTCTGCCCCAAACCCGAGACTCGCCCCCTCTCCGGATTGCTGTGGTCGGTGCAGGCATCTCCGGACTCGCGACCGCCTGGATCCTCTCCGGGAGACATCAGGTGACCCTTTTGGAGAAAGAAACCCGGCTCGGAGGGCACACGCACACCCTCGAGATCGGTCACTCAGATGGGACCATCGGAATCGATTGTGGATTCGTGGTCTACAACGAGACCAACTACCCGCATTTCACCCGCCTGCTGGATACACTTGCCGTCCGAACCCAGCCCACGGACATGTCTTTTTCAGTCCGAGTCGGCCCACGCGGCGGATTCGAATGGGCAGGCTCCGGCTTGCGGGCATTCTTTGGGCAGCCCGGCAGTGCCCGAGCGCTTGAGCGCTGGAAACTGCTCCGAAGCATTGTCGCATTTCACCGGCTGGCCAAAGCCCGTCTCGCAAATCAAGACATCCCAGAGGACCTGACGCTGGCCGGGTTTCTTTCCGAAATCGGCGCCGACCCCCCTCTCGTCTCGCGGTATCTCCTGCCGATGGCTGCCTCCATCTGGTCGTCACCGACCGAAGAGGTGCTCGAACACCCTGCTTACACACTGATCCGTTTCTTCGACCATCACGGGCTCCTGGATCTCTGGGGGCGACCCCGCTGGCGCAGCGTGGTGGGTGGGTCATCCCGCTACGTTCAAACCCTCCATCGAAGACTTGAGGCATGCGTCGAAGTCGGCCGCGCGGTCATCGGGATCAGGCGGCATCCCAACGGGATCGGCCTGCTGCAGGAGCATACCCCGGAAACATTCTTCGACGCTGTGGTGCTCGCATGCCATCCGGATCAGGCCCGTCGCCTGCTGGACCCGAGCTTCGGTGCGCGCGCCTGGCTCAGCCGATTCTCCTATACTGCGAATCAGGCATTCCTGCACCGGGATCCTGCTTACATGCCAGCCACGCGCTCCCTCTGGTCTTCCTGGAACTTCCATTCGGAGTCCGATCTGCCCCAAGCGACTCCGGTTTCGGTGACTTATTGGATGAATCGGCTCCAGGTACTGCCCGCACGGGAGCCGTTTTTCGTCACGCTGAACGCTCCATCCGAGCCGCGCACAACCCTGGCTACCGTCGATTTCGAACACCCCTGCTTCAATCTCGACACCCTCAGGGCACAGCAGGACGCGCCAAACTGGCAGGGTGTCGACGGTCTTTATTTCGCTGGCGCCTGGCTCGGACAGGGATTCCATGAAGACGGGGTGGCCTCCGCCGTCCCTCTCGCACATCACTTCAAACTGCCTCTGCCCTGGCTCCACTCCGGATCGGACAGCCGGGTGGAGCCCGGGTCATCCCGATCACCCTCCGTGGCACCCGATTATGACTCTGCAGGATGAGTCTCCCCCGCTGCGCCTGTTCGAAACACGGGTGACGCACGTCCGCTTCGGTGGACATCCGTACCAGTTTCACTACCGTCTCCCGCGGATCCTGGTTGATCTCGACCGTCTCGCCGAGCTGCCCGGTCTCGGGATTGGCTACAACCGCTTCGCACCGGTCAGCTTCTCGGATCGGGATCACGGCCCGCGGGACGGACGATCGCTCAAACCTTGGATCATCGAGCATCTTGCCGGCCTGGGTCTGGGGCGGTCCTGGGGCAGGATTGAGCTTTGGACCTTTCCCAGGATCTGGGGATATGTCTTCAATCCCCTGAGCCTCTGGTACTGTCACGATCTAGGGGGTTCACTCAAAGCCGTTCTCTTCGAGGTTCACAACACCTTCGGCGAAGCGCATCACTACCTGGTGCACGATCGCGACGGGAATCTCGGCCCACACCTCCATACCGGGGCGGACAAGTGCTTTCATGTCTCGCCCTTCCAGCCCCTTGCTGGAAGCTATACGTTCACCCTGGATCACATGGCTACCGACCGGTCGATCCGGATCGATTACCGGGTTGCGGGAGAGCGCCGGTTGCTTGCCACGGAACACGCCCGGATGCTCGCCCTGACCCGCTCGGGGATCCGGCGCTGGGCTTGGCTCAGCCCCTGGACGACCCTTGGGGTGACGCTCACGATCCATTGGCACGCTCTCGGTCTCTGGCTGGGTGGTGCGCGCTTCTACCCCAAACCGCCACCCCCCGATTCGGACTGGAGCAAATAACGCAACTGGTCTTCTCCCGAAGTCGATAGACTCGAATCTCTCCCACCTACCCAGGGCTTCCATGCGCGAGACGATCCCCAAACCTCACGAGCCGGACGAACCCACCATGCCATGGATTCTGAGACCCGTGCTCGCCTACCTTCGCCGTCTCAAGCAAGGTCATCTTCTCATCGTGGCCCCGGATGGCACGCGCGTCGAACGAGGTGGCCCCGCGAGACCGGAGCTCACAGCTGAAATCATGATCCATCATCCCTACCGCTTCACCCGGCGGTTGATCCGCGGCAGTCTCGGTTTCGGGGAAGGGTATCTCGCGGGAGATTGGGACAGCCCGGACCTTGCGGCACTGCTCTACCTTCTCGCATGCAATGAGAACGCACAGGCCTCTGGAAATGCGAGAGCGCATCGTCCTTTTGCTCTCCTCGATCGCCTCCGGCACGCTCGGCGCACGAACACCCGCAGAGGCAGCCGGCGCAACATCCAGGACCACTACGATCTGGGCGTCGATTTTTTCAAGCCATGGCTGGATCCCACACTGACCTATTCCTGCGCACATTTCGCATCTGAACAAGACGATCTCGAAACCGCACAGCGCAGGAAAAACCAGCATGCGCTGGATCGGCTGGACGCCCGCCCGCAGCAAACGCTTCTTGAAATCGGATCCGGTTTCGGCGCGCTCGCGTTTGAAGCCATCGCCCGTGGCCTCACGGTCGAAAGCCTGACGCTCTCCCGGAGCCAGCTCGCCTACGCGCGAACCGAGGCGCACAGACGCCAGATTGAGGATCGGGTCCATTTCGACTTTCTGGATTACCGCGATCTCCTAGGCACCTATGACCATATCCTCTCTATCGAGATGTTTGAGGCGGTAGGTGAATCTTACTGGCCCGTCTTCTTCGAGACGCTCCGAACACACCTCAACCCCGCCGGGCGGGTTGTGCTCCAGGTCATCACCATCGCCCCGGACGCCTTCGAGGCTTATCGACGGCACCCTGATTTCATCCAGATGCACGTATTCCCGGGTGGCATGCTGCCGACCTTTCCTCACCTTGAAGCACTTGCCGCAAAGAGTGGATTCCGGATTCTCGAACCCACGTTCCACGGTGCCGACTATGCCCGGACCCTCGAGTGCTGGCTCGAGCGCTTCAATCGAGCCTGGCCCGCCCTCGCACAAGCGGGATATTCCGA
>JAJZBR010000003.1:0-40000 GCA_021798795.1 Pseudomonadota bacterium
GATGTTGAGCGCGCTGGAGTGCGCCTATGCACAGCGACACCCTCAGGGAGTCATCCACCATTCCGATCAGGGCTCCCAGGGTGATTTCCAGCGGTCGTTGCAACATCATACGAGAGGAGGTGTTGCATGGGACGACCAAAGGGTTGGGTTACAGAACGGACAGGACGGGCGCCAATACGGTCGCCGGGTCGGCCGGGCGTCAATCAGAGGGATGCCAAGCAAGCGTTTTGGGTGCGCATTGCGGCGGGTGCGTCAAGTGAGGATGCCGCCTTGGCGAGCGGAGTGTCGCAGCCGGTTATCTCTCGCCGGTTAACTTTGAACGGAGGTACGCCCCTCGGGAACCATCGAAACTCACACATCCATGTGTCCACTAAAACGGGTGAAGTCCACGCGCAAGCGCACCTCGATGCCACGGGCTGCGTGCGCCACTACAAATCGCTCGCGCAGGTCGTGTGGGCGTTCCGGTCGATGAAGGCGGTCGATCTCAAGGTCCACCCGAACCGCCATCGCCTGGCCGATCGGGTCCGGGCGCATAGCTCACTCTACATGTTCGCCTACCATGTCGCGTGGCTGCATCGCGAATGGGTGCGGATGCTCCCTGAAAAATGGTGGGCTGTCCGGTGGAGTCCAGATCCAGCCAGCACACTTGATCATGGATCATGCATCCGGTCTTCGTGTGGCTGCACGCACTTCGGTCTGAACCGCACTGATCAAGGGCCGGATGTGGCGGCTGGGTGTGTGTTCAGTGCAGGCCTTCGAGATAGCTTGCGACGGCCTTCATTTGCGCAGGCGTGAGGTGACTCGCGACATAGTTCATCATCCCGTGCGGGCTGTTTTTCCTGCGCCCATGAGCGAAATCCTGAAGCTGACGATAGAGATAGGCCGACCATTGCCCGGCCAGCCGCGGATATCGGGCCGGTTCATTTCCCATGCCAGCGGGCCCATGGCAGGCCATGCAGGCGGGCACGCCCTGATGGGGCAGCCCGCCCCGGAAGATGCGCTGTCCCAAAGCGACGAGCTTGGGATTGGCGAATCCCGGTGCGATGGTCTGGCGCGAAAAGTAGTGGGCGACCGAACGAATCTCGGCTGGCGTGAGTGGCGCAGCCATGGCCTGCATGATCGCACTGACCCGCTTGCCGGATTGGAAGTCATGCAGTTCCTTTTCGATGTAGCCCACGCCCTGAGCCGCGAGTTTCGGGAATGCGGAAGTGGCGCTGTTGCCTTGTGGGCCGTGACAGGCGGAACAAACATGCGCAGCGAGCGTGGCACCCGTTTGGGGGGCGGCCCGGGAGGTGCCCACACAGGTCCCAAACAGGCCTCCAAGCACAGCTGCGATCACGAATCCGGTGCGTTTCATGGGTGAGGATGCTCCTCCATACGGGTCGACTCGCTCAATCGGGCTTTAATTGTAACCCACGACAATCACGGCAGTCTATCTTGCAAGGATCCTTGGGGTCGCCCGCGAGATCTCCTGCGATCCACGGGTCATGGGGGGCCGATCCATCGAGGGCGCCACAGTATGGGCAAAAAAAGCCCCGGCGTGTTAGGGGGATGCGCCGGGGCCAAGACGCGCTGGCCGATTGGGGAAATCGACCAACGGTTTCCGCTCAGGGAGGAGAGCGGAAAAACGCTGAACGTGCGTCACTATGAATTGGACAGGAGCCATACCGAAAAGTTCCATGGGCCGCCTCGGGGCCCAAACGCACCCTTCAGCTGATGGGGCAGGGGGTCTCGATTTGCCTGACCGATGGGTCAATGCGCCTCATCCCAGTTCGAGCCCACCCCGATTTCCACGGTGAGTGGAAGGGCGAGTTCAACCGCTCCGGTCATCTGGTCCCGGACGCCGGAGGTGACCGCTGCAACTTCCTCCTCGGGAACCTCCAGCACGAGCTCGTCGTGTACCTGCATCAGAAGTGTGGCACGGAACCCGCCCTGCCGGAGCCAGTTCTCGGTCCGGATCATGGCGATCTTGATGATATCGGCAGCCGTGCCCTGCATGGGTGCATTGATGGCCGCCCGTTCGGCCGCTTGGCGCAGTACGTGTTGACGGCTCTTCAGGTTGGGCAGGTAGAGCCTGCGACCGAGGATCGTTTCGACAAAGCCGAGCTTGCGCGCTTCGTCCCGGAGATGATCCAGGTAGTCGCGAACCCGGGGGTAACGGTTGAAGTAACGGTCGATATAGCCTTGGGCCAACTCGCGCGAAAACCCGAGTTCGCGACCGAGGCCATAGGCAGACATCCCGTAGATCAGGCCGAAGTTGATGGTCTTGGCGAGCCGGCGCTGATTATCGTCGACCAACTGGGTTGGGATCCCGAACAGTTCCGCCGCCGTGGCCCGGTGGACATCGATTCCGTTCGCAAAAGCGGATCGGAGTCCGGGGTCCTCCGAGAAATGCGCCAGGATCCGAAGTTCGATCTGCGAATAATCGAGCGACAGGATGAGCGATCCCGGAGAGGCGATGAAGGCCTGACGGATCCGCTGTCCCTCGTGCGTCCGGATGGGAATGTTCTGGAGATTGGGATCCGAAGAGGACAATCGTCCGGTTGCAGTCGTCGCCTGGTGGTAGCTCGTATGCACACGACCGGTTGCCGGATGGATCGCCTCGGGCAGCCTTTCCGTGTAGGTCGATCGGAGTTTGGCGAGCCTGCGGTACTCGAGGATGAGACGAGGCAGTTCATGGTTCTGTGCCAGGTCTTCGAGGACCGCTTCCGCGGTCGAGCGCTGTCCGCCCGGGGTCTTGCCTTGGCTCGGGATGCCGAGTTCCTCGAACAGAATCGCCTGAAGCTGTTTAGGGGAATCGAGGTTGAAGGGTTTCCCGGCCAGGCCAAAAGCCTGATTCTGTAACGAGTGGAGCGTCGATGCGAGCTCAACCGACTGCTGCTGCAGAAGGCCCGGGTCGATCCGGACCCCGGTGCGTTCCATGCGCATCAGGACGCCGCTCAACGGGATCTCGATCGATTCGACGATGTGCAAAAGAGCGGGAGTCGGAGCAAGCTCCTGCCAGAGCCGTTCATGCGCCCGCCAGGTGACCCAGGCATCTTCGCCCGCATATTCGCTCGCGGGCTTGAGCTGCACGGCGTCGAAGGAGCGTTGTCCCCGCCCCTTTCCGGTCACGGATTCATAGGTGATCTTCTCGATGCCGAGAACACGCCGGGCGACCGAGTCGAGATCGTGACGGCCGGCCGTGCTGTTCAACACGTAACTCTCGAGCATGGTGTCGTAGCGGACGCCTTGAACGAGGATGCCCTCGTTGAGCAGGATATGTCGGTCATATTTACTGTGGTGACCGACCTTCGGGAGGCTTGGATCTTCCAAAAGCGGTTTCAGGGCAGCGAGCACCTCGGCCACCGGAAGCTGTGCGGGATCCCCGTCTGCGGGGAGATGACGGAGCGGGATATAGCAGGCGTCATCGGGTCCGGTCGCGATCGACAGGCCGACGAGCTTGGCGTCGAGATAGTTGAGGGAGGTCGTTTCCGTGTCGATCGCAATGAGCTTAATCCCGCGTATCCGTTCGATCCAACGCTCGAGATCCCCCCGGTCGGTGATCATCGCCGTGTGCCCCCGCCCGGGTCCGCCCGGACCGTCCGTTGCCGCGCTGCCGGCCTGCTCGCCTGGAGAGGAGCGAGACGTGCGGTCGTGGAGTTCCAGAACCGAGAGCCTTTGGCGTAACGTCTCATGATCCGGCGGCGACATCCGGAGTTCCCCGGGGCGATCCGGAATGGCGAGTGCACAATCGAGTGTCACGAGGCGCCTCGCAAGTGCGAGCGAAGTCTCCGCTTCGCGCAGGGCGTGACCGGTTTGCCCGCTGAATGTCTCGCGCAGGTTCCAGATGGCGTCAAGCGAGCCGTAACGCTCGAGCCAGCGGGCCGCCGTCTTGGGCCCGACGCCCGGCACACCCGGAATATTGTCTGAACTGTCGCCGACCAGGGTCAGATAGTCCACGATCTGTTCGGGCCAGACCCCGTAACGCGCTTTGACCCCCGCCCGATTCGAATGGACCGAAGTCACCGGATGGACGAGTTCGATGTGATCGGATACCAGCTGGGCGAGATCCTTGTCAGCGCTGAAGAGGAGCACGTGGAATCCCTCAGCCGCCGCACGGCAGGCGAGCGTTCCGAGAATGTCGTCGGCCTCGATACCGGGAATGCGGATCAGGGGGTATCCCTTTGCCCGGAGGAGGTCGTGGAGCGGTTCGATCTGGCTGGCAAGGGATTCAGGCATCGGCGGGCGTTGCGCTTTGTAGCCGGAGAATAGCTCGTGACGGAAGGTCCGACCGGGGGCATCGAAGACGATCGCGAGATGGTCGGGCCGGTGTTTCTGCTCGAGCGCACCCAGCATCGACAGAACTCCCTTGATGGCGCCGGTCGGAAAGCCCCCAGTGGTGGTGAGGGGGGGCATGGCATGGAATGCGCGGTAGAGGTAGGCGGATCCGTCCAGCAGGAGGAAGGGCGGTCGCTCGGACTCAGGCATGGGGCGGACCGGATCCCGTTCCGATCTGGGCCCGGACCGCCTGGGTTCGCGTGAGGGGAGACGGCGGATGGGGGTGTGGTTTCGGTGGTGGGAGGTAGAGCGGTCCCTTTTGACCGCAGCACGATAGCAGTCCTGCGAACGTCACGAAAAGCATCGTCGCAAGCAACCGCTTCATGGATGCATAGACCCCCTTCGTGAATCGTGGCAGTATACCATTGCTGAGATCCGTACCCGGCTTCCTGGCCGAAGGTTTTGCGCCCGCCATGTCCATTTTCAAGTGGATCCTGTCGCTGTCGATATTTGATGATTTCCCGGATCCGGTCTTTTGTAAAAGCGTCTCGGGGCGCTACCTCTACAGCAATCGGTCGCATCGGGAGTTTTTCGGCATCGAGGACGTCCGCCCACCCTTCCATCCCCTCTTTGGCGTCCAGGCGCTGGAAGCCTGCCGGCGTTCCGACCGGGAAGCGTTCGACCGGGGCGAACCGATTGTCAATATCGAGTTTTTGGCAAGGCATGCCTCCGGTACCGAAAGCCCCCTTGAGGTTCACAAAATACCCATTCGGGGAACCGATCGGCAGTGGCTCGGATTGATCGGGGTGATTCGGGAATGGCACGCTACGCCGCGCGCATCGAGCGCCCCCATGCGGATGGTCGCGGGTGCGGGTTTCGGTGCCAATCTCAAACCGGTTGGGACCGTGCTGGATGCGGAAGACACCGCAGGGCGCTGGGCTCTCGTGGGACAAAGTCTCAACCGTGCGATCTACATCCTCAATGGACGGGAACATTCGATCCTCGCCTGCAATGATGCGGCCGCGTCCCTGGCTGGCTATCCGGCTCAAGTCCTGATCGGCAGATGCTTCGAGACGTTGTTTGCGGATCTTGACATGGGGCAGCGAGCGGATTCCGTCTGGCGCAGTCGCGCCCGACACCGGACCGCTCGTGGAGAAGAGCGTCCGGTTTGGGTCGAGTTCAAGAAAATCGAGCGCTCGGCTGGGTTTTGGGGGTTTGCGGTGGTCGACGATCTCAACCGAGAGAACCGCCTTGAATCCCACTGGCGGGAGCAGCGGCTTCACGACTGGCGTACAGGGTTACCCGCGCGGACGCTCTGGGCTGAGCGGATGCAGATTCGACTCGGGGTCGCCCGCTCACCAGGCAGTTTCGCAGCCCTGATTCTGGTCGAGGTGGAAGATCCCCAAGCGGCGCTCGATCCCTATGGATACGAACTTTGGGATCGCCTCCTGCAATCCGCCGCGGCACGCATCCAGACCCTTGTGGCACCCCAGGATCTGGTCGGTGTTGTCCGGGAGCGGGTGTTCGGGATTTATCTGGAGTCCCTGGCCACGCGCGACGATCTCGCCGCCTTCGGGACACGCCTTCTCGAAGCGTTGCATCTGCCGCATGTGATCGATGGTCTTTCAATCAACGGCTTGACGGCGCACCTTGGGATCGCGGTGCCAGCATCTACCGATCAGGTGTCCGATGCGCTCGTGAATCAGGCTGATCTTGCCTTGCGGGAAGCGCGAAAAACCGGACAGGCTGCGGCGTATTTTGCAGACGAAATGGGGTTCGAGCGCGAGGCCGGGTATCGGATCCGGGAACAGTTTGGCCAGGCGCTCAGGGCCTGCAAACCCTTTCTCGTCTACCAGCCGATTATCGACATGGCCCAGGGATCCCTGTTCGGATTCGAGGGATTGATCCGCTGGAGAGAGGATGAACATCATCAGCGGAACGCGGAGGAGTTCATCGGATGCGTCGAATCCGATCCGGCGCTCGCGCGGGAACTTGGTCAGTTCGTGCTGCTCGCCGCAGCGGATCATATCGAGCGGTGGTCTGCGCTCGGTTTCGAGGGTGCTCTCTCGATCAATATCGGTGCCCGTCACTTTCTTTCCGAACACTTCTTGAACGATGTCGGAGAGGCGTTGGAGCGCATCACACATGATCGGGACCGTCTCATCATTGAGATTACGGAAACCGGCCCGTTCACGGATCTCGATCGTGCCCGGGTCGTCACCGAAACACTCCAGTCCTGGGGCGTGCGCGTACTGCTCGATGATTTCGGAACCGGCAACGCTTCCATGGTGCATCTGCACGAGCTTCCCGTGAACGGCATCAAGATCGAAAAGCGTTTCGTGCAGGACCTCCTTCGGGATGACAAGGCGCTCTGGATCGTGAGTTCGCTATTGCTCCATGCCCAGAGCCAGGGTCTCATCGTGATCGCGGAAGGCGTGGAAAATGACAGCGTGGGGACCCTGCTTCTCGAGTTGGGGTGTCACCTGGCGCAGGGTTATTACATCGCGCGCCCGCTCATGGCCTGGGATATTCCGAACTGGCTCGCCAAATGGACTCCGCCGATCCGCTGGCGCCGCCGCAGCATGCGTCCCTGGCCGCTCACCAACCTGGAAGGCATGGCTGCCGGATTCTCCCACCTCCGTTGGGTCGAGGAGATCCGTCATGCGCTGGCTGTTGAGGGAGACGATGTCCGGGAACTTGAAGGCCGCCTCCTCACGATGTGTGATACGACATCCGGCGAGCACTGCCGGCTCGGTTCCTGGCTCAGACATTCGGCTCCGATCGAAACGCGGAGCGAGACGTCCCTGCTGCCCCGGATTGCCGAACTGCACGCGGGCATTCATGCACAGGGGTTGCGCGCTGTCTCCGAACTCAAGACGGGCGATCGCAAACGGGCATTGCGCCACGTGGATGAACAGATGGCCGAGCCCACTCATGCACTCCTCAGCCTGCTCGTTTCCGCGCTGGCCGAACAGGATCGCTTAAAGGCCTGACCTGGATCCCTCCGGGGTAATCGTGCAAAGCAGCCTCGTGTGACCGACGAGTTCCGCGACACACCGGTCTCCCGGCTCAAGTGCGCCCACACCAGCGGGTGTGCCCGTAAAGAGCAGGTCTCCCGCTTCGAGTGTTTCGTAGCGCGAGAGCTCCGCAACCAGCCGGTCGAGCGGCCAGATCATCTGTGACGAACGGGCCTCTTGCCGCACGATGCCATTGACCGTGAGTCTCAGGTGCCAGGGCGAATCGGAATCGCTCGAGTGGCTGGCCACAAGGAGTGGCGAACAGGGTGCCGATCCCGCAAAGCTTTTGGCGAGCTCCCACGGCTGGCCTTTTTTCTTGAGTTCATTCTGGATATCTCGCCGGGTGAGATCGAGACCGACGGCATAACCGAAGATATGATCCCAAACCGCATCGGGGGGGATGTTCCGCCCACCGCTTTTCAGGGCGATGACGAGTTCGACTTCGTGGTGCAGTGCGCGCGTTTCCGGTGGGTAGGGAACCGGAGCATCGTCGGTCACGAGCGCATGGGGCGGTTTCATGAAGAAACAGGGTGGATCGACTGGATTGGATCCCATTTCGCGGGCGTGATCGGCGTAGTTCCGGCCGACACAATAGATGGCACGCACGGGGTAACGATTTCTGGAGCCCAGGATGGGGAGCGAACGGATGGTGGCGGGAGGATGACAGTAAGAGGGATGGGGCATGGGCTGAGGCTCGGTTGGGGCCTACCCTCGATGGGTGGCCGTTGGGTTAAGGCAGCGGATTGAGATCAGTGTACTCAAAGCGTCCCAGCCGTCGTACGCGTTCACCGCGAACGAAGGGGATCGGTTCCTGGAACAGGGGGCCTGCGTACACAAAGGTGTGAAACTCGCCCCGTTCGCCTGCCGGGTCGACGTGCGCGGGGAGTGCCGAGAGCAAGTCGTGGTCGAACTCGCGACCCGAGAACTCCGGTGCGAGCTGCTCGATGTCCACGCACACAATGACCGCACGGAAACCCTGGTCAATAAATTGCGCGGCCAGGCTCCGGGTATCCTGTCCCCAAAGCGGGAACACCCCGTGCATTCCCACGCGTTCGAGCTGCTGCTCGCGATAGGCGCGGATGTCCTCCAGGAACAAATCGCCAAAGGCCACCCGTTCGATTCCCTGTGCCCGGTAGCGGGTGAGCTGTTCGAGCATCCGGTCCTCGTATTCCGCATGGCTGCTTGCGGCCGAGAGGTAGATCTTGTCCAATGGCAGCCCGAGTGCCTCGGCCTGACGGTCGAGGAGGGTCTCACGCACCCCGTGCATCGCGATGCGCTGATATTCGCGGGTGAGTGTGGTCAGAAGACGCGTGACTTTGAGGTTCTGCTGCATGCGCAAGGCAGCAAGAGCGCAGACCGAATCCTTCCCCCCCGAAAAAGACAGGACCAGCGGTTCCCGAGAACGGTCCGGGTTCACGATCAGGATTCGAGTGCTTCGAGGCGGGCGTGTTCCCAGATCAGCCATTTGGCTCCGCTTCCCTCGAAGCGGACATGGATCCGGCACTGCGGCCCGTCTCCTTCGTGGCTGAGAACGGTGCCTTCGCCGAACTTCGGGTGGCGCACCCTTTGACCGATCGCAGCGGGGTAGGACGGATCTCGGGTCCGGTAGCCCGCCCGCGGGTGCGGAAGCCGGGTCACCATCCGGGGCTCAGCGGTTTCAAGATGATCGGCTGGAATTTCAAGCAGGAAACGCGAAGGCAGGGTATCGAAGTAATGGCCGCGCAAACGCCTGCGACGGGCGCGGATGAGATAGAGCTGCCGTTGTGCGCGCGTCAGGCCCACATAGAAAAGCCGGCGCTCTTCTTCGAGTCCGCCCGTGGTCTCAGTGGCCCGGATATGCGGCAGAAGCCCTTCTTCGAGTCCGGCGATGAACACCGTATGGAACTCGAGCCCTTTGGCTGCGTGCAGGCTCATGAGCTGGATCTGACCGGGGCGGTCGGTGCGCGATTCAGGTTCCATGGCCAGCGTGATTTGCCCGAGAAAAGCCTGGAGAGGCGCAAACTCGATGGAGGCCGGTTCCGCTTCCGGGTCGGGTTCGAATCCTGCGGCAGCATTGACCAGCTCGGCCAGGCTTTCGATACGGGTCTCCGCCCGCAGAGGATCGTCGGTCTGGTAGTACTCGGGGAGCCGGCTCAGCGCGATCACCCGCTCGACCTGCCCTGCGAGATCCAGTCCCCGGATCGCCTCACGCATGTCGGTTAAAAGTGTCAGGAATCCGGAGAGCGCACGGGTGCTGCGTTCGGCCGGCGCCGCGGTTGACCGGGCGAGAGCCTGAGCCGATGCGATGAGAGAAAGCCCGTCCTGGCGCGCCTGCGCACGAACCCGTTCGAGGGTTTTCTCCCCGAGCCCACGTGTCGGGATGTTGAAGACTCGTTCGAATGCGGAGTCGTTTTCCGGATCGGCCATGAGACGCAGGTATCCGAGTGCATCCTTGATTTCACCACGCTCGAAGAAGCGGACTCCTCCGTATATCCGGTAAGCAATGCTGTTCCGGACCAGCGTTTCCTCGAACACTCGCGACTGGGCATTGGACCGGTAAAGGATCGCGATCGTCTCGGCCGGCTGACCGCCCGAGAGGATCGACTCGATGGCGCTGACTGTGTAAGCCGCCTCTTCCAGTTCATCGTCCGCAGTGAACAGAACCGGTCGGCGACCGGTTTCGGATGCCGTCCAGAGGGTTTTGCCCAGTCGGGAGGGATTGTGGGCAATGAGCGCATTGGCGACGGTCAGAATGGCACCGCTCGAGCGGTAGTTTTGCTCCAGGCGGATCACCCGCGTCCCCTCGAAATCCTTTGCAAACCGGAGCACATGTTCGACGCGTCCTCCGCGCCAGCCGTAGATCGCCTGGTCATCGTCCCCCACCACAAACGGGCCGCCTTGGGCACCGGTCAGGGTGCGGAACCAGAGATACTGGAGCGTGTTCGTATCCTGAAACTCATCGACGAGGATTTCCCTGAATCGCGATCGATAGCTTTCGAGTAGTGCAGGATGAGCCTGCCAGAGATCCTGACAGCGGAACAGGAGCTCCGCAAAATCCGCGGCGCCGAGACTCTGGAGTTTGCTTTCGTAGACCCGATAGAGATCATGCAGGACCCGGTCCCGTTGGCCATCACCATCCGGTACACTGCCCGCGCGCAAGCCGGCATCCTTGTTCTGGTTGATGTACCACTGGGCCAAGGCGGGAGGGAAGTCCCGTTCGTTGACTTGCATCTCCCGGATGAGCTGTCGGATGAGACGGCGCTGGTCGTCTTCGTCGAGAATCGTGAAGCTGGAGCGAAGTCCCGCTTCCCGGGTATGGCGCGAGAGGATCCGGTAGGCCATGCTGTGAAAGGTGCCGAGCCACATCGACTGGGCCTTCGGCCCCACGAGTCCGAGGACACGGGAACGCATTTCGCGGGCAGCCTTGTTGGTGAAGGTGACGGCCAGGACCGATTGCGGTGACGTGTCCGCAGTTTCGATACGCCAGGCGATACGATGGACCAAGACACGGGTTTTCCCGCTCCCGGCACCGGCCAGAACGAGAGCGGGGCCGAAAGGCAGGGTTACGGCCTCGCGCTGCTCTGGGTTCAGGGTGTCGAGGAGTCGGTTCGTGTCCACAGCGGTTATTGTACTCAGGATACGGGGAGACCCAGACGATGGATCGGCGGTTGCGGAGGTGTATGCTGGCATCCCTAGGTTTTAGAGCGTCCCGGAGATCGCCCGCAATGGTTTCTTCAGAAGTGAGGCCCCGGTGAGCGGGTCGGTGACGCCTGATCGGTCCCGCCGCGTTGCGGTCGCCGTTTCGGTACTGAACTACAATTCGGCTGATGCGACGCGGCACTGCGTCGCCTCGATTCTGAACGCAACCGACCCGAATCTCGATTTTCGGGTGGTGGTCGTGGACAATGGATCCGCTCCGGCAGAGAATCTCGCCACCCATGCATGGGGTGATCCGAGGGTGGCATTCCATCCGAGCCGGATCAATCTCGGGTTTGCTGGCGGTCACCAGTTCGCAATCCAGTTTATCCGGGCCCGGTACTACTTTTTTTTCAACAACGATGGGTATTTGTGCAACGATGCCATCCGGGCCCTCCATGATTTCATGGAAGCCCATCCGGAATGCGCTCTCGCGACCGGGCAGTGTTTTGACGCAAACGGGCAGGCGCGCGCTTCATTCAACTACGAACCCTCTCTCGCCCGCGCCGTGTTCGGCCCAGGACTCCTGCGCTGGATCCACCCCGAGGGTTATCCCCACCGCCACGTGGTCTACTCCCGCCCGATCGAGGTACCGATGGTGACCGGAAGCGCCCTGTTCGTGCGCGCGGAACCCTTCGAGGAACTGGGTGGGCTCGACACCCGTTATTTTCTCTATTGCGAAGAGGAGGACCTGGCGCGCTCCCTCAAGCTTCGGGGTGGGCGTATCTATTTTGTACCCGACGCCCATTTCTGCCACGTCGGGGGAGGCAGCTCGCTCCAAAGCCCGGCACTTCGGCGCGAGTTTTATCTGTCATTCCACTATTACCTGCGCAAGCATCACAACCGTATTTATGTGATCGCGTTCAGATTCGTCCTGCTCGGAAAACTGCTGGTCCGGGTCTTGCGCGGTCGGGATCCATGGAATCTATTCTGGTTTGTCGCACGCGGGGCTCCCGAAAGGGAAAGCCTCCGGTTCCGCCAGCGTTTCTATTGACCCGGGCGGATAGCTGCAATCCGGCAGCTATCCGCCCGTCCCACCCGCTCAGGCGGAGATGGGGATCTGGCGCACGCGGTGGTTGCCGCGCTTCGGCAAATCGAGGGTCAGCACGCCGTTTTTGAGTTCGGCCTTGATTTTTTCCGAATCGATCTCCTGGCCCAGCCTGAACTCGCGCTCGTAATGCGAACCGCGTAGTTCCGCATCCACCGAGAGCATCGGTTCGGGAAGATCAGCAGAAATGGTGCCCTCGATTGACAGGCGTTCGTGTGCGCACTCCACCTGGAGCGTTTCAGGCGTCACGCCCGGCATATCAGCCACGAGTACGAAAGAGTCATCGGTCTCCCGGATATCCACAGGGGGTACCAAGATCTGTTCTCGCCGAACCGGGTGGGCGTCCTTGTGTGACTCCTTCCCGGATCGGGCGGGTTCCTGGGTATGCGGGTTGAGTTTGAGATTCGTCATGGGGTTTCTCCTATCTCATTGGGTGAATCAAGCCGCGCGCACTTCGATCCGTTTCGGTTGCAAAGCGGCTTTTTTGGGCAGGGTGATGGTCACGATTCCGTTCTTGACGGATGCTTCAATCGACTCCGAGTCGGCGGAGTCGGGCAGGCTCAGGGTCTTCACGAACTCGCCCGAAAAGCGTTCCTGCCGGTAGAGGGTCGACTCCCGTGCGTCCCGGTCCGCCAGGGTTTCGCGTTTGCCCTGAATGGTCAGGAGACGGTCCTCGATCCGGATCTCGAGATCCTTTTGTTCCATTCCGGGCGCAAACACGTAGATTTTGAACTCCTGGTCGGTTTCGCCCACATTGATCAGAGGAAAGCGGCTGCCGGCATGCGCACGCAGGTCGCGGGCGAGCGTTCCCGACGCCCGGCTTTCCAAGTTCGAACGAAGCCAGTTGAGTTCATTGAAGAAAGAGAAATCCGCATTCCACGGATCAACGAGATCAAACCACATGGCCAGTACCTCCGCAATGTTTCAGTTCACGAAGGCGGCCCTGCTTGGGGCCGCCGGTTACTGTTTACATGGGGGTACGGGGATCCGGATTCAAGAGGAGCGGGAGTGGCGCCGCCGCCTGAGGCTGGCGAGCAGTGTGGCCAGGGCCAGCCCGGCCACTCCGATCGGGCCCAGGGCGCTCGAGCCACTCGTGTTGTTGCCTTCCAAAGCCACGAGCAGACTCACGGTAGCCGTGTTGGAGATGGGGGAAGGTCCACCTGCAGCCGCAACACAACGAAAGGCAAAAGCATCCTCGCCAGAGAAGTTGGCATTCGGGATATAGGTAAAAATTCCGCTCGTTGCGGAGAGGCTGACGCTGCCGTCTCTTGGCGGTACGACGATCTCGAAGTGGCGGGCGCGACCCAGAACATCGCTGCATCCAAGGTTGTCCACGGAGGGGGTGTTCTGGATGTTCTGTGGCACGGCCGTGCCAATGGCGATCAGGTCCCCCTGCCCCACGAACGACCCGGTTGAGGTCGGGTCGGAAAACGGCCCCAGTGTCTGGACGATGCTTTGTGTGGCGGTATTGATTTCAAGGACGGCGTTCGCGCTCGGTTCGACGGCATAGAGGTAGGCTCCATCCGGCGAGAGCGCCAGGCCTTGGGGCACACCGCCGATAGCGAGCGTTGCCGTGACCGTGTCGGTCGCCGTATCGACCAGGGAGATGGTTTCGCTGCCCGCATTGGCCACATAGAGCGTGGTTCCGTCGGGCGAAAGCGCGAGTGCTACGGGTGTCTGACCCACGGCGATCGTATTTTTCACCGTCCGGGTGGAGCGGTCGATCACGGAAACCGTGTTGCTGCCGGCATTGGCCACATAAACCGTAAATCCCCGTGGCGAGATTGCGACCGCATCGGGGCTCTGGCCGACCGGAATCGTGGTCAGGGTGGCGGCGAGCGGTGTCGAGACCACCGAGACGGAGTTGCTCTGGCGATTGGCAACAAAGATGAGGGAAGTGTCCGGGGTGATGGCCAATGCGTCGGGGTCCGCGCCCACCGCGATCGTCTGGAACGCAGAGGCTCCGCTGACACTGATTTCCGTAAGGTCGCCGTCCCCCGCGTTGGCGACATAGGCGGCGATTCCGCCCGGTGTGATCGCAATGGCATCCGGCTGGTTGCCGACTGCGACCGTTGCGGTGAGCTGATTCTTGCTGTTCAGGAAGCTCACGGAGTTGCTCGCCGTATTGGCGACGAGAATCGGACTCCCGAGTGGCGTGACCGCGATCGCGGTGGGGTCAGCCTGAACCGGAATGTTCGCCACCTCTGTATAGCTGTCGCCGGTGTCGAGGATCGCGACACTCGAGGTGCCCTTCTGGGCAATGTAGAGGTCGGGTATGGCGTGGGCGACCGCCGGGATCAGACAAATGGCAAATGCCAAGGGCGATGCCCACCGGTACCTACTGGGCAGGTTGGATGGCATGGTGATCACGAATCAGAAACTGGCCTTTCAGTCTATGCGCGATCGGAGCCGGGATCAAGTCCGCATCCTGAAGGCCCCCATCATGAGTCAGGTCATGAGTCAGGGTCGCCTGCAGGTGGGGGAGGCTCGCGTCTCGTGCGCGGCCGTGTCGTTTGGGTCATCCGCGTCTCGAACGCCCGCTCGGCCTCGAGCCAGTCGCAGAGTTCCCCACCGGGTGCGAAGCCACGCCGCTCGGACAGGAAATAGGCCGCCTCGGCAATCCAGTGTGCGCGCTCTGGTACGGCTTTGGCACGGAGTCGTTTGCGCGTTTTTGCGGCAGGTTGGGGTGATCGATTCGGCATGAATCCTTCCTCGTTTCAAGCGCATCCACATTTATTCTAGATCCGCAGGCGATGCCATGCCAATGGATAGTCCCGAGCTCTTGTCGACTTTCAAGAAATATAAAAGTTGACAAGAGCGGGGGGGGGAGGGCTAGACTCTAAATCCTTCGCTCTTAGCTCGGAGTTTGCGCATGAAAGAAGCCCCTTCTCCGTCATCTTGGACACTTGATGCGGTACTCGGACTCTTTGCCTCACCCTTCAACGATCTCCTCTACCGGGCGCAGAACATCCATCGCGCGCACTTCGATCCAAACGAGATCCAGCTCAGCACACTGCTCAGCGTGAAGACAGGTGGCTGCCCCGAAGATTGCCATTACTGTCCGCAGAGCCTCCGTTATGACTCGGATGTGGAATCCGAGCCCCTTCTGTCCCTGGATCAGGTGATGGCCCGAGCGCTCCAGGCCAAGGCAGCGGGCGCCACCCGGTTCTGCATGGGGGCGGCCTATCGGGGACCCAAGGAGCGCGATCTCATCAGGATTCTCGAATACATCCGGGCCGTCAAGGCACTCGGCCTCGAGACCTGCGCCACCCTCGGGCTCCTGGATGCGGATCAGGCACGACGTCTCGCGGAGGCGGGACTCGACTACTACAACCACAACCTTGACACATCGGAAGCGTATTACCCGGAGATCATCACGACCCGGCGCTATGCAGATCGGCTCGAGACGCTCGAACACGTTCGTCGCGCCGGCATGCGGGTTTGCTGCGGGGGGATCGTGGGCCTCGGTGAAACCATCCGGGATCGTGCAGAGCTTTTGCTCGAGTTGTCGCGCCTGGACCCCCCGCCCGAGAGTGTGCCGATCAACGAACTGGTTCCGGTTCCAGGCACCCCCCTCGCACAGGCTCCCAAGACGGATCCCATCGATTTTGTCCGGGTGATCGCAGTGGCCCGGATTCTCATGCCGACTGCCCACGTGCGTCTGTCGGCGGGGCGCAGTGCCATGAGTCGCGAACTCCAGGCCCTGTGTTTCCTTGCGGGGGCCAACTCGATCTTCTACGGAGAAAAACTTCTCACCACGCCCAATAACGACGCGGACGAGGATCGGGCGTTGTTTGAAGCATTGGGCCTGCGCGCCGAAGATCCGCTCCCGAGGGAGTCTGCAACGAGTGTTCATGTCGCCTGAATCGGTCGGAGACACTGATTGCGCAGCGGATCTCATCCGCATCCGGCGCATCCGGGAAGCCCCCTCCGGAGGCATCCGGCACCCGGATGCGGGGCGGGATGGCCTCGCCTTCGATTCGAACGATTATCTTGGGCTCGCAACCTATCGACCCGTACAGGAAGCTTGGTCTCGGGGCGCGCGGATTTGGGGAGTGGGGAGCGGGGGGTCCCATCTGCTCTCCGGGCATACCCGGGCGCATGAGAGGCTTGAAGAGGCTCTCGCGGCCTGGACCGGGCGCGAGCGGGCCCTGCTCTTTTCGAACGGGTATATGGCCAACCTCTCCGTTCTCCAGGCACTTTGCGGGAAAAGGCACAGGGTGGTGCAGGATCGGCTCAACCACGCATCCCTCTGGGATGGCGTTCGCCTCTCCGGTGCCCGTCTCAGGCGTTATGCGCATGGCAAGGTCGAGGATGCCGAGCGGCTCCTGAGATCGGGAGAGGGCGCGCCGGGTTTGCTGGTTTCAGAGGGGGTATTCAGCATGGATGGGGATTGGGCGCCCCTGACCGGTCTGGCCGCCGCCGCCCGGGCAGCCCGGGTTACCTTTATGGTCGATGATGCACACGGCATCGGCATATGGGGCCCTGAAGGTCAAGGGACCTGCGCCGCGCACGCGCTCGGTCAGGACGAGGTCCCGATTCTCATGGCTACACTCGGCAAGGCGCTTGGCACCTATGGCGCCTTTGTCGCCGGATCGGCTGCGCTGATCGAAACCCTGATCCAGCGGGCTCGACCCTACCGGTATACCACCGCACTCCCACCAGCTCTGGCCGAAGCCACGCTGATTGCACGACAGTGCGTGATTCGGGAGCCGGAACGGCGGGAGCATCTATTCGGACTGATCCATTATTTCAAAACAGGTTGCACCGAGCTCGGTCTTCCGCTCCTGCCTTCGCCCTCTCCGATCCAACCGCTCTGGCTCGGATCCGCACGGGCGGCGCTCGATGTGAGCCGGGCGCTCGCCACCCGGGGTCTTTGGGTCCCGGCGATTCGTCCGCCGACGGTTCCCCGCGGGCAGGCGCGACTCCGGATCAGCCTGTCCGCCTCCCATAGCCGCGCAAACATCGACCGGTTGCTCGAGGGTCTATCCGACGTGTGCCCGCGTTTGAACCCGCCGTGACCTCGTTACTCCTCATTCATGGCTGGGGGTTCAACCGGCGCGTCTTCGACCCTCTGCTCGAGCCTCTCGCCCGGGCGGGAATCCAGGCGAGCTTCTGGGAGCTGCCCGGACACGGCAGGCAGATTGGGGTCGAGGTCGCCCCGACTCTCGGGGCCTGGGCCGGGGCTTGTCATTCGCACCTCCCCCGGGCGCCCCAGGTGATTCTCGGATGGTCGCTCGGCGGGCAGGTGGCAGTGGAACTCGCGCTGCGATACCCCAAGCAGGTTCAGGGTTTGATTCTGGTCAGCACGACGCCACGCTTTGTAGCCGGCGCCGATTGGGAAGACGGACATGACATCCAGGTATTCGAGCGGTTTGCCGGCGAACTCGAGGTGCAATACGAGAAGACGCTGAGTGATTTTCTGTGGCTCCAACTCCGCAATCCAGAGACGGCACACCGGGTCGTACCCAAACTCCGGGACGCCCTCGCCAGAGGTGGGGCACCGACTCTCGCGGGGTTGCGTGCCGGACTCGAGATTCTGAAGACGAGCGATCAGCGGGAGGCACTCCGGGGGGGGCTCCCGCAGCCGACAGCCCTCCTCGCTGGAAAGCAGGATCGGCTGGTCTTGCCCGGGGCGATCAAGTGGCTGGCCGGGGCGCTCGGCATCGAGGCTGTCTGGCTCACCCGGGGCGGGCATGTTCCTTTTCTCACGGATCCAGACTGGTTCACGCAAGAGGTGAGAGGGTTCCTGAATGCGCACGCGGGTCTTTGAACTCGACTTCGGGGCGGTCCGGAAAGGATTCCGGATGGCCGCATCGACCTATGATGAGGCGGCCGGATTGCAGCACCGGATCGAGTCTGATCTCATCGAACGCCTGTCGCTGCTCGATCTCAGGCCCCAGTGGATTCTCGATCTCGGTTGCGGAACCGGACATGCGATCCCGTCGCTCGCCCGGCAGTACCCGCAAGCTTGCATCATCGGGATCGATGCCGCCTTTGAGATGCTGCATTGGAAGCAGGCCCACCCGGATCGTCGCTCAGAGGCGCTCTGTGCCGATGTGCGGGCTTTGCCGATCGCCCCCTCGAGCGTGGATCTCGCATTCAGCAATCTTCTCTTGCAGTGGCTGGACGACCCCGGTCCCGCCGTCTCGGAAATTTACCGGGTTCTCGCGGACCGATCGGCTTTCCTGTTTGCAACCTTTGGACCGCGCACCTTCGCGGAACTCCGTGGGGCCTGGGCAGAGGTAGATTCAGATCCGCATGTGAGCGAGTTCATGGACGGCCCGGCCTGGGGAAATGTCCTCATGCGGGCGGGGTTTGTGGAAGTTGTCCTGGATGCTGATGTTTGGGTCGAGGAGGTTTTGGACCTCAAGACCCTGGCCGGTCACCTGAGGCAGATCGGAGCGACCAACCGGCATGTCCATCGCGCCCGCGGGCTGCTCGGGAGAAAACGACTCACGACCCTGACCCGCGCCTATGAGCGGCTGCGCCGCCCGGGAGGAGGGTTGCCGGTCACGTATGAGATGCTCTACGGGCTCGCATGGACTCCGTTGCGGCTCACCCGGGTATCGGGTGCCTGAATGGCTGGCGCCGGCGTTTTCATAACTGGCACGGACACCTCCGTGGGTAAAACGGTGGTTAGTGCCGGATGGATCCGGCGCGGCATTACGCACGGGCTCCGGGTTGCGGCCATGAAACCGGTTGCGACGGGCGGTGTTCTGCGGGAGATGCACCAGTTGCGGAGTTCAGATGCGGAACAACTCCGGGCCGAGATCAATGTCGAGGAGACGTGGGAAGAGCTCAATCCCTATGTTTTCCCCCCGCCGGTTTCCCCCAACATTGCCGCCGAGCGGGCAGGCGTCACGATCGAGATCAACCGGATCGTGGATGGGGCGCGGGCACTCGAGCGCCGGTCGGATGTCGTGGTCGTCGAAGGAGTCGGCGGCTGGCGGGTTCCGCTCGGGGCGGACACATCGACCGTCAATCTGGTGCGCGCGCTCGGCTATCCGGTCGTTCTGGTTATTGGGCTCAGGCTCGGGTGCATCAATCATGCGCTTCTCACGAGGGAGGCCATTGACGCGGATGGGATCCCCTGCCTCGGGTGGGTCGCGAACCGGCTGGATCCCGCTCTCGAGGAGACCGAAGCGGTACTTGCGACGCTTGTGGCCCGGCTTGCTTCGCCCTGTCTCGGAGTGATCCCGCTCCTCGAAGCGTGCGACATCGGTCAGGTGGCGCGGGCGCTCCGTCTCCCCGATCTTCGGGGGAGCCCGGGCGTTTGAGCGCTGCTCCCGGGGAAAGCGGATTGCCGGGTGCCCCGGGCTAGTGCATAATTTACCGGGCTAGTACATAATTTACTCGTAGCTTCGCGCGCAGGTCATCGGCTCTTCAGTGCACACAATCATTGTTCGTCCGAACCGCTCACTTCATCGGACCGAACTCGGACTGCTCGGGTTAGGTCTCTGTGCAGCCCTCACATTGGGGGGGGTGCTGACTTGGCTCTTCGGATTCTGGCCGATTCTTGCATTTGACGGACTGGCCCTGATCGGGCTGGTTGCGGCCGTCTGGTTCGCAAACCGGGCAGGCGGCTACCTCGAAGAGATCCGTATCGATGACGATTGGGTGAGCGTCGTCAAGGGTGTCTGCACCCCCCAGTCCACCTTCCGGGCGCGTCGTCCCTGGACCCGCCTGATCGAGGATACCCAGGGACCTTGGAAGCGCTACCGGCTCTGGATCGGCTCATCCGGGCGGTTCTGCGAGATTGGGACGTGTCTCGGAGAGGATGAGAGGCGGGAGCTCTTCTGGCGGCTCCGGCGTTATTTCAACTTCATGAGCACGAGCGCGCATGGCGCCGGGAGTCCGGGAAACGGCACGGCTGGAACTCCAACCGAGATTCAAGCGGGAGACATTCGTACATGAAAAAGAAGTGGCTGCATGCCGCCTGGTGCACCAGTCTGCTTGCGGCGATCACGATGCCCACCCTTTGGGCTGCAAACCTCTACAACCTGCCCCATGGCGTGACTCCGGTGAGCCATGCCATCTACGGGCTCAGCATGATGGCGTTCTGGATCATGTGCGGGATCGCGGTCGTTGTATTCGGGGCGATCACCTGGTCGATCATCTTCCACAGAAGGTCCCGTCATCCGAAGCCCGCCGACTTTCACGAAAACACGGTGCTCGAGATCGTCTGGACGGTGATTCCCTTCCTTATCCTGATCGCGATGGCCATCCCGGCGGCGCGTGTCCTGATCCGGGCCGAGAATGTCCACCACTCCGAACTCACCGTCGAGGTGACCGGTTACCAGTGGCTCTGGCGGTATACCTACCCCCGCTGGAAGATCAACATCTACAGCCGTCTCGCCGATTCGAGCCTCCGGATTGCTCCGCTCCACTCCGGCCGCAGTCCGTATAGTACCCCCCACTATCTGCATGCGGTCACGCATCCCTTGGTGTTGCCGGTCGGCGAGAAAGTGCGTCTGCTCATCACCTCGAAAGACGTCATTCACTCCTGGTGGGTTCCGGACCTGGGTGTCCAGATGGATGCCAACCCGGGTCTCGTCAACTCGATCTGGGTCAAAATCCTGAAACCGGGCACCTATCGTGGGCAATGCAACCAGATCTGCGGCTGGGGACATGCCTACATGCCCATCGTGGTGGTCGCAAAACCGAAAGCGCAATTTTTATCGTGGGTGAAACATTGGCGCAAGCGCCATCCCCAAGCCCTATCCCCTGCCACCACCCCGGATCCGTGATCTGTCACCTGCATCGGTCAACCAGCGGAGACCCCTGTCATGTCTGAATCGATCGCCCTAAGCCACGACGCACACCCGGCCGGCCGGGGGCTCACGCGCTGGATCAAGACGACCAATCACAAGGATATCGGCACGCTCTATCTGCTTTTCAGCCTGATCATGTTCTTCATCGGCGGTGCGATGGCCATGGTGATCCGGGCGGAACTCTTCGAGCCCGGGCTCCAGTTTGTGAATCCGGGGTTCTACAACCAGCTGGTCACGATGCATGGGCTCATCATGGTCTTCGGAGCGGTGATGCCGGCCTTCGTGGGACTTGCCAACTGGATGATCCCACTCATGATTGGCGCCCCCGACATGGCGCTGCCCCGCCTCAATAACTGGAGCTTCTGGATTCTGCCGTTCGCATTCACGCTGCTCTTGCTCACTCTTTTTCT
Organism: Pseudomonadota bacterium; assembly: GCA_021798795.1. Classification (GTDB taxonomy): domain Bacteria; phylum Pseudomonadota; class Gammaproteobacteria; order JAKAQQ01; family JAKAQQ01; genus JAJZNM01. The sequence continues at coordinate 21,185 of JAJZBR010000003.1, forward strand.
TCCGGGGGGCGGACCCGAGGGCGGCTGGACCCTCTATGTGCCCTACAGCTTGGAACTCGGCTATTCGTTCCCGTTCCTGATCTTCGCGATCCATCTCATGGGGATCTCATCCGTCCTCGGCGGGATCAACATCATCGTCACCATCCTGAACATGCGCGCACCGGGCATGACGCTCATGAAGATGCCGCTTTTCGTGTGGGCCTGGCTGATCACGGCCTATCTCCTGGTCGCCGTCATGCCGGTTCTCGCGGGCGGAGTCACGATGCAGCTTTTTGACCACTTTTTCGGGACGCATTTCTTTTCGGTCGCAGGCGGCGGCAGTCCTCTGCTCTGGGAAAATGTTTTCTGGTTCTTCGGGCATCCCGAGGTCTATATCATGATCCTGCCGGCTTTCGGGATCATCTCGGAGATCGTGCCGACCTTCTCCCGCAAACCCCTGTTCGGCCGGACCTCGATGATCTATGCGCTGGCCTCGATCGCGTTTCTTTCGTTCATCGTCTGGGGCCACCACATGTTCACCTCGGGGATGCCGGTCTCTGCGGATCTCTTCTTCATGTTCAGCACCATGCTGATTGCCGTCCCGACGGGAGTCAAAATCTTCAACTGGATCGCGACCATGTGGAAGGGGGCTCTGACCTTCGAAGTGCCGATGCTTTTTGCCATCGCGTTCATCGTACTCTTCACGATCGGCGGCTTCTCGGGCGTGATGCTTGCGCTCGCACCGGCCGACTTCCAGTATCACAACAGCTATTTCGTGGTGGCCCACCTTCATTACGTCCTGGTCACCGGCGCCGTGTTCGCCATCATGGCAGCGGTCTACTATTGGCTGCCCAAATGGACGGGTCACCGGTACAGCGAGTTCTGGGGAAAGGTCCATTTCTGGGTCAGTGTGATATCGGTCAACGTGCTCTATTTCCCGATGCACTTCCTGGGCTTGGCCGGTATGCCGCGGCGTGTACCGGATTACGCCGTCCAGTTCACCGATCTCAACATGATCTCGAGCATCGGTGCTTTCGTTTTCGGGTCAGCCCAGCTCATCTTCGTGGCGATTATTTTTGCCACGATCTACGGGGGCAAGAAGGCGGAAGCCCGTGCCTGGGAAGGTGCGCACGGACTCGAGTGGACCGTGCCCTCACCTGCGCCCTACCATACCTTCAGTTCGCCCCCAGAAGTCATGGGATGAGATGTTGGACGCACCCGAACCTGGCTCACCCGCCGATCGCACCCCAAGGAAGCGAGCCGTGCGCATGGCCATCTCACTCGGTGTCCTGGCCGTTCTCATCTATCTCGGGTTCTACGGGATCCGGGTCTGGTTGGGCTGAGATCGACCCCATGCGACCCGCGACCCCCGCTTTCGCCATCCCCTATCTCAGCCTGGAGACCACCCACGCATGAGCGCATCCGCCGATTCCTATTACCTGCCGCATGGAACACCCTGGTCCATACTCGGCTCCCTGGGGCTTTTCGGTTTCATGCTGGGTGCAGGCGTTTGGATCGATGGCTGGAACCTTCTCGGGCCCCTCATCATGGGGCTTGGGATCCTTCTCCTCATTCTAACCAAGCTCGGCTGGTTTGGGGCGGTCATACGCGAGAGCGAGTCGGGTGTCTATAACCAGCAGGTCGATCGAACGTTCCGCTGGGCCATGGCGTTTTTCATATTCTCTGAAGTCATGTTTTTCGGCGCATTCTTCGGAACCCTGTTCTATGCGCGGCTCTTCGTGGTCCCCTGGCTGGGGGGCGCCTCATACATGTTTTATACCCATGCGCTTCTCTACCCGCATTACCGGGCGCTCTGGCCGACCAATGGCCCGGCCCATGTCGGGGGTGCGTTCAGCGCCATGCCGCCTTGGGGCATCCCCGCCCTCAACACCCTGATCCTGCTCTCGAGCGCGGTGACCGTGACCCTGGCCCACTGGGCACTCAAGGCCGGGCATCGTCGGAAGGTGATTGCCGGACTCGTCGCGACGATCGCCCTTGGTGTGAGCTTTCTCCTGATGCAGGCGCATGAGTACTATCATGCCTACACGCATCTCAACCTGACGCTCCATAGCGGCATCTACGGGGCGACGTTTTTCATCCTGACGGGATTCCACGGCCTTCACGTCACAATCGGCGTGATCATGCTCTCCGTGATCCTGATCCGCGTGCTGCGCGGCCATTTCACCCCTGAGCATCATTTTGCTTTCGAGGCGGTCTCCTGGTACTGGCATTTTGTCGATATCGTCTGGCTGGGTCTTTTTATTTTCGTCTACTGGCTCTGACCCGGAGACTGCGACCAGGCTTGCAAACCGGGAGGGGATCGCGAGGGATCAGGGCCGGCTGATTCCGTGTGGATGAATCCAGCCCATGAAGTACCCGAGAATGAGCAAAGCGAAGAGCAGAAGGGACAGGCCGATTCGCCAGGACAGCGCCCGGACCGTACGGGTCCCCCTCCCGCGGTCTTGGGCGAGACTCACGAATGCCCGGGCCAGGACAACCACGATGATGACGAAGAGCGCAACGATGATCAGTTTGAACAGCACGTTCAGTATCCAAACCCGGAGATGGGTGAGCCGTCTCGTTACCGGTTAGTATGCCATGCAGGGTGTGTCCGGGTGGCGGTTTGCACCCCAATGGTGGCCCAGTTTCGGGGCCTGGATCCTCATTGTCCTGTTCCTGTTTTTCGCAGACTGGCAGTGGCGGGCGGCCCGATCGAGTGAGGTGGCGCTTCAGGCTTCGGCGCATAGTGTCACGGTCCGGTCCACGCCCTGGCCGATCGGCAGGCAGCCGCGTCCGTTCGAGCGGGTTTCGGTCCGGGGCCATTTTCTCGTCGGCCGGGACCTTCTCCTGATCGATCTCTACCACCACAACCAGATAGGTGCCGAAGTGGTCACGGTCTTCAGGCCCCGGCGCGGCACGCCGTGGATCCCGGTCGACCGGGGCTGGATTCCCGCCTCTTCTCTGGGGCATACCCGCCTGCCGCTGGATCCGGGGCTTCCGCCCGGGCTCGTCCGCATCAAAGGATACGCCGGAGCTTTGCCTCATCCCGGTCTCCATCTCGGAAATGGACCGATCCCACGCGGCTGGCCCAAACCGATCCTCTTTCCAACTCATGCTTTTCTTGAGAAAATATACGGTCATTCACTGACCCGCCCAGTCCTTCTGCTCGGATCCCGTGAGCCGGGTGGATTCGTCCGGGACTGGAAGCCCGTTCCACCGATCGGACCCGTGCGGCATTTCGGTTATGCTCTGCAGTGGCTCCTCTTGGCCCTCCTCGTATTCGGGATCTGGGTCGGGCTCAACTTGCACCGGGAATCGCCTTTATGAACCAACGCGCCGTTTCTACCTTCCCGAAGTGGGCCATCGTGGTTGCCATCGTCGGGGTGTTCGCGTTGCCGGTTCTGATCGCCGGACTCTGGTACATGAATGTGAACCAGTGGGGAGTCGGACGGACGATGAACTATGGACATCTCATCACGCCACCCGTCCGGCTTCGAATCGCAGCGCTGCCATTGATCGTGGGTCACGGCCATCTCACGACCCGGTACTTCAAAGGTCGCTGGACCCTCGTCTACATCGGGGGTGCGAAATGCACGCCCGACTGTCGCGCCGCGCTCTATGCCACGAGACAGATCCGTCTTGCACTCGGTGAGGACATCCGCCGGGTTCAGCGGCTCTATGTCGTGACGGGTGTGCCCCAAAAGCTCGGGTTTCTCGAAGTCGAGGATCCGGACCTCACCATCGTTCGGGCACAGGGTACAATCGGCAGACACTTCACCCGTCAGTTCTTCAAGGCGGCCGACGCTCATCTCGGCGCACGTATCTATCTCGTCGACCCCTTGGGCAATCTCATGATGTCCTATCCCGCGGCCGTCAATCCGCACGGTCTCATGCGGGACCTGAAGCGTCTGCTGTCCGTCTCCGAGATCAGTTGATGGGGCGGTTCTGGGATGCTTTCCGCCTCCTCACACTCATAGCGATCGTCTGGACGCTGGTTTTGATCGGCGTGGGTGCCTACGTCCGGCTGTCGAATGCGGGCCTGTCCTGTCCGGGCTGGCCGGCTTGCTATGGCCATCTCACAGTGCCCACACGAGCCCAAGTCATCCAGCGGATCGACCGGTTCCATCCGTACAACCCGCTGCGCCCCCCAAAAGCCAGAAAGGAAATGTTCCACCGCTACCTCGCTGGTGGTCTCGGTCTGGTTATCCTGGCCATGGCGGCGCTCGGCTGGTCCGATCGACGTCGCCAGACCGGTCGGCCCCGGCGCTTGCCGCTCCTGATTTTGCTCCTCGTGCTACTCCAAGCCGCACTCGGCATGTGGACCGTGACGATGGAACTCGAGCCGGTCATCGTGCTGGCCCATCTCGTGGGTGCCTTTCTGATATTCGACTGCCTCCTTCTCCTTTGGGCGATGGATACGAAAACCTTCCGCTGGAGGGATGAAGTGTCTTCGCACTGGGGGAGGCGGATCGGGGTAGTTGTGCTCGCTCTCATCGGTGCACAGATTCTGCTCGGGGCCTGGACCAGTACGCATTACGCCTGGGTGGGATGCCCGGATTTCCCGACATGCTTGGGCGCGTGGTGGCCCCGGCATCTCGAGTTCGGGCGTGCATTCACCCTGTGGAACCGATTGGGAGTGGATTATCAGGGTGGAACGCTTCCGCTTCGCGCACGTGCCGCAATCTATCTTCTCCACCGGCTTGGAGCCGCCGTCGTCCTGCTCACGGTTGTAGCCTGGTGCATCGCCTTGTTTAAGGAGACCCGGCATCTCGCGCTCAGGATCTGGGCATTGATCGTGATTGGCCTGACCTTGCTCCAGATCGGCATTGGCGTGACCTTGGCCTCGATCGGCATGCCCAGCTGGCTCGCGGACAGTCATACGGTTTTTGCTGCGCTCTTGCTCGGCGCCACCTCGCTTCTCGTCTACGCACTATGGACTCCGGCATCCGGTCGGCCGTAGACCTGCCTGACGCGGCGACCTGGCGGGATTGGATCCAGGTCACGAAACCGCGTGTGGTTGCGCTCATCGTGTTCACCGCTTTCGTGGGCATGCTGCTTGCGGTTCCGGGGTGGCCGCCGCTTGGACTCCTCCTTGCGGCGACGCTCGGGATCGCTCTCGCAGCCGCATCGGCCGCGAGCTTCAATCACCTCCTCGACCGCAGGATCGATGCCCACATGCTGAGGACGCGCTACCGTCCGCTGCCCACGGGGCATCTCACCCCCGCTCAGGTCTCGGTAATGGGAGTGATGCTCGCTTTGGCTTCCCTGCTTGTTCTCGGGGGCATGGTCAACTGGCTGACTGTGGTTCTCACGTTCGCCTCCCTGATCGGTTACGCCGTCGTCTACACGCGTTTCCTCAAAACCGTGACTCCGCAGAACATTGTGATCGGAGGGGCGGCCGGTGCCGCACCACCGGTTCTGGGCTGGGTCGCCATGACTGACCATGTGAGCGCAATCAGTCTCAGCCTGTTCATGGTCATCTTCGTCTGGACGCCGCCTCATTTTTGGGCACTCGCCATCGGCCGCAAGGAAGACTATTCCCGCGCTGGCGTTCCCATGCTGCCGGTCACGCATGGGGTGCGATTCACGATTGTGCAGATCGCACTCTACAGCGTCCTCCTCCTGGTCGTGAGCTATCTGCCGGATCTCCTGGGAGCGGGCGGGTGGCTCTTCCTGATTGGCGTGACGGTCCTCAATGCAGGGTTCGGGATTCGGGTCATCCGTCTCGTCCGCTCAGAGGCTCCCGCCCGTGTGGCCCTGGCGCTGTTTCGCTATTCCATTACCTATCTCACGCTATTCTTTTTCATCCTGCTCGTGTGCCACTACCTGCCGCCGCCTTGGGGGTGTGCGTTCCTGGCCTGAACGGTTGCTCTGCTCTCCTCGTGCCCCCCCCACCGCGTGCACTGGACTATCCGGTTGCGCGGCGGGCGGATTGCATCCCGCCGCTGCGAGCTTACGCGTGCACCTCCAGGTGATCGCGGAGTTGTCCAAGTGTTTTCGCCTCGATCTGACGCACACGCTCAACCGAGATGCCATAGCGCTCGGCCAGCGCTTTAAGCGGTGGCTTGCCATCCGGGTTGAGCCAGCGCTCCTTGACGATGTCCCGGCTGCGGGCATCCAGAGATCGAAGTGCGCGGGAGAGTCTTTCGTGCCGGTCGCGATCAAGATCCTGGGCTTCCAGTGATTCGAGGGGATCGGCATTGGGCGCGGTCAGATAATCTTCGGGGGCCGCCGTGTGGGATTCCTCCCCTCCCTCGGGACCGGGTCCCGCGGAAAAACTGATGTCCTGGCCTTTAAGGCGGGTCTCCATGACTTGGACGTCGCCCGGGGAGACCTTGAGATCCTGTGCGATCTGGGCCGCCTCTTCGGTGGTGAGCGAACCGGTTTGACCGAGATGCCGCCTGAGATTGAAAAAAAGCCGCCTCTGCGCCTTGGTCGTTGCAATTTTCACGAGCCGCCAGTTGCGGATGATGAACTCATGAATCTCGGAGCGGATCCAGTGCACGGCAAAGGTGATGAGACGAACACCGCGCTCGGGATCGAAGTGGCGGACCGCCTTCATGAGCCCGATATTGCCTTCCTGAACGAGATCCGCGAGCGGGAGTCCATAGTTCCGATAGCTCCGTGCGATGTAGACGACGAATCGCAGGTGGGCCAGGATGATTTTCTGGGCAGACAGGAGATCGGCTTCCTCCCGGTAGCTCCGGAACAACGCACGCTCTTCCTCCGGTTTCAGGATCGGGATCTGCCGGATGGCTTGAAGATAACGGTCGAGACTCTGCCGGGAATGGTCACCGGCCAGTTCGGGGATAGGCGATATCAGCGCAAGTTCTTGATTCATAGGCATGTCACCGCATAGTGAACCTAAATTCTAGCACTCTTAAGATTAGAGTGCCAATCACCGGGAAAGTTCTCGTTACAAGACTTGGGCGGGTTCAAGGCCGGGGTGGATGGGCGGGCCCTGGTAGATAGACGGCGCCCAGGCGCCCATGTGAGCGGGCGCCCGTCACAGATGGCAGGTTCCCCGCTGCCTCAAGCAGGCGTTGTTGCGCAAGCCAGGCGAATGCCATCGCTTCGAGCCCGTCGGGATCGAGCCCGAGCGCATCCGTACCGATCACGGCCTTCGTTTGAAGGCGGCTTTCGAGTTCCGCCATGATCAGGGGATTCCTGGCTCCGCCCCCGCTCACGGCCACCCGTTTGCATAAGGGGGCATGATCTTGAATGGCCTGGGCAATCGTTGTCGCGGTCAGGACAACCAGGGTTCGCGCGATGTCGACCGGCCGATAGCTCTTACCCGCACGGACGCTGAGCCATTCGGGGCTGAAATACTCGGGTCCCGTACTTTTGGGAGGGGGGGCGCCAAAGTAGGGTTCGCGAAGGAAGCGCTCGAGCAGTTCCGGGATGAGGGTGCCCTGGCTGGAATAGAAGCCATCCCGGTCAAACGCGCAGCCGGTCTCTTTCCGAATCCAGGCGTCAAGCAGGGTATTGCCCGGACCCGTGTCAAACCCGATGGGGTCTTCGGCACCGGGTGGCCAGAGTGTCAGGTTGGCGATCCCTCCGATGTTGAGGAAGACGAGGTGTTCGCGCTCCTCCCTGAAGCAATGATTGAGAAAGCCCGGTACGAGGGGTGCTCCCTCTCCACCGAGAGCGATATCCATCCGACGGAAGTCCGCGACGGTCACGATCCCCGTTGCGTTTGCGATCCGGTTCGGATCACCGATTTGCAGCGTGAAGGAATGGGAGGGCTGGCGCGGCCGATGGCGAATGGTCTGCCCGTGGCTTCCGATGGCACGGACCGATGCGGAAGCGATCCGTTCGGTCTCGAGCAGTTTACAGATGACTGCCCCGAAGAACCCTCCCAACTCGGCATCCAGACTGCCCAAGCGCTCGATCGGGTCGGCTCCCTCGTAACGCCCCTGCATGAGATCGAGGATCCGTTTCCGGAGCGGGTCCGGGTAAGGGGTGGTCTCGAGTGCCACGAGCATGGGGCGTCTGTCTGCGAGGTCGACCAGGGCGCAATCGACCCCGTCCGCGCTCGTGCCGGACATGAGCCCAATGAAAAGTCCGTCTCGCCGCGCTTGGTTGTTCATGGCTGCCATGATACTCAAGCGCGGCCCCGTTGGGGTCGCACCCGCATCCGGTTTAATCGGCCGCAAAGTTCCGATTTTTCTCTGGCCTAGACCCCCGGTTGAGCGCAAGCTTGGCTTCCATCGATTCCACTTTGGAAACCCATGCCGAAAAGACGCTCCGACCGCTCGCATGGCACGATGGGTGGCTGGGCCCTGCTCGTCGGGTGCGTCATTCTGGGAGGTAACCGCCAGGGATTCGCGGAAAGCCGGCCCTACCATTTTGACTATCGGGCACAAGGTCCCCGGTGTCTGCCGAAGCTCGTCTTCAGCGGCAAACGGCATGTCTATCTCTGGATGCGTCGTCGCCCGGCCTGTCGGCCGATCCAGGCGATCCTGACCTTGGGTCAACGAACGACAACCGTTCCCGTCTATCGCGAGCGGCCGTACTGGGTGATTAGAGGACACGCGAGTCGCTTCACCCTCCGGCTTGCGACCGGTCGAATCGTCGTTCGGGTCCGCTCGATGCGCGATCTGGCACGCTCCAACCGGTCGGGGGCATCCTGCCCAGGAAAAACTCCCGAGGTGTTGGGGTTCCATGCAAATCCGGTCCGTCTCCCGCACGGTTGCGGCAGCGAACCCGCTTCGCGGCAGGCGCCCGGGCGCTACCGGGTTGCCCCGGGATCGGCGCGCGCACAGGTGGCCCGCTGGGCGCGGCGGGCCCATCTGCACCTTGCCTGGGCTGCGCCCGACTGGATGATCCCAGCACGACTTGGCCTACCGGGTCCGCTTCCGACCGCTTTGCGTCTGCTCCTTTTGGCCGGCCAAAGGTCGACGGGCCTCTGTTATGCCTTTTCCGAGAAGCCGGATACGCACGAGCTGCGGGTCTATCTCGCCTCTTCCCCGCCATCGCGACCCGATCCGCGCTGGACGATCACACCGGGGGCGCTGCATGCGCAACTCCTCGAGTGGGTGCGCCGGGCAGGCTACCAGTTGATCTGGCACGCGCCCAACGATTATCTCCTGACGGCACGGGCGACCCTACACGGAAGTTTTCTGCGCGCAATATCGATTCTGGTCAAAACGCTGGATGCGGCCGGATCGCCCATACGGGTTACGGTATACCGCAAGAACCGGGTTCTCGTCGTGGCGGGTGGGGCATGATCCGGTCCGTGGCTGCCCGGTGCGTGAGCAGGATCCCCGTGCTTGGACTTGCGCTCTTGATCCTGACGGGGCTTCTTTCGAGTTGCGCGTTGCTCGCGGCACGAAACCGTACCCTCGCTGGGATCGAGACCCGGGAGCATCGTCTCGCCATCGCCCAAAGCCGTCAGGGTGCGTTGCATCCGGTGATTCTTCATGACGGTTATTACTTCGGGAGCGGGCAGCCGATCCCGGCGCAGCGTGGGCCATACCTGCCGGCTGTTTTCGGCGAACCGGTGGTTTGGATCACCCATCATCTTTATCTCGAGCAGCTGGCCGAGCGTTTGTCCCGGCTCGCGGGTTTGCCGGTTCGTCTTGGAGCCATGCTCCAGGAAGCAGAGACTGCGAACGCGAATCCGGTAACCCAAAAGTCGCTTCTGCTCCAGACCGGACGCATTCTCAAGATCGACTACCACGGAACGCTCGCGGGTCTGCTCGACCAGGTAACTGCCTATTTCGGCCTCTCCTGGCGCTGGGAGCGGGGAGCCATCCGTCTGTTCCGCTACGAAAGCCGGGCCTTCCCGCTCGATGTTCTGCCCGGAGCGGTGTCAACGGCGCTCGTGCTCACGAACCAGAGCAACCTCGGGAGCAGCGGGGGCACGACGGGTGGATCCAGCGAGACCAGCAGTCAGACGGTGACCCAGGAGCAGGAGAATCAGTTCTGGAAGACGGTGCACGCAAATGTAGTGGCGATGCTGACTCTGCATGGCCAGGTACTCGTGAACGAAGAGGCGGGAGTGATCACGGTGATCGACCGGCCGATGGTGGTGCGCCGGGTCGGGCGGTACCTGGCTTCGCTCAACCACGCCATGCAGCGGGAAGTCTCGATCGTGGTACGGGTTTACGCGCTGGATCTTACGAATAGCGAGCTCAGGGGATTTTCACTGGACGGGGTGTTCCACAACCTGGCCCAGACCTACGGGGTGACATTTTCCGGTGCGGGTCCCGCGACATCGGTTGCGGGAGCTGCGAGCTTCTCGGCCACGATTCTCAATACGGCGACCGGCGGGATCGGACAATATGCCGGGAGCGCGCTCCTGATCCAGGCGCTTCACGCCTATGGCCATGTGTCACTCATGACTCAGGGATCCGGAATTGCGCTTCAGGGCCAGCCACTGCCGATCCAGGTCACGAAGACGGTGGGCTATCTGGCCAGTGCCCAGACCACCGCATCCACACTGGTCGGTCAATCGACGGCATTGACGCCCGGGCAGGTCACCACCGGGTTCTCGATGCTCGTTGTTCCGCGCATCCTGTCGGGCGGGATGCTCGCGATGCAGTATGCGATCGATCTTTCGACTTTGAACTCGCTCACCACGATCACATCGGGAGGTGAATCCATTCAGGTGCCGAGTGTGAGCTCGCAGCGGTTTATCCAGCGGGTACTCATGAAAAGCGGTCAGACGCTGGTACTGGCAGGTTTCGAGCAGGTGAGCGAGAGCCGGGAGGGGGATCAGGGAATCTTGTCCTGGTTTCGATCGGGGTCGCGCGAACGCAAGGTGATCTTTGTGACGCTGACCGCACGGCGGATACGGGTCTGATGGAGATTCTCGACATCGGGGGCAGAAACTACGCCGTCGGGTTGTACTGGTGGCGCGCCCTCAACGAGACGGATCAGCGTTACCCAAGACGCGCGGCACGTCGGCTGGCACGGGATATCGTCCGAATGGCGGAGCCCGGCGCAACGTTTCACGACTACAATCTCATGGTCATCCATCACACCCGTGGTCTCATCGGGCTCGGTGAATCCGATCGCCCCGTACGTGCCATCGCATTGGCCGTGGCCTTGGCAGAGGCTCGCCCGGAGGGCGGGGTGATCTGGTATCTCAGGATCCGGCCCGATTGCCTGATCGTGATTGCGACATTGAACGGGCAGGTGCTCGGCGAGGGTGACTATGTAGGAGACGAGACCGGTGCCGCGAGACGCCGGGCCATGCTCATCGAACACTATGGTTCCTTGCTTGGGGAAGAGATTGCTGAAAGCGCTGTGGAGATGGCGCATGCGCTTTTGGAGAAGCTTCTGGATCCGGGATGGGCGCGTCACCTGCCAGTGACGGAGTCCATGCAGAGGCAGCCGAGGGGATTATGGAGGGCCGGTGTCGCACTGATCGCCTTCGCTCTCGCAGGTGCGGGATGGTGGATGCACGAGCGATGGGAGGCCAAGCACCTGATCCGGGTCCGGGCAGAGATCGCTCTGGAGCGGAGCAAGATTCGTGCGCGCGGGCGCCATCCTCTGTGGCCGCAGGCGTCCCGTGCGCTCGCGCCGGATGCGGTGTTGCGTGTCTGCCGCAAATCCTGGAGAAAGCTCCCGCTCAGCGAGGAGGGATGGATGCTTGCGCGCTTTACCTGCACGGGACGGAGCGTGTCGCAAATCTGGCGTTACCGGCCGGGTGCATCTTTTGTGCACTTGCCGGAAGATGCGCGATTTCTCAATGCGCTGGGATCCGGCGCACCGGATGAGGTCCGTGTGAGCGGCGTCATTGAACCACCTCGATTCAAACGGGCGCTGTCCCGGGAACTCGTATCCCGCACGCGGGCGGAGGGTTTGTTTTACCGGTGGGCACGTGAAGAGGGAATCCGGTCGCTGGTTTTCACCTGGGCAGCACCGGTACGGCCGGATCCGGCAGCACCGGGCGCGCGGTTCGCTTGGGCAGTGGCCACCTGGCGGATTGAGGCGCGAGGCGTGGATCCGTTTTCCCTGGGTCGGAGCCTCGAGGCCCTGCCCGGAATCGAAGTGCGGAAGGTCACGGCTGCGATCGCGAGCCGTCAACTGGAGTGGTCCGTGGAGGGGATGATTTATGCGCAAGAGTGAAACGATCGGAATCGGAATACAGTTTGTCGTATGGGTGCTCGTTGCCAGGGGATGCCTGCCCTGGGCCCACGCCGCAACCGTACCAGGCCTTGCGGAAGCGGGAGCTCCGGTTGCGTTGCCCGTGCAGGATCGTCGCGTTCCGCTTCAGCGGGAGCACGCAGAGGCGAGTCAGCTCGGACGGCTGCGCGCAGAGGAAGTTTTGCTGGAGGCCAGGCTTACCATCGCCAAACTCCGCGCAGCCATCGCAGGGACCCGTGGGCAGGTTTGCGGCGCAAGAGCAAGATCCCCAGGTTCCGGAGCCCCCCGCGAGAGCGGGGCAGTCCGCAACTTCGATCTTGCGCTTCTGCCCGAGATTCGGAGCATCAGGGGTGTCGGGCGAGAGATCCGGGCGCTCGTGCAGTATCCGGACGGGTCGCGGGAACGGATCTCGACCGGATCCATTCTCGACAATGGCGCGCGAGTGGTCCGGGTCGGAAGAGGAGGGGTTTGGGTGCAAATGCTCGGTGTGTTGCGTGCGCTGTCGTTCGCCGGGCCGGGTGATGGGATTCAGGGATCTGAGATCCAACCCGAGCAGGCACCCCCGCCCATGCCGGTCCTGCCGGCCTCGCGCCCGGTTCGCGCACTCGATCCGGATGGAGCAGGCTCATGGCACAGCCCGCACTGACGGCTCCCGCGAGGCCGGTTTCCGGTCACCCTGCTCCGGTCGACGGAAGGAATGTTCCCGAACCGTCGCCTGATGGCGCATCGACGCTTGCGGCATTCCACGATCCTCATCTCACGGCGCGATATGTGGTTCAGGAGGAACTCAAGGACGTGATCGCGCTGTGTGCGACCGGCGACATTCTGGTGAGCGAAGGATATGAGGAGGATGCCAGGATCCAGAATGCACTCGCCCTGATCCGTGCCCACTGGAGCGACTACCGGAACACCCATCTCGTCCCCTACCAGGTCATCCTGGATCTTGGGAATGAGCGGATCCGATGCCGCGAAGACAACAGCGAAGTGGTGAAGCACGCACGTCAGATCTTCATGGATGCAGCCGCTCGAGGCGTGTCGGATATTCATCTCGTGATGGATACCGCCGGGCGGAGAGGTACGCTCATGATGCGGTTTTACGGGGATCTGCGCGAGGTCCGGCAGATGAAACTCCATGAAACGGAGGAGTTGGCCAGCGTGATTTACGGTGTCATGGCGGAAGAAGGGGAGGGACATTACAATCCGGCGGCTCCTCAGAAGGCCCGTATCGGGAGTGCGAGCGGGCATCTGCCGGTCGAGTTGCACGGCATACGGATCCAGTCGACACCGCTGCTCGGCGGGTCGATGATGGTCCTGAGGCTCCTGCCAGTGGATGTTGGCCTGGCGGGAGACGATCTGGGTAGCCAGTTGCGGGCGTTGGGTTATCTCGACAGCCAGTGCCAGGCGATCGCAGACCTGATTGCTTTTGCCTCAGGCATTACCGTGATTTCCGGACCAACCGGATCGGGCAAATCGACCACATTGGTTGCGGTTCTCAAATCCATTCTGGAGCGCCAGGGTTACCGGAACATCCTTACGCTGGAGGATCCGCCCGAATACCGGATCGCGGGTGTACGGCAGATCCCGGTACAAAACGACGACTGGGGCGGACACATCGAAGATGTCATGCGGCTTGATCCCGATATTGTGATGGTGGGCGAGGTACGCAGCGAAGCGGGTGCTGCAGGAGCATTGCAGGTGGCCAATACGGGACATCTGGTCCTGACCACTGTGCACGCAAACAGCGCCTGGAAGATCCTCACGCGTCTCGATGATCTCTGTGTGCGGCAAGAGAATCGCGCCCTTTTGTTCGATCATACGGTCGTGCGCGGACTCATTGCCCAGCGTCTTGTCCAGCGGCTGTGTCCCTCCTGCGCGGTGCCTCTTGTCGAACACGAAGACAGGATTCCGGAACCGGAGTGGGTACGGCTGCGCGGAATCCTGGGCGCGCGCCGACTGGCACGCGCACGCTGGCGTGGACCGGGCTGTCCGGTCTGTAACACATCCGGCAACCCCTTGCCGGGAGTGACGGGCCGGACGGTCGTGGCCGAGGTTGTCACCACGACGCGCGAACTCATGCAGATTGCGCGGATGGAAGGGGTGGCTGCGGCCGAGCGCGCGTGGCGTGCCCAGGCGGAAACGATCACGATCGGGCGCCATTGGCTCATGAAGTTCGCAAACGGGGAGATCGACTATGGGAGCCGGGGTGGACTGGATCTCGCGCTTGAAGAGGAGCGCCCGATCTCGTCCGAGCAGACGGGATGGTTGCCGTGATCCGAGTGGGAGCGGGGCAGCACCGAGGGAGCGATCGCGGCTACCGCCTGGCACTTTGGATCTGGAAATACGGGGGAAAGGAGAAGCTGTATCGGCGGTTGGACCGGGTGCTTCGGCGGCCCTCCATCAACATTGTAGCGGTGGTGGACGAGATGGTGCGGCGCGCGCGACAGCGTGGCCGGACGGATCTCGAGGCGATGGTTCTCGGTCAGGTGCAACAGCGCATGCGGGCGGGGTTTTCCGTCTCCGAGTCTCTTAGGGACATCGCCGATCCGGTCGAACGCATGCTTTTGCAAGGTGGGGAGCAGGCGGTGGGCGGGGGTGAGGAAGGTCGTCGGACAGGGTTCCAGCGGGTTTTCGCCCTTCTGGTTCGGCGGCTCGATGCAAACCGGCGGATGCGCCGAGCAGTCCTCGGCGCCTGGGCACATCTCATCACCTATCTGGTCATGATCCTGGTGTCGCTCGTGGCTTTTTCCGACTACGTGATTCCGAAGCTCGAGGTGCTGTATCCGACCTCGCACTGGCATGGCGTGGCACGCTCGATGCTGGTTGCGAGCCGGATCGTCCAGTCGGATGGATTCATCGTCGGGGTGGTGACGCTCGGCGTTCTGGCCGGGATGCTTCCGTTCGTGGAACCCTACTGGACCGGGCGGTTGCGTCGCCTTCTGGATCGAATCCCGCCGCTCAGTTTCTACCGTCTGCAGCAAGGTGGCGCTTGGCTCGCGAGTATTCCTGCGCTCACCGAAAACGGCCGGATCAAAGCCTATGACGCGTTGGTCGAGACCGAACGATTGTCCAAGCCCTGGATGCGCGAGCGTCTCCGTGCCATCCGGGTGGGCATGGTTTCTGGAATGGGCATGGGTCGCGCGATGCAGCTGTCGCGTTATCAGTTCCCGGATCGGGTGATCGTCGAGGAAATCTCCATGTACGAGAGTCAGGGGCTCGATATCGAAAGTGTTCTGCGCGAAGTGGCGGACGAGTGGGCGGAAACCGGGTATGAGCGGGTCGTTCAGCAGGCGGGTACGGTTCTATCCGCAGCGCGCATCGTGTTTGCGCTCGTCGTCCTCTGGTACACCTTGGGTACGGTGGCTCTCCAGATCCAGATTCCCAACTACTTTATGTCGCTCGTGCACATGGGGTAGTGTGCCTGTCCCCGTCCATCGCATCTGTCATCACATGTCCCATTCAGTCAGGAGGTCCAGTCGTGAATCAATCGTGCATTACAAAGTCCGTACGGGTTGCCTCGAAGAGCCAATCGGGGCTCACGCTGGTCGAGACACTCATTGCCGTTGTCATCGGCATCATTATTCTGGCGGGTGCCTTCATCGTGGCCGGCCAGGTGCTGACCAACAACCGGCTGTCCAATACGGAGACAGATATCGCATCGCTCGAGAGCGGAATCAAGCAGCTCTATTCAGGACAGGGCAGCTACAACGGATTGGTGAACTCCATCGCCCAGAATGCCGGGATCTTCCCGGAGAGCATGATTGGAACGGGAACTCCGGTGGATGCCTGGCAGGGTGCCGTCACGCTCGAGCCCGGGACCAGCGTCTCGGCCGGTTTTGGCAGCGATTTCGCCATTCAGTTCGCCGCGGTGTCGCAGAGCGCCTGCATCAAGCTCGCGACCTTCCAGTACGGTAGCTGGCCCGAGTTTTCCATCAATGGTACGGCTTTGTATGCGCCCGGCAATCCGATTGCCGCTGGATCGTCCCCAACCACGCTGGCTGCCTCGGATTGCACCGCGGGGGATTCGAATACGCTCCTTTGGGTTGTCGGCTGAACCGGGGTGTGGATGGCCGGCCTATCGGTTTTTATGCTCGGGCTCGTGCTCGTTTTCGGAGATTGGGCAGCTCCGAGGGCCGTGCGATTCAATCGTGCGGACACGCTTGCCGAGAACTACGTGGTCTATCGCAATGCCGTGATCAGCTATGCCGAAAGCCATCCTGGGGCGAGCGGGCAAGTGGCTCTGCCTGACCTGTCGCTTCCTCCGGGCTGGCGGCCGCTCGCCACACTGGACAACCGGATCCATAACGGCGAGGTGACCGTCTGGGGTGATCTGCCCTCTGCCTCCGAGCTCCCTGCGGAACGCCACTCTGGCTGGAGTCTCGCGGTTGGAGTAGCCGAGATCAAAGGAGGGATTGAGGTTGGTTTCTCGGAGAGCGAAGGGACCTGGTTTCCGATCCCGTTTCCGGTGCCTGTCGGTGCGCTGGTGTCCGATGTCGACGTCTACTGACTCCGGGAGGGCACGCCGGTCGGCGTGGCCGGTGATCGTCTCGCGAATCAGACCGATCCCTCTCCTCCCACTCCGGCAGCGCGGCTTGAGTCTGATCGAGATGCTGCTCGCCGTGGTTTTGGGAACCATGTTGCTCGTGAGTGTCTTCTCATTCGCCGAACAAGGTAGCCGACAGATGCGTCAGGCAGCGGCCGGTGCCGAGCTCAAGCAGTTGGGCCAGGCGGTCAAGAACTACATCATGAACCATTACGCCGCACTTGAGACCGTCGCCACGCCGACTGGCGCCGTGACCGTACCCCTTGCTGAGCTGATTGCCGAAGGTTATCTCCCGCCGGGATACACCGGTCAGAATCCCTACGGAGATACCTACACGCTCTATGTACTCGAGCCCAAAGCCGGCGATCTCGCAGCCATCACACTCGGGGCGGGCGGCTTCCGCTGGAAGAATGATCTGGCCGACAACCATTATGCGGATGTGGTGATCCCCGGGGCGGCCCAGGCCGGTGGCCCGGCGGCGGGTTATGTCGCGACCGGGGAGATCCCAGGCGAAGTCCACGATGGGCTCGTCGGTGCCTATGGAGGCTGGTCGTTTTCGATTGTGCACACCTCGATCCCGAATCCCGGTCCGGGACATCTCGCCTTGCTGGAATACTTCTCGAATGGAACATTCAGCGCGGATCAGCTCTATCGGGTCGCCCTTCCCGGCCATCCCGAACTCAACGAGATGTTCACCGATCTCGATATGGGGAATCAGAGTATCCGAAACGCGCACGAGATCTCGGCCACTGGCAATCTCGCGACGTCTGGTTTGTCGGTTGCGGGTGGATTTCCGAACGGGGTGACGGCGGAGGGCATTCATACCTGGAATCTCTTTGCGAATCACGGCATCTATGCAGGGACGGATTCCAGGGGGGATCCCGAAGTCGCAATCCATGGCGGCCAGGTGGCGGCGGAGGGAGATATCACGGCCGAACACGGCCAGGTGGCACTCTCTCATGCGGTTGCCTACGAGACCCTGGCCCAGAATGGCAGTGTGATCTCCCAACCGCCCTATTGTCCCACGGGGAGTGCGCCGGAGATCTTCATCACGCCCGTCTTCATTGCCGGCGGGCCGGTTGCCTACCCCATCGGGGGCTACCAGGCGTGGGCAACCGTCTCAGGCCACGCGTGGACCATTCATGCGCAGGTCTTGACACAGATGGGTTGGGAATCACCGCCTGCGCCCTACCTCGTGGTCAAGGCTGCCGTCAAATGTGGTTGAGGTGATGCCCGGGCCACCTTTGCGCCCGAATGGATTTGAGACATGAGAGACCACTCGCCGGAAAGAGATCTGGCATCCCAAACAGAGGTATGAAGATGAGAAAACCGATCCTGTTCATGACGATGTGTCTGGTTACCCTCGCCGGGGTTGCTTGCGGAGCGGAGGATGCGACATCCATCGGGCCGCCCAACCTGATCTACGGGGTTCCGGAGGCATCAACCGCCGTGTACGCCGAGGGAGCGCTCAACGCACAAAATGCGATGAATGCCACAAACTGCACCGGTGGTCCCGCAGGACATTGCTATACCGGATCGGGTTCCAGTTCGGGGGGTGGAGAGACGCTCACATTCGTACCCGATCCTTCCCGAAATACCGTGATCGACTTCTGGCAGAGCGGTGGACCCGCCTGTTCGATAGGTCACCGGTATACGGTGACCAAAACTCCGTGGGCCTTGTACTCGGGTGGGATGTTCGTCATGATGATGCCCGAGTCGGCTGCAGCGCTCGCTGAGCAGGGCTATATCGGGCAGGATCACCTGCCCGAACCGAGCCCGTGGACGGATCATCGCACGACCACGTTTTCCTACACGGGCACCCCCTACCGTGTGCCACCCCCTCTGGGACGCCTGTGTCCCTGATCTCCGGAAGGTCGAGAGGGAAGGGTTGGGCCGCTCTTTCCGGAGATCGCCCACGCCGTTTGGGCCGATCGTCGTCTGCGCGTCCACTACCAACGGAATGGCAGGACCCAATCGCGCACACTCGATCCGCTCGGCATCGTACTCAAGGGTGGCCATTGGTATCTGGTGGTGCGACATCGCTGCCAGGCGTTGACTTATCGCGTCGCGAATATGGTCTATGCGCGCGTTCTCAAGACGAGCTTTGTACGACCCGAAGGGTTTGATCTTCCGGTGCATTGGAACGCCTCGGTCAGCGCGTATGAGCAGGGGCTCCAGCGTGGTGAGGCTGTCATACGTGT
>JAJZBR010000003.1:45000-55627 GCA_021798795.1 Pseudomonadota bacterium
CCGGGCGATCTATCCATGGCCAGGGTGAAGGTGGGGTACAACCTACTGGAGGCCCGAACCCGTTACTGTTGAAAAAGTATGGGATGAGCTGTGGATAGGAGTGAAAGGCTAATCAAGCTCGGCGATAGCTGGTTCTCCTCGAAAGCTATTGAGGTAGCGCCTCGTGTATCACTCCCGGGGGTAGAGCACTGTTTCGGCTAGGGGGTCGTCCAGACTTACCAAACCGATGCAAACTCCGAATACCGGGAAGTGCAGCACGGGAGACACACGGCGAGTGATAAAATTCGTCGTGAAGAGGGAAACAACCCTGATCGCCAGCTAAGGTCCCCAAATCACGGCTAAGTGGTAAACGATGTGGAAGGGCCCAGACAGCCAGGAGGTTGGCTTAGAAGCAGCCATCCTTTAAAGAAAGCGTAATAGCTCACTGGTCGAGTCAGTCTGCGCGGAAGATTTAACGGGGCTCAAGCCGTGTACCGAAGCTGCGGGTGGATTTGGTGCTTGCACCAGATCCGCGGTAGAGGAGCGTTCCGTAGGCCTGCGAAGGTGGTTCGCGAGAACTGCTGGAGGTATCGGAAGTGCGAATGCTGACATGAGTAACGATAATGCGGGTGAAAAGCCCGCACGCCGTAAGCCCAAGGTTTCCTGCGCAACGTTCATCGGCGCAGGGTGAGTCGGACCCTAAGGCGAGGCCGAAAGGCGTAGTCGATGGGAAACAGGTTAATATTCCTGTACTAGGAGTTGATGCGATGGGGGGACGGAGAAGGTTAGACCAGCCGGGCGTTGGTTATCCCGGTTTAAGCTTGTAGGGAGTGCCTTTAGGAAAATCCGGAGGCACAATCCCGAGAAGCGATGACGAGCGGTACTTCGGTATTCGCGAAGTGGTTGATACCCCGCTTCCAAGAAAATCCTCTAAGCTTCAGTCAACTCGTATCCGTACCGTAAACCGACACAGGTAGGCGAGGAGAGAATCCTAAGGCGCTTGAGAGAACTCGGGTGAAGGAACTAGGCAAACTGGTACCGTAACTTCGGAAGAAGGTACGCCCTCGGTACGTGAAAGCCCTTGCGGCTGGAGCGGATGGGGGTCACAGTGAAAAGGCCGTTGCGACTGTTTAATAAAAACACAGCACTCTGCAAACACGAAAGTGGACGTATAGGGTGTGACGCCTGCCCGGTGCCGGAAGGTTAAGTGATGGGGTCAGCCGAAAGGCAAAGCTCTTGATCGAAGCCCCGGTAAACGGCGGCCGTAACTATAACGGTCCTAAGGTAGCGAAATTCCTTGTCGGGTAAGTTCCGACCTGCACGAATGGCGTAACGATAACGGCACTGTCTCCACCCGAGACTCAGTGAAATTGAAATCGCTGTGAAGATGCAGCGTTCCCGTGGCAAGACGGAAAGACCCCGTGAACCTTTACTGCAACTTTACACTGAATTTGGAACAGGCTTGTGTAGGATAGGTGGGAGGCACTGAAGCGCAGACGCTAGTTTGCGTGGAGCCAACCTTGAAATACCACCCTGGTTTGTTCGAAGTTCTAACCTAGACCCGTTATCCGGGCCGGGGACAGTGTATGGTGGGTAGTTTGACTGGGGCGGTCTCCTCCTAAAGAGTAACGGAGGAGCGCAAAGGTACCCTCAGCGCGGTCGGAAATCGCGCAGTGTGTGCAAAGGCAAAAGGGTGCTTAACTGCGAGACACACAAGTCGAGCAGGTGCGAAAGCAGGTCTTAGTGATCCGGTGGTTCTGTATGGAAGGGCCATCGCTCAACGAATAAAAGGTACTCCGGGGATAACAGGCTGATTCCTCCCAAGAGTTCACATCGACGGGGGAGTTTGGCACCTCGATGTCGGCTCATCACATCCTGGGGCTGTAGCAGGTCCCAAGGGTATGGCTGTTCGCCATTTAAAGTGGTACGCGAGCTGGGTTTAGAACGTCGTGAGACAGTTCGGTCCCTATCTGCCATGGGCGTTGGAGATTTGAGGGGAGCTGCTCCTAGTACGAGAGGACCGGAGTGGACGTACCTCTGGTGTTCCGGTTGTCACGCCAGTGGCACCGCCGGGTAGCTATGTACGGACGGGATAACCGCTGAAAGCATCTAAGCGGGAAGCCCACCCCAAGATTAGATCTCCCTGGACCCTTGAGGTCCCTAAAGGTCCGTCGAAGACGACGACGTTGATAGGCTGGGTGTGTAAGCGCAGCAATGCGTTCAGCTAACCAGTACTAATTGACCGTGAGGCTTGACCATATAACACCCAAGTCATTTTGCGGCACAATCATTGCCTGAAGCGCCAACAACAGATCACAACCTTTTTGCCTGGTGGCTGGAGCGAGCGGGAACCACCCGATCCCATTCCGAACTCGGAAGTGAAACTGCTCAGCGCCGATGGTAGTGTGGGGTTTCCTCCATGTGAGAGTAGGTCGCTGCCAGGCATCTCTTCGAAAATCCGGCTCACGCTCTGGGCCGGATTTTTTTTATTTCGTGCGCCCACCTGTTCGGCGTAGAGGCTTTATCGGCTTCCGGGAAGGGGCTTGCTGCGCTCCCAGTCCTTCGCGAATTGCCTGCGAAGCCGGGCCAGGAGCCCGGGGGCTCGGATCAGGATCCCCACTTCACGGTTGTCCACAAGCGAGGTCCGGGTCAGATTCTGCGATCCGATGAATGCACAGGTTCGGGTCAGGATGAGTTTGGCATGGAGATAGGGTCGGTGGATGAGTCGTATCTGGACGCCCTTACGGACGAGCGCCTGGGCGACCCCTCGGTCCCAGGGGCTGAGGCGCTGGGGCAGGAGGATCCGCGCACGGGCGCCGTGCCGCGCGATCAGCCGGTCGAGATGCTTCACGGATCCCACCTCTTCGGCTTCGATCGCAAGCGGTCCAGATCCCCTGAGGAGGCGCTGAAGCCGATTTTCTGATCCTGGAGAGACGACGAGCGCCTGCCGTGGAAGCTTGCCGGCTGGCACACCCCGCCAGTCATCCCGGAACAGTTCTGCTGCGGCACGAACCGATCGGGGCTGGCTCGTGCAGACGATGTATTCACGGTTCCGGTGGAACGCGCGCCAGGTCCAGTTGGCCGTTCCAATACAGGCATAGCGATCGTCGAAGACCGCATATTTGGCGTGATCGAAGCGGAAGCGGTGGGAGGCCATGCGGCAGGCGAGTCTCGGGTGCCGCGCGCAGAACCTGCGCTCGGCTGCGACGATCCGGGCGCCGTGCCAGGGACCGGGATCGAGGAGAATCCGTACCCGGACGCCTGCGCGGGCCCGTCTCACGAGCATGCGTTCGAGCACGCGATCCGTGAGTTCGTAGACATTGAGATCGAGACTCCCGCCGGCATGGGTATCCAGACGTGCCGCACGCAGAAGTGGCGCTTCATGGAGACGGGGCTCGATGGCGAGGAGGGTCGTCGTGGACCGTGCGGTGGGCTTCACGGTTGGATTGAGACCCGCCATGCCGGTAATGGATCCGGCCAGTATGCCTGCAATCGGCATGAGCAGATACCGACTCCGCAAGAACGGGCGGCGCTTGGCTCGAGGACGTTCCCTCATGCCCTTGCCCGGGTCAGGATCGCGCTCCACCCGATGAGCCCGCCCTCTCCCTCGATCGCCTCGGGCCATTCCCCGAGCGGGCGGAATCCCAGTCTCCCGAGCGGCGAGAGTTGCTGCCGGATCTCTTCGGCTGTGCGCGCCGCGCGCGCGAGCGCCTCGGTCCGCAGGGCGTGGTAGTTGAGACCCTGCTCCACTTCCGTGATTTTGTCCCGGACGAGAGCGAGGGGGCAATCGCTGAGATGCGCGAGTGCATGCTGGATCACACCCAGGATATTTTGGTACATCCCGGGTTCGAGTGACCGGGTCTCGAGTGCGCGAAGCGCATCGCACCGGGCCTCGAATGCCAGTTTCAAAGCCGTGTCCCCGGATCCGGAGGCGATGGCTTGGGCGAGTTTTTGCGCCAGGGCAAAGTAGTCGAGTGCGCGGATCGTTGCGATCTCCGCCTGCTGTGCGAGGGCACGGGCAACCACACAACCCTCGCGCGCGTGGATCACGAAAGCCAGCTGTCCGTCCGGGGTGAGCACGCGCACGCACTCGGCCAGGGTCCGGTCGATGTCCGTATACTCGAGCGCATACTGCCCGATTATGGCGGTAAACGTCGCGTTCGGGAAGGTGAGCGATTCGGCCGCCATGGCGCCGTGGAAACGGATTTGACGGATCCAGGTGCGTTGCTGGGTGAGCCAGCGCTCCGGATCGATCCGGGCGCGGTCGACCGCATCGATTGCAGCCGCGATTCCCCGTCGCTCGAGGTAATAGCGTCCCGCGAGGATCGCGAGCGCGCCGTTCCCGCAGCAGAGATCGAGCAGTCGCGGTGGAGTTTCAAGCCGGGCGAATACCCGGTGCCAGTGCCGGACAATGGCGATCTGATACTGGCGTTCACCCGCCCCGCCACAGGAGGCGAGCCGGTCGGACTGCCAGTAGTGTGTCCACGCGCACTCGACGGACTGATCTGCCATAATCACTCCCGCCGCCGCTCCAGGGTTCCCCTGTCGGCTTGGACCCAAGTGTAACCTTAAAGTGATAAAAAGGATCCCTTCTGGCAGGTCGGACGATCGAACGCATCCGGCCTGCGACGAAGAAACGGGCCCGGCATCCTCCGAGATCGCGAACCGTGCACCGGAGTCGGTGAAACAGGGAGCACAGGCCGTTTTCCTGGTACGCCCGGCAGCATTCGGGTTCAATCAGGAGACAGCTTCGAGCAATGTCTTCCAGACCCCCTCGCCCGGCGGAGCGGATCTCGACTGCAAGTCCAGAACCGAGTTTGATGGCTTGGTGCGGAGCCTTCGTGACGCCGGGATCCGGGTTCTCGTGACAGAAGACAGCCCGCTCCCGCCCAAGCCGGACGCCGTATTTCCTAACAACTGGCTCAGCACACATGAAGATGGCAGCCTCGTGCTCTATCCGATGCAGGCACCGAATCGCAGGCGTGAGAGACGACCCGGTATCGTCTCCGAGCTCGGAGACGATTTCAAAATCCGGCGCGTCGTTGATCTCACGCATCACGAACGGGCGGGGCGGTATCTCGAAGGAACCGGGAGCCTGGTTCTCGATCATATCGGGCGCCGCGCCTATGCGGCGGCCTCGATCCGGACCGATCCGGATTTGGCCCGAAGCTGGGGCGAGACCATGGGTTACCAGGTCGAGGTGTTCGAAACCCGGGATGCGGGAGGCCTCCCGATCTATCATACGAATGTGTTCATGGCCATCGGTACCGGCTGGGCCGTGATCGGTTCCGATCTCATTCAGGGTGCATCCGACCGTCTTGAGATCCCGAAACGCCTCAGGGATTCGGGTCGCTCGGTTCTGGAACTCAGCCCCGCGCAGGTTGCCGATTTCGCGGGCAACATTCTCGAACTCACCGCTCCCTTGGGGCCCGCTATCGTGATCTCCCGCCGCGGTCTCAGATCACTCGGCCCGCGCGGCCGGCGTCTGCTTGAACAACATGGCCAAATCATACCGGTCGCACTGGATGTGATCGAGACGGTGGGGGGCGGGGGGGTGCGCTGCATGCTCGCCGAGATCTTTCTCCCGCCTCAGGCGGATTCTAGGGGGGGGGCTGGGCCGCCCCCTTGAGTTCGTCGAGATAGTCGATCGCGCGCCTGAGATGCGGAATCACGATGGTGCCGCCGACCACGAGGCCGATGCCGAGCGCCTCGATGATGGCTTCCTGGGACGGCCCCTCGCGGTCCAGTTGATTGAGATGGTAACGGACGCAGTCGTCGCAGCGCAGAACGAGTGAGGCTACAAGCCCGATCAGTTCTTTCGTCGACCGGTCGAGTGCGCCGGGTTCGTAGGCCAGAGAGTCGACCGAAAAAACCCTTTTGATGATCCGGTTGTCGAGTTCGGTGAGCCGCTGGTTCATGCGGGCGCGATAGGATTCAAATGCTTCTTTCTGGCTCATGCGATAGCGCTCCTCACAGGAAATCATCCGCTCGGGCCCGAGCGGCCACGAATCCCTTAGAATAAACGAATCGATCCCGATCGGCGAGATTTCGGCATGGCCCATTCGAGCGAGATCCTCATGTGCCCCCCCTGGCACTTCGAGGTGACCTACCGCATCAATCCCTGGATGGATCCCGGTCAGCGGACCGTGGATCGCGACCGCGCAAAGGCGCAGTGGACTCAGCTGCGTGCCATCCTCGCGCAATCATCAGAGATCGTCGAGATTGACCCTCTTCCGGGACTCCCCGACATGGTCTTTACCGCGAACGCGGGTCTTGTGCTGGGTGGGCAGGTGGTTTTGAGCCGTTTCCGTCATGTGGAGCGACGGGGCGAGGAGGCTCCGTTCCGGGCTTTCTTCAGGAGCCGGGGCGCAACGATTGAAGCGTTGCCGGATGAGATGTTTTTCGAGGGAGCGGGCGATGCGCTTTTCGATCGGCGCCTGCCCATTCTCTGGGCAGGCTCTGGGCTTAGGAGTCTTCTGCAGGGACACGAATGGCTGAGCCTGAAGCTCGGCTGTGCCGTCGTGAGTCTCGAACTCGTGGATCCCCGGTTCTATCATCTCGATACCTGCTTTTGTCCCCTGGCCGACGGTTCCCTGCTGTATTACCCGGCTGCGTTCTCACCTGCATCGCAGGAGGCGATCGAAACGCATGTCCTCCCACGCGAGCGGATCGCGGTCACTCTCGAGGATGCGCTCCAGTTCGCCTGTAACGCCGTCAACCAGGGCACACGGATCACCCTGCACGCGCTTTCCTCCCCGCTGCGTAAGGCACTCGAGAGCCGGGGATTCGAAGTCGTGGAGACCCCGCTCGACGAGTTCCTCAAGGCCGGCGGTTCCGCGAAGTGTCTCACGCTGCGTCTTGATGAGGCGCTTGCACCCGGTTCCCCGGGGGACCGCACCGGGTCGAGGAGCACTTGACGATCCTCCGCGTCGTTGCGGCACTCGCCATCTCGTACCTTTTGGGTTCGATCCTGGCCGGCCCAATCATGGCTCGATGGCACGGGGGGGATCTGCGCGCCTCAGGCAGCGGGAATCCCGGTGCGACCAATGCCTTGCGTCTCTTCGGGCGGCGGGTCGGCCTTGCGGTGTTCGCATTCGATTTCGCGAAGGGACTCCTGGCTGGGCTCTGGATCCCGCTCTGGCTGGCACCGGATGCAATCGGGTGGCTCCCCCCCCTGACCGTTCTCGCTGCGGTTTTGGGACACCTCTACCCTGTGTTTTCTCGCTTCCGCGGCGGAAAGGGCGTTGCCACGTTCCTGGGCGGCGTGCTCGCCCTGGCCCCCCCTCTCTTTGTTCTGGTCATCCTCGCCTGGGTTATCGGGTTCTATGCAACGGGATATGTCGTGATCGCGAGTCTCCTGGGCGCACTGACCTTTGCGGTGTCTGCATGGATCTGGCACGGAACCTGGCCCGAGGCACTGATCGGTGGATTCGGGGCCTTCCTGTTCCTTCTCCTCCTTTGGACCCACCGCGCCAATCTCAGGCGGCTCCGCGGAGGTACCGAGCACCGGTTTCATCCCATCCGGCGTAAAGGCTAGTTCCGTGCCGCGTCATCCGGATGCTACCGCCGCTCTCGTCACCCGGCTCGGAGACGGGGAGTGGCATACCGGTCCGAAACTTGCGCACCTTCTCGGGGTAAGCCGGAGCGCAATCTGGAAGATGATGCAGCGGCTTGAGGGCATGGGTCTCAGGCTCGAACGGAGTCGGCTCCGTGGCTACCGCCTCCCCAAGGGATCGTCGGCATTGTCCGGGGAGCGGATCCGTTCGGGGCTCCATCTTTCCGGAATCGGGCGGGAGACGGACATCGAAGTGCTCTCGATCGTGGATTCGACCAACAACCGGCTGCTTCGTGACCCGACCGGGCCCTCGCCACGCGTCTGCCTCGCCGAATATCAGACGCACGGTCGCGGTCGGCGCGGGCGCAGCTGGACGGGCGCCTACGGGGCATCTCTCCTCGTGTCCTGGGGCGTGCGTTTCACGGTAGTGCCACCGGATCTCCAGTCATTGGGACTCGTGAGCGCGCTTGCGGCAACGCGTGCGCTCGTGCGCGAGGGATTCCCGTCCCCAGGGATCAAGTGGCCGAACGATCTCGTCTACGGACATGCCAAGCTCGGCGGGATTCTCGTCGAACTGAGCGGCGAGGCCGGGGGACCGCTTTGGTGCGTGACCGGGCTCGGGGTGAACGTCGATCAGGCTTCCTGCCCGCCGCGCACATCGAGAGGGGATGCGATCAGTCTTGAAACGGTGGCTCCCACGCTGCCCAGGGATCGCAACAAACTGGCGCAGGCCTTGATCGAGGAGTGGTTTCAGGCGCTGGATGTGTTCCATCGCCTGGGGTTCAAGCCGTTTCTCCCGTCTTTCCGCACGCTTGATGCACTTTGGAACCAACCCGTCGTGCTCCACGAGCAGGCCGGCTCGCGAACGGGGTGGGCTCGGGGGTTTAGGGAAGACGGCGCACTCTGGTTCGAAGCGGAATCTGGTCTGCGGGAAGCGCTGGTCGCAGGCGAAGTGAGTATCCGGTGGTCTCCTCCATGATCCTGATCGATCTCGGCAATACCCGGCTCAAGTGGCAGGCGCGCAGCTCCAAAGGAGAGATCCAGGCTCGCGGTGCAGGGTGCCACGAACACGGGATGCGGCTCACCGAACTGGCTGCCGAGCTCGGACGGGAGGTTCAGGATCGCGGACCGGTCTCGGTTGCGAGCGTGGCCGGTGATGTGCTCGAGGGTATGCTCACCCGTGTGCTGGAACGCTTGGGATTCGCGCCTGCCGGGATCATGTTCGTGAAGGCCGAGAGCGCTCGGGCCGGCGTGCGCTCCGGATACAGGGATCCGGCCCGCCTCGGCGCCGATCGCTGGGCTGCCCTGATCGGTACCTGGGCGAAGCATCATCGGGCGAGCCTCATTCTGTCGCTCGGCACAGCGATCACACTCGATGTTCTGGACGATGAGGGGGTGCACCGGGGGGGGCTCATCGCACCGGGGCGCGGCGTTCTTGCGCGTGCGTTGGCTTGGGACACCGCGCAGTTGCCCGAGGTGATGATTCCAGGCGTGCGATTTTTGGCGAACGATACCGAATCGGCTCTTGCAAATGGGAGCCGGTTCATGATCGATGGTTTTGTGGCGGCGTCAGATGCGTGTGCCACCCGCCTTCTGGCCACTGATCCCATCCGGATCGTCACGGGTGGGGATGCCGAATTCCTCGATCCGGATCTTCTCCAGCGCTGGCAGATGGAGCCGGATCTCGTCTTCGACGGGTTGGCCCGTCTGGCGGAGGCATCATGAAAACAGTTTTTTTTGCGCTCTCATCGCTCGCGCTCATTCTGTTCCTGTACTGGCAGTGGCACGTTCCCCGCCCCATCCACCCCCACCTCGTCGCCATCACGCTTTCGACTCCTGCGCTCAAACTCTGGTCGCCTCACCCATCCCGCGCGCGACCGGCGCGCCTAGGTTCGCCTCCACCTGTTGAAAGGGCGCACGGACCCGGTGTGGCACAAGCAGCTGCTCCGCCACGCAACCCGCCCGAGGGGCCCCTCCCATCGCTATCCCGTTCGCCCCAACCACCCCAGCGAAAACCGGCGCCGCCCAGGCCGCGTGCCTGTCTTGTGTTGGCGAGTTTTGCAAGCCCGTCCGGCGCCCGTCTCTTTGCCAGACGAGAGAAACTTTCTGTGGTCGGTCTGAGGCAGATGGTCACAATCACGAAACTCTACCGCGTCTATCTTGAGGCCGCGAATCCGGGGGCGATTGCCGCAATCCGCCGGGCGCTCGTTGCCGAGCATATCCGGGGCTTTTACCTCATGCATCGGGCAGGGGATCCCAGTGGATTTTCTCTGGGCGCCTATGATGCACTGGCGGGCGCGTTCGCTCGGCGCGTCCAACTGTTGCACGCCGGATTCCATCCCCACCTCGAGATCCGTGTGCACCGATCCACCCGGATCCGTCTATCCGTATCGACGCGACGATCGCCCTCCGGGCTGGTTCTCGCCTGGCATGGCCGCATCCTCCATACGACTGCCTGTTCCGTAATCCCGCCACGGGGCGGATCCTGAGGCATCGAACAGCCGAAGGCAGGTTTCGGGTACAGGCAAAAGATGCTCGGGTTCTTCGAGCTCGTCGCCCGCTGCACCACTTTGTGGCGAAGGCGCGGTGACCGGACGAGGCTTGGTTGAGACGCCAGCGTACGGAAAAGTCGAGAGGTACCCGTACATCGTTTTGGAGTAGGGGCTGTTGACTGGAGAGCGTAAGCCGTTCTCGTGGAGACCGAACCGCTTTTCCCTGATGCTGTTTTGAGGCGGAAGAACTCGCCCAGGCAGTGCAATAAAGCAAACGCTTGTAAAACTGGTTCGTCAGGAGAATGGGTCGGTAAAACCGGAGACTGATGCAGCGCGGCAGAAGTGAGCTTGCCGGAGCATGGTGACACCTGTCCACCTCGACCCGGTAGACGTAGATGCGTTTTTCGGTCCACTGTTCACGAACTCATCGGCTCTTTTTGTTGCTCCACGCGTGTGGAACCGAGTGGGACTTCGGTCTCATCCATCAGTCAATGCCGGGAGACGGAATCGAACCGCCGACCGTCGCATTACAAATGCGCTGCTCTACCTGCTGAGCTATCCCGGCATCCGCAACTCGATAAGATCCGCATCCTGAGAACCC
>JAJZBR010000004.1:0-45110 GCA_021798795.1 Pseudomonadota bacterium
TGCGTAACGCTCAATCCACGCTAGATGAGGCAACCCGGCTCCAACTTGCCCAGGATATTCAAACCCAAGCGCAGCGCATGTCGCATCTCGCACAAAATATCCTTGAGATGGCCCGTTGGCAGTCGGGAGCGGTTGACCTCCACCGCCAATGGTATCCCGTTGAGGAGATTATTGGCAGAGCGCTTGCACGGTTGCGTGAGGGACTGGAAAAGCATCCCGTTCAGACTGAATTACCAGACAGCCTACTTTGGATTCAAGTTGATGGAGGATTATTTGAACAGGTTTTCAGTAATCTTCTTGAAAATGTCATTCGGCACACTCCGGATGGAACGCCAGTTGTAATCCGTGCTCACCAGAAGCCGGGTGCAGTCGTCATTGAGGTTGCTGATCAAGGTCCGGGATTACCGGAAGGGCTGGGTGAGAAGATATTTGAGACATTTATCCAGGGTCGGCTCGAAAAAACATCGGGAGGCATGGGGCTCGGTTTATCCATCGTCCAGGCAATCGTCAGGGCACATGGGGGCACGATTAGCGCGCAGACCCGACCGGATCAAGGTGCATTGTTTCAAATCGAGATTCCAGTATCGGATCCCGTGCCATTTCCTGTGGGATCTAAATCTTGAGTTTGAATCGACTGCGCTGTTTACTTATAGAAGATGAACCCGAGATCTGTCGTTTTTTATCCGTTACGCTTTCCTTGAATGATTGGAACGTCGAAGCAATCCATGCAGGACGGCGCGGGCTCGTTCGTGCTGCGACTTGGAGACCGGATCTCATCATTCTCGATCTGGGTCTCCCGGACATGGATGGAATAGATGTCTTGACCCAGCTACGCGCTTGGAGTCAAGTGCCTTTGATCGTCTTGACTGCACGTGTAGCTGAACCCGAAAAAATCAGGGCACTCGATGCAGGCGCGGACGACTACCTCATCAAACCGTTTAGCGTCATGGAGCTGATGGCGCGGATTCGTTCAGTCATGAGGCGATCCTTGCGAGATTCAAAACAAGCAGAACCACGATATGTCACTCGCGACTGGGAGGTAGATCTGGTGCAACGACGTATTTGGGTTCGTGGGCACGAAGCCCATCTTACACCGATCGAGTTCCGCCTTTTGAGTGTTTTGATCCGACAACGGGGACGCGTTTTGACACATAGGCAGTTGTTAACGGATGTCTGGGGTCCGAATCATGCCGATGCCAATCACTATGTCCGGATTTATATGGCTCAACTTCGAAAGAAAATAGAAATTGATCCCGCTTCTCCGTCCTATCTGATTACAGAAGCGGGCGTTGGTTATCGACTCCTCGAACCGGAAAACAATATAGGCTAATCGTTAAACGCCATAAAATTGGAGTCTATGTGGTCATTCGTGTAGAGATGGCTCACATGCCTGATATAATGTGCAAGATGAAGCTTCGTAGGACGCGATGAACCGAGAAAAACCCGTTTGGGTATAAGCGGTTGGGGTGTGGACGAACAACAGAAAATCCTGTCTCTTCGTTGTAGTATCTTTTACGTGTCGGACGGAACGGGTATTACAGCACAAACGCTCGGGCATAGCCTCCTGACCCAGTTTGACCGCCAATTCATCAAAGGCGGACGAGTCCTGCCCTTTGTAGACGATGTTGCTAAAGCCGTACAAACACGCACTGAAATCAATCGGAGTGCTGAGCATGACGGCGTCCGACCCATTGTTTTCAGTACGATGGTCAATGAAGCGCTTAAAGCCATTGTCCGAGAGTCGAACGCACTCTTTCTCGATCTTTTTGGGACTTTTATAGGTGCTTTGGAAGCAGAGCTCCACCAAACAGCCGGACGCGTTCGTGGCCTCGCTCATAGTGCCTCGGATTATGATCGCTATATGTCGCGGATAGATGCAGTCGACTTTGCATTACAACACGATGATGGGGTTACAGCAGATGGATATGGCCGCGCGGATCTTATCTTGTTGGGTGTCTCGCGAGTCGGGAAAACGCCCACCTGTCTTTATCTTGCCATGCAGCATGGGCTGCATGCTGCGAACTATCCGCTCAGCGTAGAAGAGATTCAAGCTCAACGGTTGCCGTCAGTCTTGCGGCCACATCGCCGAAAGCTGTTTGGCCTGACCATTCAGCCGGAGCGTCTTTCACAGCTACGTTATATTCGCAAACCGGGTAGTGTCTACGCGTCGGCCGGACAAGTCAGGAACGAACTGACAGGAGCAGAGAGCCTGATGCAAGTTGAAAGCATTCCATATCTTGATACGACCGTACACTCGATTGAAGAGATTGCCGCTACTGTACTGCAGCGTTGTTCATTGTCCATCGAGTCCTTCAGTTGAGCGATCCATGAGCGAAGACCTAATCACCGGCCCTTCTCTCCTTAGGTCCTCTCCCTGGGGTCTCAGGCCGCTGTCACTTCTCATCTCTCTTTACGAAGAAAACTACCGGCTTTGCCAGATGCTCTTAGGTCCATCCACGACCTGGCCTTCCTGGCGCCAATCTGATGGGAGGGGCCCATCCCCGATTATGGTCAAAATAATAGCCCGATCGACTCATACGGCTACTTTCGAGATTGGTTTTTCTTCATGCGGGATTCAGCCAACATTTATCGCCAGACTCTACGAGGATCTCAAAGTATGCGAAGCATTGGGATTTGCTGAATCTGGGTTACCCTGGAAAATGCCAACCGGTTCCGAGCTTAATCTGGATCGGCGCTGGGCACGTAACATGGCATTTCAGAAATGGATACACTATGCTTGGAATCAGGCTTACTTCCAGGTTTGAGGCGTCAATTCAGAGGTTCCGGTCATCACTGTACGTTAGGTTTTGCCAATAGCCAGGATTTTGCATGGTCAATGTGCGCGACATGAGAAAGGGCCAAGTCAGCTCTCCCCCGGGAATAAACCCCGGGAATGATGAAGGGGCTGGAGTAGTTTCTTTGCTCCAGCGCTACGAGACCGTGCGCGAGGAACTTGAGCAAGTCATCGCCGAGCGAGAATCCTTACGATTGGAAGTCGAAAAGCTGAAAAGCCAGATTTTCAAGGAAAACAGCCCCCTTGCACAATTGGAAGGGGTTTTGGCCCAACCGGATCGAGGTTTCAACGTCGTCGTATATTACCGACTGCGAGCGGTTTGGGGGTTATGTAACCAGAAGCTGCTCACATTATCCAAAGAGCTGCAGAAACGTCTTGAGAGCTCTGATCGAGACGCGTATCGGCAGTTGGCTATGACTTTGAACGGAGCAAAACGTCAAGGGTTGGAGGCCAAAATCTCACTTTTGAAATCCGAGCGGCAAGCCGTGAGCAAAATTATTACGCGCCTCCAACACGAAGCACGTCCAGCGAGTTTTCTGAAGCGCTTTTCAGGGCATGATATAGAGCCCAGAATACGGGCTGAGAAAACCAAACTACGCGTCCTGGAACGTGACATTGAGGCGCTCAATCGGGAGTCCGAGAAGCTGGTCAAGGATCCGGGAGACGAGTATCCCGGCCTGAGTTTGGCCGTTCGCCGTGAAATCAACTGCGCCATACTTGCGCTGGCTCAAAACTTATACCTCACTTTTAATGAGGGAAACGTTTGTGATTTTGCTTTAATGGCGAAGCAGAAAGAACTCGTTGAAATCAATTTTGGGTCTTTGGTTGAGTGTCAGAATATCGATCGGAAAATCCGCGAGCTACTGATTCGGTTCCGTAATCAGGCTCAGAACACGGATGACTTCAAGAAAAGGACTGCGTGGTTGAGATCCAGGGTGATCTATCGGAACGCCCAAGACGTATTGCCGGACAACGATTGTCTAAACTTTATCGACACCGCTTTCGATGATTCAACGATCAGGACACAGACTTTTTATCAACCGGTTCCGGTGAATATACTAACCTTGAATTTCTGGAACGTCAGGGACGTGCTCTGCAACTGAGCATCCTAGTAAGACTTGGGTGAAAGAATCATCCTATTCATTAACCCTGAAATGACAAAGCCAACCTAAAGAGAACAGGAGTTGGGTTGGCTTTGGATTGAAGAGTGATGCACTCAGGGTGTTTTTGCTTTTGCAAGATCAAGATGCAGGCGATACATTTGTGCAGCTAGAAACTCCGCTGCTCGCAAAGGCATATCCGGAATGTGGAAACCTTTGATCTTCTGCAGCGCGCGCAACGAATGCACCGGTGCATGATGTTTCAGGCGCAACCAGTCATTATTGAGGGTCAACTGCACCGCGTCCTCGTGCTGACGCAATTCCCGTCTTTTCAGCAGGGACAGAGGAAGGGTTGTCATGGATTCGTTGCGAAGAATATGAACGACTCCCTGCGCATACAGGCTATATTTCGTATTGTTCTTGGTCCAATGTGAAAATAGCGAGTAGAGCTTGGGTATGCTGCGAACCAACCCGAACTGAAACGGTTGATAAGGGGTAGCCGGGATACGGCTCCAAGCCAGGGCGTGCGGCGATAGCTCTTCTCCAAAAAGGGAGTCACTGAGCGTTGATGGGATGGCAATTTGCGGCCGTACACCCCGATCCTGAGTGCTGTCGCCGGTAATCCGATAAAACTTGGCGATCGTGAGTTTCAGTTCACCCGCATGGAAACCCGGCAGGTAGCGTTTTAGGCTTAATAACGTCTGTACAGTGGCCTTGCCATAGGTCCGGGATCCGACGATGAGAGCACGATGGTAATCTTTAAGTGCTGCGGTGAATATTTCAGATGCCGAAGCGCTCAACCGATTGACCATGATGACCAGTGGGCCGCGATAAAGGGCAGGGGCATGGGGTGACTTGAGTATGGTGATTCCAGCGGCTGACTCAATTTGAACAACGGGTCCTCGTCCGATGAATAAACCTGTTGTTTTCAGTGCCTCTTCCAAGGATCCGCCGCCATTGTCTCGCAGATCCACAATCAATCCGCGTATGTGTTCTTTAAGCAGCTTCAGAATCAGTTTTTTCATGTCGCGACTTGTGCTACGGTAGTTTTTCGCACCGTCCTGCTTGGCCTGAAAATTGAGATAGAAGGTGGGAAGTGTGATGATGCCTATGGGATAGGCATGGGATCCGATATGGACGATGGCAGTCTTGGCTTTGGCCGCTTGCCCGTTGAGCTGAATAGTCTGGCGCACGATTGTGATAAGGGATTCATGCGCTCCGGGTGCTTCCCCTGCAGGCAAAATCTTGAGCCGAACTGCCGTGTTTTTGGGCCCGCGTATTTTCTCGACAATATCTTCCAGGCGCCAGCCGACGACATCAACCAGCTTGCCCTTCGTTCCTTGACCGACTGCGGTAATTCGATCTCCGGGATGAAGCAGCTTGCTTGCCCGCGCGGGGCCTCCAGGCAGCAATCGTACGATCGTTGCATAGCCGTTATGCATCACAAGCTGAGCACCGATCCCCTGGAGCTGCAGACTCAGAGCAATCTGGAATTGTTGTGATTCCAGAGGAGAAAAATAGGAAGTGTGGGGATCGAGGGATTTGGCGAACGCCATCATGAGGATGTCAAAAATGCGGCGGGATGACATATGACTGGTATGTACGAGCGCAGCCTGGTATCGCTTGGCCAGAATCTGGCGTGCTACGGCGAGAGATTTGCCATCGAGAAGCAAGGTAATGAGATCGCTCTTGATCCGTTTGTGCCAGGTCCGGTCCAGTGCTGAAGTGCTGGCTGGCCACGGGAGTTTGTTACGGACATAGACAAACTGGCCCGCGCGATTGAACGTCATGGGTTGACGTATTGTCTTGAGGGCGAACAGCAGGCGCATGTGTACCAGCGTTTCGAACTGACGGGCTATGGCAAAGGCTGGTGCAAGATTCCCTGCTTGAAGTTCCTGCATAAAGTGAGACCCGTCCTCAAGATTGATATTCCGTACTGTTTTTTCTGTCCAAAAGTAGCGTTGTGGATCCAGATCTTCAAGAAACTGGTTAAGAATGACGTGTCCGAGTGCTGGATTGAGGGCAACAGGAGGATAATGGTAATGGCTGATTTCTGCATAGATCAGCCGGTCGATTAAAACTTGTGAAGGTTGCGGGCGGAGCGGAGACGGGATCATTCTTGCAGGAGCATGAACCGGCTGAGGAGCTTTGGCCCACGCCAGCGGGCTAACTGATACCATCAGGCAGACAATCAGAATCTTGCGCATGGCTTGGATCTTTGGCCTCGATAGTAGTTGATCAAGGGTCTTTCTTCTGCCCCTCGAAACAAGTGGTGCATGCCCCGGATATCGGTCAAGCCTTCCGGTCAATGCGTCAAACGCGTTATCATATCATGCCTGCCCAGGTGGAATTTTGCAGATCATGATGCTGTTGGATCTTTCAGGGAATCCTGATTATGGCTCTGCCAGAGTTGAAACCCTTCTCCGAAACTCTGGAGTGGGGAGCTTCTGTCATGAGTGATTTCAAAACCATTCCAATCGTAGTCGCCGGTCAGAAATACAAGAACGTGCACGGGACTACTGCGATCCGGCACGGACTCAAGCCGAATGCACAGAATCGGCAACCGTCCATGCGCAAGCCAGATTGGCTTCGAGTGCGACTTCCATCGGGAGAAGCCTATGCATCGATCAAAGAGCGAGTCCATGCGCTCGGGTTGAGTACGGTCTGTGAGGAATCACTGTGCCCCAATATTGGCGAGTGTTGGGGGCGCGGCACAGCCACTTTGATGCTGATGGGATCGGTTTGCACACGAGCGTGCAGATTTTGTGCAGTCGATACAGGCAATCCCAAGGGGCAGCTGGATCCCGATGAACCTGACAAGGTTGCCCGTATGGTCGAGCACATGGACCTCCGATATGTCGTTCTGACATCTGTTGATCGTGATGACCTTTCGGACGGCGGGGCAGGCCACTACGCGGCGTGTGTGCGTGCAGTTAAAGCCAGAAACCAGGGCATTCTTGTCGAGGTGCTGACTCCTGATTTTGCGGGCCAACTTCAGGCAGTGGATACAGTTCTTGCAAGCAGTCCTGACGTCTATGCGCAAAATCTTGAAACTGTCAATCGTTTGACTCCAGTGGTTCGTGACCCACGTGCTGGCTATCGGCAGACACTTGACGTCCTGTCACACGCTAAACTCCGTGCCCCTGCCACGATCACAAAATCAAGCCTGATGCTGGGTTTGGGAGAAACGGATACGGAGTTGGAGCAGGTTTTCGATGACTTGAAAGATGCGCGAGTCGATGTCGTTACAATGGGCCAGTATCTCCGTCCTACGCTTAACCACCTTGCCGTTGAACGGTATGTGACACCAGATGAGTTTTCTGCCTACCGCGAGTCTGCCTTGAGGCGTGGTTTTCTCGAAGTGGTGGCGGGGCCATTTGTACGCTCAAGCTATCGGGCGGAGCAGGTTCTCGCTGGGAAAGGGTTGCACAAAACCTTCGCGACCCATGAAAACCCCGGCGCGCCGTAATAACTTATTCAGGCGCGCCGGTTTCGGAATAACACTCAAGACGTCCCGTTGTGAAGCGCGTGGTGGGGGGTCGATGGCTGCCCTGAGGCTGGGGCCGGGCCGTGACGTGCTTCTTCCAGTGCAGCCTTGTAGTTGATGTATTTGATCCACTGCGAGGCTTGTGTAGCCGAACTCTTATACTGCAAGGCCTTGTGGAATACCGGTACGGCTGCTTGGTATTGGTGCATGTGAATGAGAGCGGTTCCCTCGAGCAGGTAATCCTGACCGATATCGTGCAGTCCCCCCTTGTGTAAGGCGGCAGTAACGGAATGTTTGACACACATCCAGTTCGCGGAACGCATACAGATGCTGGCTTCGTAAAGGTACAGGTTCCCGGATTTTGCACCCGGGGCGGCTGCATGAATCGCGCGTGCCAACTGCATCTCGTTGCCTGCGCGGGCCCAAGCGCTGACCAAGAGCTCCAGATTGGCCTGATTTCGCGGCAAGCGGTGATCAGCCATCATATTTTGCAAGAGCGTGGCGGCTTGGCTCGAATTGCCAGACATGATCTCGAGTTTGACTAAATTTTCTATGTCCCCGGGGCTAGTTAAAAGCCCGCGTGTGTAACCGACCTGTAGGACATTGAGCGCTTGCTTGCGATGATTGAGCTCGAGATCCGTATTGGCCAGTGCCGACCAGAAGGTAGACTGCCGCGGCCAGTAATGTACCAGTGACTTGAGTACGCCAATGGATTTGGCGTAGTTTTTCTGTTGCACATATGAGTTCAGGATGATTTCGTATGCTACTTGTGGAGGAATATGTCCTTTTTGCTTGGCCGCTGCGATGACCTGACGGGAAAACTTGCGTGCCCCAGCCATGTCACCTGATTGATAGTGGATTTGTGCCAGGAACATGATTTGCGACTGACCCAAGGGCTTCGATCCGCTCCGACCCGCCAGATACTGATTGAGCATCTGGATGGCCGCATGTGCATTATGCACGTTTGCATAGGCGATTGCGGTGTTATACAGCAGGTTTTGCTCTTGCGCATGTGGCAGTCCGTCGGCACGGACCGCCTC
This sequence comes from Pseudomonadota bacterium, assembly GCA_021798795.1. Taxonomy (GTDB): domain Bacteria; phylum Pseudomonadota; class Gammaproteobacteria; order JAKAQQ01; family JAKAQQ01; genus JAJZNM01. The sequence continues at coordinate 8,422 of JAJZBR010000004.1, forward strand.
GACAAGTTCAGGAATGGCTGCCTGATAATTGTCTTGGAAGATATGCGTATTGGCAATCATCTCCAATGCAAGGGCTTTGGGGTATTTGTCGTAACGCTCGAAACTCACCACACTTTGGAGCACCCTTCGCGCATGGGCGTAGCGTTTCTCTTTCATGAGTTTCTGCGCACGCTGCAGACGCGTATAGGAAAAATGATTGAGCATGTAGCTCTTATGTCCGTAGCGATGTTTCAACTGGGAGCCGTACTGGTCGGCGTGTGCCGTATGCCATGCGAAGCCAGTCAGTGCCAGTGATACCCAGAGTAGAACACCGTATATAAACCGGGTGCTTTGTGTCGAAATCGCATTTCTAGCCGTCATGTGTGAAACAACCTCATTGGGCAGAACAACTATGGAGCCAGTATTTACGCAACTGCAAGCTGAAGCGGGCCACGGTGGAACCGAGTCATCTTCGCGCGGGGCAGGCCTAGCCCGGAGTAAGTCTTGCAACCTGAACATTGAAAGCTGGATACCGATTCATCCTGCAATTTTAAAGTACAGTCGGTCAACCGGGCTGGATATAACGAACCTGTCTGAAGTCTACGGCCCACTTGCCCATATTGTCAACATAGACTCGAGGAATCCATCTAAGAACTCGAGTTAGGAGGCTTATTGCTTCAGTTCATCATCCGGGAAAATAGATCAATTTGCCCCGATAACTTAATCTTCGGTTGTACTGGGGAGCGGAATCTGCGTCGATCTCAGATTCAGTCCCGCATGTGCTCTAAATCTTTTCCCCCGGGAAATGGGACTCGATCAATTATTCGGCGATCGAAGGGGAGTTCCTGTCCCCCCCTCGCGATACTCTTTGGCACGCCATTGCTTGTAGAGTTTTGCCGGAGGGGGTCCCGCTCAGACGAATGGCCGAATCCTTGTTTGGGAAGATCAGGATCGGACACTCCCTTGAGTTCGTATTTTTGACTTGCGCAGGATATTTTTGCGGAAAGGCTCGGATGGTGGGCCTTCCCCCGAGTCCCTTCTGCGGGACCCCCCATCGGCCGGGGAGCTTTTAATCCCCAAAAGCTGCCGGGGATTCCGTTCCTGATGGCCTGTGCTTCTTTTTGAGGGTCGGCCAGGAACCGGCGTCCCCGGCGAGTGCCGAGGGCAGACGACGAGGGCAGGCGCTGAGGGCGAGCGCCAGGAGCCCCCCTTGGCAATGCCCTCTTGCGGAGGCGGGGCATGGCCATGAATATTCATAAGAAAATGAATCCGGCAGTTGCCACCGGATCCGCTGGGCATCTCTCGGGACGGCTTTTCAAGCCCTTTGTGGTCAGAGGAGACCACGAGACACACGCCCCAAGGCCCTCCGGCTCTCTGGATCAGCCAGCCTATCACCCCAGAGACTTCGTTTTCGCCATCTCCCAGGGCAAGCCCCGGGATTCGGTCGCGATCGGATGGAGCCAAGCCAGCGTCCATTCTCACCCCGATCACCGGGGCATCCGGCAGAAGGAACGGATGCGAGCCGTTCGGGCGACGGTTGCCCCAGGAGCCGACCCGGGTCTGCGGAACGCGAGGGATTGAGGGACCCACCCGGGTGGTCGGTTGTCGCACCCGATATCCGTTCCGGTATCCCATACGATCGATAGGATGTTCATGACGATCCGTCCAAGGATGCTCGCTCATCCGGTACCTCGTTCACCACTTCAGTCGGTTTGCTTGAGTGTTCGCCGCCTCCACCGCACCAGGGTTTGTCCATCCAAGACGAGGCTCACACGGGGTGTGAGTGGGGCTTGTAGGGCTCTGGCTCCATCTGCTATCTTTTGGGGCGCCCCTGGAATGCTCGCGTGATGGCCGGATCGCGGCTGGGCTCCCAGGGTTGCACTTTATGGAAACGCGTTGTACAGTACCCGGGTCGTAAGCAGAAACGTGACTCGCCACTGGATCTTTTAGTCAGCCCCGCTGTGGGGTGAGCCGGTAGTAGTGCGTTCTGTTACTCTTGTTTTACCGCTGAGAAAATACAGCCTTAACCGAGGTGTCAATAAGTGGATATCAACTATCTTATCCATATCGCTGCAGTCTCTGGTGGCATTCTCTATGTCATGATTCTGATTCTTCTGGTTTGCCTCGTGGTGATCATTGATCGAACCTGGTATCTCACGCGTGTTCACCGCGAAGGTCTTTCTATTGGACGAACTGTGGCACAGATGAGTCATCTGGACCGGGATGCATTGGCTCAGCTGGCGGAGGACAAATCCCAATTCCCCCAGTCGGTCCTGATCCAGGTTCCCGTGAACCATCCCAATGTCAAGGATCCGGTGGAGTTTGCGGAACTGGTCGAAGAGGGAATTATGACCGTAGCACCTCGTATGGATAAGGGTCTCTGGTTGCTCGATACACTCGTCACCATGGCTCCACTGCTGGGTCTGCTTGGAACGATTATCGGAATCTTTCAATCATTTCGGGTTCTCGGAAATCCCGGTACGGCACCAACTGCTGTCACGGGCGGTGTGGCAGAGGCGCTGATTGCCACCGCTGCGGGTCTGTTCGTGGCGATCATCTCCATGATTTTCTACAACGGATTGTCCAATTTGGTGCGGATTAACCTACACCACATGGAGACGATCAAAGCCATTCTCGTCAATCGGCTCCGTGCGGAGACTCCAGCCCGTCGGTGATGGTTCCCGGGCATAGACATGTTCTTCGTTGCCTGAAATCACCGATCTCAGATGATCCCATACGGGGGTTGACAACTACATGAAAGCCAAATACTTCGACCGCAAGCGAGCACGAATCGAAATCATCCCGATGATCGATATCATGTTCTTCTTGTTAGTCTTTTTCATCATCGTGACCTTACAACTCATTCCTACGACAGGGATGAATACGAAACTGCCTCAGAGCACGACCGCGAAGCAGCTCAAACATCCCAAGGTAGTTATCTCGTTGCAGCGAGACGGGACCATGTATGTGCAGGGTCGCGTGATCAGCCCGAATCAGTTGACTGCCATGCTTCAGCAGTACCCCAATCCGACACAGGTCATTGTCACGATCGCGGGAGCCAAGCAGGCAACTTTGCAGGAGCTTGTCAACGTCATGGATGCCTGTCGACGGGCGGGTGTGTCGCAGATCGGCATCGCTGCTCGACGGACCTGAGGTCTTATCGTATGGCTCTTTTCAGGCGTTTATCGACGTCCACACCTCAAGGAGGAGGCGGGGTTGACCCCTTCACGGATGAGACCGCGCATGCTGGAGTGACCTTCATTCTAGCCATCATCGCCGAGGCGGTCATTCTTTCCGGAGGGGTGGCCTGGTATATCTGGGGACGGCAGATTATTGCTGTGCCGCCACCGCCCAAGGTCGAAAGCGTGCAGATCCGGAAACAGCCGAAAAAGCCGCCACCGCCAAAGCCGCCACCACCCGTTCCGCCACCGCCACCACAGGCTGCGGTCACTCCGACCAATGTGCCCATTCCACCGGTTTTGCCACCACTCGAACCGATGCCGCCATTGCCTTCAGGAGCTGAATTTACACCAGCACCACCGGCGGGCCCTCCGGCTCCGCCTGCTGCGCCCCTCGCAGCCATGGTTGCATCATTTTCGGCAGAACTGGATCAGGCCCTTTTCCTTTGTGCCCAAGGGCACTATCCACCGCAGGCCATGATGGCGGGGCTGGCCGGCACGGGAACGGTTGCGTTTGTTTATGACAACGAACGTGCCACGCATGTCAAGCTGGTGCAATCAACGGGTCACTTTTCATTGGATCGTGCCCTGGTTCGCGCGGTGCGAACGTGTTCCCTTCCTCCTGCGCCTGCAGGTTATGCCAAGCGGAACTTTGAGATTCCGATCGAGATGCGTCCGAGCGGGGGGTAGCAACGATACCGACCGGATGTCATCTTCCCCCGTCCGGGAGGGGCGGTCTTTGCTTCTGGAACAACGCACAGTTCGATAAACTAACGCCCCTCCCAAAACTTGGGGGTGCCGCATGCAGTCACGTATATTGGGTCAGGGTCTGCGGGTTTCCGCCATCGGCCTCGGCTGTATGGGCATGTCTGAGTTTTATGGCAAGAGTGACGATCGGGAGTCGGTAGCCACCATCCGGCACGCATTGGATCTTGGGGTCAATTTTCTTGACACCGCAGATATGTACGGCGTGGGTCGCAATGAAGAGCTTGTCGCACGGGCAATTCGCAGCCGTCGCTCAGATGTGATACTTGCGACCAAGTTTGGCAATCTTCGTGGGGATCAAGGCGAGTTTCTTGGAATTGACGGCCGGCCGGAGTATGTCCGTCAGGCGTGTGAAGCAAGCCTCCGGCGATTGGGCGTCGAGGTTATTGATCTCTATTATCAGCATCGGGTTGATCCTCGGACACCCATAGAAGATACGGTTGGTGCGATGGCACAACTGGTTAAGGAGGGCAAAGTCCGGTTTTTGGGATTATCGGAGGCACGCTCCGAAACCATCCGCCGCGCGCATGCCGTGCACCCGATTGCTGCGTTGCAGTCGGAGTATTCATTGTGGTCACGTGATCCGGAACTTGAGACATTGAGAACCTGTCGTGAACTCGGGGTGGGCTTCGTTGCCTATAGCCCTCTAGGGCGTGGGATGCTGGCCGGACGCTTCCAAGGAACTCAAGACCTCGCAGAAGACGACTGGCGCCGGCATCACCCGCGCTTCCAATCGGATAATTTCGTGAAAAACCTATCCTTGGTCACACAAATAGATAATTTTGCGCACCGCAAAATGGTTGATTTATCCCAGGTTGCCTTGGCATGGGTTCTGGCTCAGGGAAACGACATTGTTCCGATTCCCGGAACCAGGCATATCAGACACCTCGAAAAGAACATTGCAGCGCTCGATATTGCGCTTACGGATCAAGAAAGGGCGGAGCTCAACGCGACATTCCCGCTGGGAATTGCAGCGGGCGAGCGATATCACTCCCAGGGCATGCAAGCTTTGGATCATTGACCAGGCGGGGCTGGTTCGAGGGGCAGCCTATGGACGCACCCGTTGGGTACACTTGTCTGCCTCACCTAAGGTTTTTTACCGATTGAGGGGAATAATGAGCTGCGAAGCGAGGCTATCCTGAAACGGATACGCAGCGTTCAGCTGGACCCGCCAGCTTGCTTATGCAATGTCAGATGATGAGAGGTGAAATGCACCTCGATCGTGTCACCAGCGGTATAGTCACCAGCGAGTATGCCGCGAGCGAGCGGTTTCTCGAGTTCCGATTGAATCGTTCGTTTCAGTGGTCTCGCCCCGTAAGCCGGCTCATAGCCCAGCTGTGACAGATGCTCAATCGAACCATGGTCGATTTTTAGCGTGAGGCCCTGTTTTCCCAGTCGTTCCCGAATAGCATCAATCTGAATTTCTACAATCGCATGGATCTGGCTTGGATCCAGCGCGTGAAACACAACGAGCTCGTCGATACGATTGATGAGTTCTGGTTTGAAATGTTGTCTGACGGTTTCCAGGACAGCCTGTTTCATGGAATCATAGCTCTGCGTCCCGCCGATCGATTCTTGAATGATCTGGCTACCGAGATTCGATGTCATGATGATGATGGTGTTTTTGAAATCTACTGTCCGGCCTTGCCCATCGGTCAGGCGGCCATCGTCCAAAACCTGTAGAAAGATATTGAAAATGTCGGAATGTGCTTTCTCCACTTCATCAAAGAGAATGACTGAGTAGGGTCTGCGGCGAACCGCTTCAGTCAAATACCCCCCTTCCTCGTGTCCGACATAACCGGGTGGGGAGCCGATCAGACGAGCGACGGCATGTGATTCCATGAACTCGCTCATGTCGATGCGGATCAGCGCTTTCTCGCTGTCAAACAGAAAGGCCGCGAGCGCCTTGCTGAGCTCGGTTTTCCCGACTCCTGTCGGGCCTAAAAACAAGAAGGAGCCAAGGGGTCGGTTCGGGTCAGAGAGACCTGCACGCGCGAGTCGGATCGCGTCAGAGACGGCTCGTACGGCCTCATCCTGCCCTACGACGCGTTTGCGTAAAGCTGATTCCATATTCAAAAGTTTCTCACGTTCTCCTTCCAGCATGCGTGCAACAGGAACACCGGTCCAGTGTGAGATGACCTCTGCCACTTCATGCTCGGTCACACGTGTCCGCAACAATCGAAATTCCGCTTTCGGCTCCTGGCGGGCTTTTCCCAGCGCTTTTTCAAGTTCCAGTATCTTTCCGTACTGAAGCTCGGACATGCGCGCCCAGTCTCCCGCACGGCGTGCGGCCTCTAAATCAACACGCGCACGATCCAGTTGATCCTGTATGGCGACCTCTGAGTGGAGTCGACCCTTTTCGGCTTTCCAGATCTCCTCGAGATCGGAATAGGAGCGTTGCAGCTGGCCGATTTCGCCCGCGACTTTATGGAGGCGTTCGCGCGGCCCGTCACCTGTTTCTTTGGCAAGTGCTTCTTGTTCAATCCTCAGTTGGATCAAGCGGCGTTCCAATCGGTCCATGGCTTCTGGTTTGGATTCGATTTCCATCCGAATTCTCGATGCCGCCTCATCGATCAGATCGATCGCCTTGTCAGGCAATTGCCGGTCTGTAATGTAGCGGTGGGACAAAGTTGCTGCTGCGACAATCGCCGAGTCGGTGATTTCGACGCCATGATGAATTTCGTATTTTTCTTTCAGGCCCCTGAGAATGGCAATGGTATCCTCCACACTTGGCTCATGAATCAAGACTTTCTGAAATCTCCTCTCGAGAGCCGCATCCCGTTCGATATTTTGTCGGTACTCGTCCAGAGTGGTCGCGCCAATGCAGTGGAGCTCTCCACGTGCCAATGCTGGTTTAAGCATATTGCCCGCATCCATCGCTCCTTCAGTCTTTCCGGCGCCTACCAGCGTATGGATCTCGTCGATGAAGAGAACGACGCGGCCTTCCAGGTTGGCGATATCCTTTAGAATCGCCTTCAGGCGTTCTTCGAACTCCCCCCGATACTTTGATCCTGCAATGACGGCAGGGAGATCCAGAACAAGAAGCCGTTTGTGCTTCATGCTTTCCGGGACGTCGCCGTTCACCATCCGCGCTGCCAATCCTTCGGCGATCGCAGTCTTTCCTACTCCTGGCTCGCCTATCAAAACGGGGTTATTTTTGGTGCGACGCTGGAGAATCTGGATCACGCGCCGAATTTCCTCATCGCGACCGATGACCGGGTCAAGTTTGCCTTGTTCGGCACGCGCGGTGAGATCGATGGTGTAGCGGGTCAGGGCCTGGCGTTGTTCTTCCGAACCTGCCTGATCGACCGGTGTCCCGCCACGCACGGTCTCAATGGCGCGTTCCAGAGAGAGTCGGTTCACGCCTGATTTGCGCAGAAGCTCGCCGGCCGGGTCGCGGTCGTCGATCAAGGCCAGGAGAAAAAGCTCAGAGGCGATAAATCCGTCTTTGCGTTTTTGTGCGAGCTTGTCAGTGACATTGAGCAGACGATTCAAGTCATTCGACAGATGGATTTCACCGCTATTTCCAGGAACGCTCGGAAGTCGGTCTAAGAGTCGATCCAGGCCGCTTTCTATCGCTTGTATTTGCCCGCCCGAACGTTCCAGCAGGGGGCGCACGGTTCCGTGCTCTTGGTGCAGAAATGAGTGCAGGAGATGGGCTGGCTCAATGGATGCATGTTCTCGACCCAAAGCCAGCGATTGCGCATCGGCCAAGGCATTCTGGAAGCTTGTCGTCAGCTTTTCAATGCGCACCGACTCTCACCGTTGATCTCGATCACTGGAAAACCACAGCAACACGATTAATTTGGGGTCTCCGCTCAGCTTTTTCAATAGCGCACTCGTTTTGATGCCTGATCGCTTGCCCGGGCATAGGTTGCTTGGTGTTGGACCAAGGTTCAGATGAATCTTTGTGGATTCGTCTAGAATTCCTACATGTCAGATCCCAACTTCGCCCGGGAATCCTCCATTTTGCGCGGGATGGGTGCAAGGCACCCCCACCGGCTAGCCGTGGCGCCTCTCATGGGGTGGACCGATCGCCATTTCCGGTATTTCCTACGGCTGATTAGCCGGGAAGCCTGGCTCTACAGTGAAATGCTGCCCGTTCAGACCCTCCTCTTGGGTCCTGACCCGGCACGGCGCCTTCATTTTCATCCCGCTGAACACCCGGTTGCGTTGCAACTCGGCGGGGATGACCCTGCGCTGCTTCAACGCGCCGCAAAATGGGCCTGGGAGGCGGGATATGACGAGATCAACCTCAATATCGGCTGCCCAAGCCCGAGGGTTCTAAAAGGTGGATTCGGGGTCTGTCTCATGGAAACCCCTGAACGGGTTGGATCACTCGTCTCCGCTATTCGCGATGTCGTGCCGATTCCAGTTACGGTAAAATGTCGGCTCGGTTTTGATCAGCACGTTCATCCTGCGTTTCTCGAGACCTTCGTGCAAACCGTCGCTGAGCAAGGTTGCAGGACTTTTATTGTGCATGCACGTGCGGCATGGCTGGGTGGTTTCAATCCCCGGGCCAACAGAGTTCTGCCGCCACTCGATTATGAACCCGTCATGCTGCTGAAGCAGAAGTATCCGGGTCTTGAGATTGTGATCAACGGTGGGATCACGCAATACGATGAAGCCATGCGACTGCTCGGGCGCGTGGATGGTGTCATGATCGGACGTAAAATACTTGAAGACCCATTCTGGCTTGTGCACCTTGAAGCGGGTATGGGTTGGCCACACAGACAGGCGCCATCCCGAATGGAACTGGTCAAATCGTATGGCAGTTATGTGAGCGATGTGTTTCGCTCGCCAGCAGTGTGGCCATGCGAATCCAGGCAGCGCCTGTTTCAGCCATTTTTGACGGTGATCCGTGGATTTCCCGGTGCGAAGCGCCTTCGGCAGATGGTTTGCGAAGCGGGCCGGGGTTCCCGGGCGGAGGGTTGCCTCTGGATTGAACGCATTGTAGAACAGTTTGCCCGGCTGGACCCGCATGAGGCGAACATTTGCCATTCGTATCCGGGGTCATTGCCGGTTGCTAGCTCGTTGAGGACAACTCCAGCTGAACCCGCTGTAACGCTTCTTTAAGCTCAATGGGTACTCGCGGCTCATAGGCGATCAGAAACTGTTCCAAGTCATCAAAATCATCGATCCAGGCCTCGTGATCAACACTAAATAGTTCACGGATCGCTTCTGGATCGAGTGTGAGACCGCTCAGGTTAAAATCGCTCGCAGTTTTGGGCAAGTAGCCGATAGGCGATTCTTGTGCGGGTATCCGGCCCGCACAGCGTTCCAGAATCCATTGGATGACCCTCAGGTTTTCACCATAGCCTGGCCAGAGATATTTGCCGTCTTGGTTTTGGCGGAACCAGTTCACATGGAAGATCCGCGGAAGTTCGCGAGCCTGATTCTGCAGGTTGATCCAGTGCGCCCAGTAGTCGCCAAAGTGGTATCCACAAAATGGAAGCATGGCCATCGGATCGCGACGGACAATACCGGTTCTGCCGCTTGCCGCTGCCGTCGTCTCGGATGCCAGGGCACATCCGGTCAGAACGCCGTGTGCCCAGCTTTTTGCCTCGTAGACCAGTGGCGCAAGACGTGCGCGGCGACCCCCAAATAGAATCGCTGTGAGGGGAACGCCCATGGGATCCAGAGTGTGTTTGGACCAGGCTGGATTTCTCTCGGCCAGGGTGGTGAAGCGAGAGTTGGGGTGAGCGGCAGGTCCATTGGCCGGATCATACGGCCGCCCGCGCCAATCTGTCGCCGGGACACCGGTTGGGAGTCCCTCCCACCAGGGCTCACGATCTGCGGTGATGGCCACATTGGTAAAAATCGTATCTCGCTGGATCATCCGGAAGGCATTGGGATTGGTCGTGGCATTGGTGCCGGGGACGACACCAAAATAGCCCGCTTCCGGATTGATGGCCCAAAGACGGCCATCCGGTCCAACATGTATCCAGGCAATATCGTCTCCTACCGTCCATACTTTCCAGCCCGGGAAAGACTGGGGAGGGACCAGCATGGAAAGGTTGGTTTTACCGCACGCTGAAGGAAAGGCAGCAGCGAGATAGAAAACCTGGCCTTCAGGGTTTTCGATTCCGACAATCAGCATATGTTCGGCCAACCACCCTTCCTGCCTGGCATTCCAACTGGCAATGCGCAAAGCGTGACATTTCTTGCCGAGGAGTGCATTGCCGCCGTAGCCCGAGCCGATGCTCTGAATCAGGTTTTCATCCGGGTAGTGGAGAATATAGCGCCGGTCCGGGCTGAGATCGCCGAGCGAATGTTGTCCGCGTACGAATGGTTCGCCAGACTGAATCCGCTTCAGGACAGCATGACCCATCCGGGTCATCAATCGCATGTTCGCGACCACGTAGCGGCTGTCCGTGATTTCCACCCCAAGCTGCGACCACGGTGAATCGATCGGTCCCATGCAGTAGGGAATCACATACAAGGTCCGGTTCCGCATGCATCCTGCGAAAAGACGTTTATAAAGATCATGTGCCTCCTCCGGCGACATCCAGTTGTTATTGGGGCCAGCATCGTCTTTCAGGCGGCTACAGATATAGGTCACCTGTTCCACACGAGCGACATCCGTCGGATCAGAGCGGTGCAGGTAACAATTGGGGTAGGTTTTCGGGTTGAGAGGCAGAATCTCGCCCCGTTCCAGCATGTCCGTGCGGAGAACATTCCACTCGCCCTCCGAGCCATCACACCATTGGATACGGTCGGGTTGGGCGAGGCGGGCAACTTCATCGATCCATGCGGATAGCGTTTGAGTTCGATCGGGCATGGGCTCTTGAACCTCCGAATAAAACTCCAGCGCAGGAAGGTTCCCGATCGGCTGAAGATGGTGCAATGAATCAAGCATATTGTACCGGATTCAGGGGTTCGACTGCGTGCTCTGTTAACATGATGACGAGTTGGGACGGATGGTCGTGGCATCCATGCACTGGTCAGATTACCTGGGCCGAACCGGCCTTCTGTCGACGGTGCTTGACGACTTTCAATTTCGCGATGCGCAGAACCAGCTGGCCGAGGCAGTGGCTCGAGCCTTAAAGGAGAAGTCCATTTTAGTGGCAGAGGCGGGAACCGGCGTCGGAAAAACATACGCCTATCTCATTCCCACTCTGGCGAGCGGGCATCGGTCCGTCATTTCGACTGGAACGATCGCATTACAGGATCAGCTGTATGAGCGGGACATCCCCCGGATCTCGCGCATCATGGGTAAACCGATGCGCACCGCGCTGCTCAAGGGGCGGGCCAACTATATCTGTTTGCAACGCTATGAAATGGACCGACTACAGCCTGGATTCGCCCCGATCGAACGGGGCAGCGATGAACGCCGTCGTAGAATGGATTCGTGGGTCGAAGAGACGGCGACCGGTGATTTGTCCGAATGCCCCGTTGAGCTGGATGATCCGCTGGAGCGGAACCGCATCACCTCGACGACTGAGAACTGCTCGGGACGGCGCTGTCCTTTCTACGAGCGTTGTTTTGTCGTCGATGCGCGCAGGCAGGCGCTTGAAGCCGATCTGATCGTAACCAATCACCATCTTCTTTTCTCTGACTGGCTGCTGCGTCAGGATGGATTCTCCCAGCTGCTACCGGAAGTTGACGCTTTCATTCTTGATGAGGCGCACCTACTGCCGGATTTGGCAACACGCATGCTGACGGAAACCGTGACACAGATCGAGTTGGAGCGTGTACTGGCCAACCGGTCCTGGTCCGGCCTGTTGAATGCCGGATCCCAATCGGGTGTGACGCCATGGGAGCGACTCGAAGAGGCATTTGCCTTCCTGGTCAGTCATGCAAGCGGACCTGCTGGTATCCTCGCCTGCGAAGAATGGCCAACCCGGATCCGGGAGAACCTCGAAGTCCTGGCTTCTGGTTTCGAGGCGCTTCTCAAGCGACTGGAGTCGGATCCCGAAGATGATTCGGGCCGGCTTGCGCAACGGAATCTCGTACGCATGCAGAGCGTTCTCACGCGTGCGGCAGCGATCCGGCATCCGGAGAATACACCGGGCAGTCAATGGCCCTGGCTCGAATGGCTACCAGGGGGATTCATGGTGCGTCTTGAGCCCGCAGATCCGGGTTATGGCTTACGCGAACTCATGCAATCACATGATGCTGCATGGATCATGACCTCAGGTTCACTCGGTATCAGTGGCGATCTATCCTATTTCCGGGAGCGCATGGCTCTTACCGAATGTTCAGAGATCATTCTGCCCAGCCCATTTGACTATCCTTCACAGGCATTGCTCTATATGCCTGAGACACTTCCGGACGTTGACGATCCCGATTACGTGAATGCGTTCACGGCGCTTGCCGTGCGCCTGATTGCTTCAAATCCGGGTGGTACGTTCCTGTTGTTCACGAGTCATCGATCCCTTGCCCGGGCGCATGCCCTGATCGATGGTGCAGTGGGATCGCGCCCGCTGCTGGTTCAGGGCCTGGCCTCCAAATACCGCCTGCTTGAGCGATTCCAGATGGAGGCTCCTGCCGTTCTGCTCGGCACACATAGCTTCTGGGAGGGGGTGGACGTCAAAGGTCTTGCGCTTTCGCTGGTCATGATCGACCGCTTGCCGTTCGCCGCGCCAAGTGACCCTCTGGTCTATCGGCGGATCGAGGCGCTCAAGCGCATGGGGCGGGATCCGTTTCGTGATTATCAACTGCCGAAAGCTGTTTTGACCTTGCGCCAGGGGGCGGGGCGCCTGGTGCGGCACGAAGCTGATTTTGGCGTAGTCGTTGTGGGCGATCGGCGTCTCATCGAACGCGGCTATGGATCCGTTTTCCTATCGAGCCTGCCACCCATGACCCGTGTCCACGACGAGCATGCGGTCGCAGACTTTCTTGAGAATCATGGCCAGATGGCTCGCCATTGACTATGGCCAAGAGGCCGCAACGATCGCTCTTGGCGATGGAGAGACGATCGTTCGCGAACGCGAATGGCCAGCCCGACAGGCGTCCGAGAACGGAATCATTGAGATTGGCCGATTACTCGCGGAGACAGGCACGACAAGGGCGAATCTGGATGCCTTGGCATGGATTTCAGGTCCAGGAAGTTTCACAGGTCTTCGGATTGCTGCTGCGACGATTCAGGGTTTGGCCTGGGTATGGGATAAACCGGTTGCCTCGATTCCCCATCTCGCGATTCTGGCATATACCTGTCGAAAGCCTGTCGGGCGCGTGCCCGTCTGTGCTTGCCTGGATGCGCGTATGCACGAGCTCTACTGGGCTTGCTACCATATTTCCGAAGGAATCTGGCCTGAGGGGTTGATCCGGGTTGGATCTGCATCCGATGTCCGCTTGCCGGCTGGTGATTGGACCGGAGTAGGCGATGTGCTTGACCGGCCGGAATCCAGGCCGTTCAGGGATCAGATGGCACAAGTCGAACTCCGGCCGCCGGTACGAGCGGGTACACTCCTGCCTCTGGCTGAACTCGCCTTCCGGAGCGGACGGATGGGAAACGCCCAGGCGGTGATTCCGCTTTATATCCGCGACAAAGTCGTGCGGTGAGTGGTTCGTCACCTGCCTGTCATGTGAACAAGTTATGATAGGCAAGAGCAGAAATTAGGGCCCCCTTCTGTGGAAAGTGGCCAGATTCGTATCCTCTTGGTCGACGATGACGCTGGCGTACGCGAGATGCTGTCATTGACCCTTCGTCGTGCGGGATTTTATGTGGTTGCGGCGCGTGATGTGCGCGCGGCCCAGGAATCCATGGGAGAGGGTTTGCCCGATCTCGCCATACTGGACTGGATGATGCCTGTGGTGAGCGGCTTGGAATATGCGCGACAGCTTCGACGTGATGAGCTCACGCGGGAAATACCGATTATTCTGCTTACGGCGCGTGGGGAAGAAGACGATAAACTGAGAGGATTTGAGAGTGGCATCGACGATTTTGTGACCAAACCCTTTTCGGCCAAGGAACTTTTGGCGCGGACACAAGCCCTGCTGCGGCGGAGCCGCCTCCATGATGATAATGGCTGTTTGCGCCTGGGGGAGCTCACCTTGGATCTTAGAACCTGCGAGGTTTTTTTTGGCGAGGTACCGATTCACCTCGGTCCAACCGAGTTTCGCCTGCTTAAGTATTTCATGTCTCACCCCAATCACGTCCATAGCCGCTCCCGGATTCTGGATCATATCTGGGGGGTCGGGAAGCCGATTGACGAACGGACTGTCGATGTCCACGTTGGACGTTTGCGCAAATCGCTTGAACCATTTGGCGTCGGTCGGTGGATCGAGACCCAGCGTGGCAATGGTTACCGTTTACGCATATCCGGCTCGACGCGAAAGGAACGTCAGAACCCATGAAGTGGGCCTGGATCAAGGAGATTGCCTGGTTTCTGGCGGGCTTGGCTCTGGCCCTTTTGGGTTGGGCCTTTTGGGGGCATCCGGTTCCGATATTCCTGGTCTGGGTTGTCCTGCTTCTGGGCCGCCATTATCGCCAGCTGGCACACTGGCTCGCCTGGTTAGGTGATCCGGAACAGGAGATGCCAGAGGGAACGGGTATCTGGGGAGGGGTCGCCCATGCCGTCCGCTGGCGCATGCGGTCGTGGCGGGGGGCCCGATTTGAACTCCAGTCACGGACCGATCTGGAGCAAGCGCTTCTCTCAGCCTGGCCTGATGCGGTTCTGGTTATGGATCGCGTGGGTCGCCTCGTGCGATTCAACATGCGCGCCGAAGAGCTTTTGGGTTTGGACCCGCATCAGGATATCGGCCAGTTTGTGGGAAATCTGCTCCGCAATCCTGCCCTGATCAGCCTGATTCGTACGCCAAACGCTCAGCGGCCGGTTGAAATTCCGTCTCCACGCAATGAAGAGCAGATTCTCGAGGTCGCGGTGGCTCCTTGTGAGCCGAGTGGGATGATCATGTGGGTTCGTGATGTGAGTGCCCAAAAGCAGGCAAAACAGCAGGGACGTGACCTGGTGGCGAATGCTTCTCACGAGCTCAAAACGCCGCTCACCGTTTTAACCGGTTATTTGGAAATCCTCCTGGAGGAGGAGTCGATTCACCCTGAGCACAAACAAATACTGACCGAAATGCAGCGTGAGACCGGGCGGATGAAGGCGCTTGTGACCCACTCCCTCGAGCTTGTGCGGCTTGAGACGAGCGGAGAACGGGCACCTTATGAACGAGTGCTGATCCAGGTGATTCTGGACCGTGTGAAGCAACGCACCGATCTCCTGGATCGGGGACAGAGAGAGGTGATCTTAAAAGTTGATCCTGCGTTGGTCGCAATCAGGGGATCGGATACTGAACTCACGAGTGCCTTCTGGAATCTGGTTGACAATGCGCTGAAGTTTACGAAGCCGGGTGGTCATATTGTCATCGAATGGCAAGCGGAAAACGGAAGCGGCGTGTTTCGGGTATCTGATAACGGGATCGGCATCCCCCCGCAACGGGTCAGCCGAATCACTGAACGTTTTTATCGGGTCAATACCCACCTCGAAGATGGTGTCATCGGATCGGGCCTGGGTCTTGCGATTGTTGAAACCGTACTCAAACGGCACCAGGCGAGACTCGAATGTCAGAGTCAAATGGGACAGGGCAGTACTTTCAGCTGCTACTTTCCTCCGGAACGGGTCGAGAGGGCGACCGGGGAGGGCGGGTGAGGTCTATCGCGTTCGTGAATGTCGGAACCTTTGGTCGTCCGGGGAGTCCGACTCTTGGATGGCCTCATCACGGCATTTCCCCGGATGCGGACCGGTTACTGTCACGAGCCTACCCCGGATGCTTCATCCGGGGTTTTTTTTCCCCGTTCGCTGATGCTGACGTGCTATGATCAGGCTTGGAAACGGTTGTATGAAGCGCTATCCGGGAGAGATCCGCAATGACGATTGATCGGACAGTCTCCGAAACGCAATCCTCTGAATCGGAAGGCGAATCCGTCTCCCTGCCGCGTGGGGAAGCCGCGCTCGTGGTCGAATGGGCTCAAAGCGAGCAAACGATACGGGAAGCGCAGAGACTCCGATGGGTCGTTTTTGCTGATGAACAGGGTGCTCGGATTCTGACTCCGGAGCCAGGATTCGACATGGATCCCCTGGATGCCTTCTGCCGCCATATCGTGGTACGTGATCTTCGTACGGGTCAGGTTGTGGCCTGTTCCCGGATCCTTTACGAAGAGGACGCCGACCGCGCGGGGGGATTCTATTCGGAAGGAGAGTTCGATCTCACCCTCATCCGCAAGGCTCCGGGGCGCACCATGGAGATGGGGCGGACCTGTGTCCATCCCGACTATCGCAAGACTGTTACCATCGGGCTCCTCTGGGCCGGAATCGCCCAGTACACGGCATTTCGCGAGTATGCCCGCATCATCGGTTGTGCCAGTATCCCGATGCGCCCTGATGCGGGAGCCAGCGCGCTGGCTGCCTACGATTACCTCATGGCCCGTTGTCCGTCCTCCGAGGACCAGCGGGTGATTCCTCGGCATCCGTTGCCGGGGGGCCTGGTCGCCGCTGCCGAGCCCAAGGTGCCCCCTTTACTCATGGCCTATGTGCGCTATGGGGCAGTTGTCTGTGGACCGCCTTGCTGGGACCCGGGTTTTGATACTGCCGATCTCCTCATGATGCTACCTGCGGAAAATGTCGGGCCCCGCTACCTGCGGAGGTATGTTGAACGCAGAAAACGCGATCCGAATGGCCGTGATGGATAATGTGACCCGAGAAGTGGTGCGTCTGGCACGCATGCCAGCCATCATTGTATGGCTGTTTGTCGGAATCGGATTGTCCACCCTCGTGGCCTTGTCTGGTTTCTGGGAGCAGCGGCAACGCCGCCTGCGCATCCGGGTTGCGGATTACTGGCTGTCTGGAGCGCTTCGGTTCATCGGCGTACATGTCCGGATTGTAGGTCAGGTGCAACCCGGTTCCGTGCTGTTTGCATCCAACCACGTGAGTTGGCTCGATATTTTGGCTCTCTCCTCCGTCTGTCGCGCGCGATTTGTTTCGAAGGCAGAAGTGGGGCGTTGGCCTTTGCTGGGATGGTTCGCCAAGGAAGGGGGTACGGTCTTTATCCGTCGGGGCGATAACTCGAGTTTTACGGCGGTTGTTGAACACATGCGAGTGGAACTGGCACAGGGCGAGCGCCTCATCTTCTTCCCGGAAGGTACGACCAGCGAGGGTCACACACTGAGACGCTTCCGATCCCGTCTTTTTGCAGCCGCGTGTGAGCCGGGTGTTTGGGTGCAACCGGTCGGATTACGCTATACCGGTGAGGGACGCGGAGCTGACAGGATTCCCTTTGTTGGCGATGAAACAATTTTTGCAAATCTTTGGCGGATTCTCGTGCTTCGCTCAGTCGAAGTGGAGATGGTTTTTTTTGAACCTATCCTCGGTGCCTCGCATACTCCAAAGGAGCTTGCCCAGGCCTCTGAGAAGCGAATTAGCGTCTGGCTGCAACGATCCATTGTGCGCCCGCTTGTGGCAGCCACCAGTTGCTCCAAACCCGAGAAGACAACCGATGTGCTCGACTATTGAGATGCTTGCCACATGAATCAGTTTCCAATCGGTGAACATATCTCGCAGGAGTTCAACACGGAACTGGGTGGGTTGAGACGCCAGTTGCTCACGATGGGTGGGCTTGTGGAACAGCAAATCACCGATGCGCTCAAGGTGCTTCGTGACGGAGATAGCCAGCTCGCGGAAAAGCTGGATCATGCTGATCAAGAGATCAACCAGCTTGAGATCGCACTCGATGAAGCGGGCAGTCATATTTTGGTTCGCAGGCAACCGGCAGCAAGTGATCTGCGGCTGATTTTTGCCATCTTGAAGGCCAGTTCCGATCTTGAACGTGTGGGTGACGAAGCCTCTAAGATCGGACGATTGTTTTTGTCGTTACCCGTACAAGAGCGTGACCCGACGGGGTTCCACGAGGTTCTCCGGCTCGGAGAGGCTGCGCACAGCATTATTCATGGTGCGCTCGACGCGTTTGCTCGAATTGATGCCAATGCGGCACTGACCATCCTTCGGGAAGATTTCCGGATTGATCGGGACTACGAGAGTTTTATTCGGCAGTCGATCACCTACATGATGGAGGATCCAAGAACCATCCGGCGCGTTTTCAACAGTCTCTGGATCGGCCGGTCGATGGAACGGATGGGCGACCATGCCAAAAATATCTGTGAATATGTGATCTATCTGGTCTATGGCAAGGATGTGCGTCATGTCCGCACGGACGAGATTGAAAAGCTGATGCGCTCACCCCCTTCTCCTCATTCCGGATAACGCCATGTTTAGGCGATTTCTGAATCTCTTGGGTTTTATTGCGTGTACAGCGCTTCTTGGATATGCATACTACCTTCAATATGCACAAGGGCTCGTGCCTTGCCCCCTTTGTATCCTGCAACGTATCTTCATGGCCTGCCTGGGGCTGCTCTTCCTTTTCGCAACGATACAGGATGCCGGGCGCTGGGGAAACCGTCTCTACGGCCTGTTGATGATTCTGGTCGGATTTTTGGGGGCATCCGTTGCCATGAGGCAGATCTGGATCCAGTACTTTACCAGCCAACCCCCTACCTCCTGTGCGGCGGGATTCGGGTGGATGTTTCGTCATCTGCCTCCCATAGAAGCGTTGCAGCTGACGTTGGCAGGCAGTGGGAGCTGCGCGGCGATTCCCTGGACATTCCTCGGACTCAGCATGCCGGTATGGGTTTTCATCGCCTTCGTGCTTCTGGCCAGCATCGGGAGCTGGGTCAACTTCAAGGCTGCACGAAAAACGGCATGATGCACGATCAGGGCACGCCCGGGTGGTACTCCAGAAACCGCTCCACAATCTCCCGATAGATTTCGAAAAGCGTTTGAAGATCCCTTATTGAAACGCGCTCATCGGGTGCATGGAGCCGTTCACTCACAAGGCCGAGTTCGATGACTTCTGAACCCTGATCTGAAAAAAACCGGCCATCGGATGTTCCGCCATCGACGCGGAGTTCGGGATCATGACCCAGCTTGATGTGGAGGACTTCTCTTGCGCAAGCCCGAAGCCTGCCAGGGGATGAAAGATAGGGTTTTGCAGAACGGCGCCAGAGAAGTTCGTGAGGTTCGGGTATGGCCTCAAGCAGAGTCTGGATGTGGCGTTCCAGTTTCTGATTCGAGAGGGTGGGAGGATAGCGGAGGTTGAATGTGGCGCATGCTTCTGCTGGGATGACGTTCCGGCCGATGCAGTCGCTTGTAATCGATGTCACATGGAAACTGAGAGGCGGGAAGATGGATTCTCCGGTTGGCAGATCCAGGCTCAGACACTGGTTGAGAAAAGCGATCAGCCGGTGTACGACATTGGCCTGAGCCGGGACATAACCCACATGCCCGCTCTGGCCCTCGATCCGGATCTCTCCGCTCAGGGATCCTCTCCGCCCGATACGAAGCGCATCGCCAGCCCGCGCTCTTGAGGAGGGTTCACCGATGATCGCTCCCGTTACCGTGATCCCCTGTTCGTGAAGTCGAGAGAGCACCCTGGATGTTCCATCGACCGCTTCTCCCTCCTCATCGCTCGTCACCAAAAGTGCCAAGGTTCCGGCATGCTCCGGGCAGGCCGTGACCCAGGCCACGGCCGCCTCGACCATGGCGGCCAGGGCGCCCTTCATGTCGACGGCGCCACGCCCGAAGAGCCAATCTCCGCGCACGATGCCAGCAAAAGGCGGAACCGTCCAGCGCGATTCCGGGCCAGGCGGGACAACGTCACTGTGTCCCGCAAAAACCAGAATCGGCGATCCCTGTCCGTGGGTCGCCCAGAGGTTGGATACGGGACCGAAGTCCAAGTGCTCGATTACAAATCCCGCCTGAGTGAGTCGATCGGCGATCAGTGTTTGACACCCGGCATCGTCGGGTGTGATCGAGGGACGCTCGATCAGCTGCTGGGCCAAGGTTATGACGGGGTCCGCTCGATTGCTCATTCGATGTCACGGAGGATTGCGTTGAGACCGACACGTTCGCGAGTTCTGGCATCGACCCGTTTGACGATGACCGCGCACTGCAATGCATAGCGTCCGTCACTTCCGGGATACGTACCCGGCACGACGACAGCATCTTCGGGGATATGGCCATAGCTCACGGCACCGCTCTGGCGATCCACGATGCGGGTACTTTTGCCCAGAAAAAGCCCCATGGCCAGAACCGCACCCCGATGAATCATCATCCCTTCTGCAATTTCAGAACGGGCGCCGATAAAACAGTCGTCTTCGATGATGACCGGTTCAGTCTGGACAGGTTCCAGCACACCTCCGATGCCGACGCCACCCGAGATATGAACCCGGTTGCCGACCTGTGCACCCGACCCAATGGTCGCCCAAGTGTCGATTAGGCAGTCGTCTCCAATGTAGGCACCTATATTGACATAGCAGGGCATGAGAATCGTTCGTTCTCCAATGTGGGCACCTTCACGTATGGTTGCAGGAGGAACCACACGGCAGCGCCGCCGGGACCAATAGTCAGGCTCCCCGAATGATTGAAGCTGGATTTTGTCGTACCAAGACTGGAGTGGACCCGTCATGCTCCGGCTGTTTCGGAACTGGAACAGGAGCAAGATTCCGGATTGAACCCAGCCATTGGTTATCCAGCCGTCGGCCGATGGGTTTGCGACCCGGACTGTGCCGTCTTCGAGTTCCCGCAAGAGCCAGTCGAGAGCCGGATCAAGCTCAACCGGCAGGGTGCCGGATGTGAGGTTCTCCCGGTGATTCCAGTAGTGGACAATGAGCTGCCGTGCTTCGTGCTCTTGCATCAGTAGTGCCGCTCGACGAAACTCCGGATCCGTGTGAGCGCCTCACTGGTTTCTGCGAGATCCGGTACGAGTGAGATACGGACCCGATTGCCTCCCGGGTCTCCTTGGGGCGTTGACCGGGAGAGATAGATACCGGGTAGTGTCAGGACTCCTTCTTCCGCATGGAGCTTGCGCGCAAATTGCTCCTCGTTCTCTGGAACAGTCGGCCACAGATAAAACCCAGCCGGCGGAATCTCGAGAGGCAGGACGGGCTTCAGAATCACCTCGGCCGCGTGGAATTTCTGTCGGTAAAGTGCGCGGTTTGAGGCGACATGGGTTTCATCCCGCCAGGCCCAAATACTGGCTTTTTGAACGGGTATGGGAAGCGCGCACCCGTGATAAGTCCGGTATCGGTGGAATGCCTCGATGAGGCGCGGGTCGCCCGCGACAAATCCGGACCGCAATCCCGGAACACTCGAACGCTTGGACAGACTGTGAAAAACAACGATGCGTTCAAATCGATCGCGGCCCAGACGCACTGCAGCGTCGAGAATACCTAATGGGGGCCGGGCTTCATCGCAATACAGTTCGCTGTAACATTCATCTGCTGCGACAACGAAGTCGTATCGGTCGGCAAGCTCCAGAACGTTTTCGTAGAACGAGAGTTGAAGCACGGTTCCGGTGGGATTCCCTGGCGAACAGAGATAAAGCAACTGGCATCGCTTCCAGATATCCTTTGGGATCGCATCCAGTTCAGGGATATATCCGGTATTGGAAAACGTATTCAGGAAAACCGGCTGAGCTCCGGCCAGGATCGCCGCACCCTCATAGATCTGATAAAACGGGTTGGGCATAGCGACTACAGGCGCCTGACGCGAGTCGATGATGGTCTGCGCGAACGCAAATAGCCCCTCGCGCGTACCCGATACGGGTAGAATCTGCGTATCAGGGTTGAGCGTGCCCGATTTCAGAGAAAACCGTCGCGTCGCCCAGTCAGAAATCGCATTCCTGAGTTCAGCCTCCCCTCGTGCCGTCGGGTAGCGACCGAGGTCAGACAATGATTCCTGCAGGTGCCTGACCAGCGCAGGAGGCGGGTCGTGGCGGGGTTCTCCGATCGACATCCGGATCAGACTCCGCCCCTTCGGGGGAGGGGCGTTCGCGGTCAAGCGTGTCAGACGCTCGAAGGGATAGGGCAACAGGGCATCAAGATTGGGATTCACATTGGGTCTCGGCAGTGTTGAGGTTGGGCGCCTGGGAGATCACGATCCTGACTCGTCGGATCGGATTTGAAACAGATTAACGGAGCAGGTGACTGGCGAGGCTCCGGCAATCAGGCCGTCCCAGTGTTTCCTGTTCGTAGGCTGACCAAGTGAGTATCTCATGCCCTTCTTCGGTTACGAGTAGGGTATGTTCCCACTGGGCCGAGAGTGAATGATCGCGTGTCACGACGGTCCAGCCATCAGGGAGTGTTTTGACGAAGCGTTTGCCTGCGTTCAGCATGGGTTCGATGGTGAAAATCATTCCTGGAACGAGCTCGACACCTGTCCCCATGCTCCCATAGTGAAGCACCTGGGGATCTTCGTGGAACGCCTGGCCAATTCCGTGCCCGCAATATTCCCGAACCACCGAAACCCCATTCTCGCTGGCATAGCGCTGGATAACAGATCCGATGTCGCCAAGGTATCGCCCGGGTCCGACCACTTGAATCCCGAGAAACAGCGCCATGCGAGTGGTCTCAACCAGACGCTTGGCCAAAATGCCCGGTTCTCCCACGAAGTACATTCGGCTCGCATCGCCATGCCAGCCATCCAAAATGACTGTCACGTCAATATTCACGATATCGCCTGACTTGAGTTTCTTCGTTCCGGGAATACCATGGCAGACGACATGATTGACAGACGTGCAGATCGATTTTGGGAAACCGCGGTAATGGAGAGGTGCGGGGCGCGCCCCCTGGCTTACGATGTAGTTGTGACAAAGGTCGTTCAACTCACCGGTTGTCACTCCGGGCTGGACGGCCTGCGCAGCCTGGTTGAGGGTCTCGGCCGTCAGCTGGCACGCCCGCCGCATCGCCTCCTGCTCGGCCCCGTTTTTCAGGATGATCGGCATCCTTAGTGGTTCCGGTACCGGGAATCCCCCACGGGGGGCTGCTGGGTGTTCATTTGATTCGAGGATCCGCTTTGTGTTATAAAACTAGCTCAATTGTTTCAGGTTCTGTGACCGAGAGCAACCCGTGGCCCTCAGCCGGAGCCGCCCCTCCGGGCGGATTGGGCGAGAGGGGTTCTGCGGGTCAGTATATCCATCCCAAACACCACACATGAGTCATAACCGGACGCCGGGTGCCCAGATCGACTGGGTCGCGGATCGGGATTCATGGAGGGTTAACCCGGAGAGCATGACCAAAATGGCTGAAGTAACGATGCGTGCAATGCTGGAGGCAGGTGCCCATTTCGGACACCAGACCCGGTTCCGCAACCCAAAAATGAGTCCCTATATTTTTGGCGAGCGCAATAAAATCCATATCATTAACCTCGAAAAGACACTGCCCATGTTTCGCGGCGTCCTGGATTTTGTCCGCCAACTGGCGAATGATGGAGGGGTTGTGGTTTTTGTGGGTACGAAACGTGCCGCACGGGATCCAATCGCGCAGGCTGCTTTGCGCTGCGAGATGCCTTATGTCAACCAGAGGTGGTTAGGCGGGACGCTGACCAACTTTCGGACGCTGCGCCAGTCGGTCCGTAGGCTGGCCGATCTCAGGACGATGGCTGACGATGGAACGCTCGAGCGTCTGTCGAAACGCGAGAGTTCGAAGATCAAACGTGAAATGGACAAGCTGGAACGTGCGCTTGGCGGAATCCAAAAAATGGAAAACCTGCCTGATGCGCTCTTTGTGATCGATGTGGGCAAGGAGAGCATCGCCGTACGCGAGGCCAACCGGCTCAACATCCCGGTCATCGCTGTGGTGGACACGAACTACAGCCCTGAACCCATTCAATATATGTTCCCAGGCAACGACGATGCGATCAGTGCGATTGCGCTCTATGCGAACGCCGTATCCGATGCAATCATCGAGGGACGTGCCCTTGCACCCATGGCAGAAGTGAATGGGGAGGAGTTTGTCGAACTGGATGGATCCGGTGAACCGATGGCACCGGCGGATAAACCGGGTCGACCGGCGCGTACCCGCAAGATTCGTACTGCGAACACAGGCCGGGGGGGGCGTCCTACCGTGGCCGCTGCACCCGTCACGGCGAGCATCCCGGATGAGACATCCGCATCAACCGGAGATCCGATGGCGACTCCGCCCGTGGAAGAGAGTGTTGCGCCGAAACCAGAATCCACGAAGCGCCGCCGCCGCCGCACAGTTTCTCCATCCGGCAGTGAACCCCCGGAGCAGGGAAATGACTGAGATTTCGGCTCAGCTGGTTCGTGAGTTGCGTGAACGAACCGGAGTCGGCTTCATGGAGTGTAAAAAAGCACTCGTTGAATCCGATGGCGTCATGGATGCCGCATTGACCTATCTTGCAAAAACAGGACAGGCAAAAGCTGACCGTCAGTCTTCCCGGATCGCTGCTGAGGGCCGGATCGAACTTGCGATCTCGGCAGGGCAGGGGGGGGGGCTCGTAGAAATCAACTCGGAAACCGATTTTGTAGCCTCAAGCGATGATTTTTGCGCTTTTGCCCGCGAGGTGGCCGCTTTGGTGGCCAATGCCCATCCCCTGTCCATCGACGAACTCATGCAAATGACGGCTGCATCGGGCAAGACGATGGATGAAGAACGCAAAGCGTTGATGCTCAGGCTCGGTGAGAATCTTGTGGTTCGGCGTTTCCGTCGATTCGCATCCGAACACCAGCTCTCCGGCTACGTTCACCAAGGTGGGAAAATCGGTGTCCTGGTCGAACTCGATGGGGGCACTCCCGAGGTTGCTCGTAACCTTGCTCTTCAAATCACTGCCAGCGCACCTCGCTGGCTGACTCCCGCTCATGTCGACTCCGAATGGCTGGCTAAACAGCGCGAGATAGCTGAGCATCAGGCTCGTGAAAGCGGCAAACCGCCTGAAATTATGCGGAAGATGGTTGACGGACGGGTCAGAAAGACAATTGAGGAGTTTTCGCTCACCCATCAGGCGTATATCAAGGATCCAGAGATCAATGTGATGACCTATCTCGATCGATCGGGCGCTCGAGTCGTCGATTATGTCCGTTATGCGGTGGGCGAGGGGATCGAAAAGGAGCGAAAGGATTTTGCCGAAGAAGTGATGGCTCAAGTGAACCGCAGCTGATCACGGGGCCGCGGGTGGCGCTCAAGTACCGGAGAATTCTTCTCAAGCTCAGTGGTGAAGCGCTGATCGGACGCTCCGATTTCGGGATTGATCCCGATGTGCTCCATTTCTGGGCACATGAGATCGCAGCGGCCCAGACGGCCGGCGTGGAGCTCGGAGTCGTTGTAGGCGGCGGAAATTTCTTCCGCGGCGCTGGCTTGGCCGCAAATGGCATGGACCGGGTTACAGCGGATCAGATGGGAATGCTCGCGACCGTGATGAACAGTCTGGCTTTGCAGGATGCCCTGGAACGAGATGGACTCAAGGTTCGAGTGATGTCTGCCATACGGGTTAACCAGATCTGTGAGGATTACATCCGGCGCCGGGCGATTCGGCATCTTGAAAAAGGGCGTATTCTCGTGTTCGCTGCCGGTACGGGCAATCCATTTTTTACGACTGATACCGCCGCGACCCTGAGAGCCATCGAAATCGGCGCGGAGATACTCCTCAAAGCGACTCAGGTGGATGGGGTCTATTCAGGCGATCCGCAAAGCGATGCCGCTGCCATCCGCTATGCTCATATTTCATTTGATGAGTTGCTGAAACGAGGACTTGGAGTCATGGATGACACGGCAGCCGTCATGTGTCGTGATCACGCCATCCCGGTCCGCGTTTTTGAAACCCGGCATGCGGGCGCTCTGAAAGCAATTGCCGAGGGAAATGAGGATATCGGAACTTTGGTTGACAACCGGACTTGACTCTATGTTGGATGATTGGCAGAAAATCACCCGGGAACGCATGCAAAAGGCTCGGTCGAGCTTGACCGATGCCTTCAGCCGGATCCGCACCGGACGTGCCCAGCCGAGTTTGCTTGACTCGATCATGGTGAGCGTTTACGAGCAACTCATGCCGCTCAAACAGCTTGCCAGCATTTCTGCAACCGACGCACGTACGCTCTCCGTCACGCCTTGGGACAAGAGTACGCTGAGCGCGATTGAGAAGGCCTTGAGAGCTTCTGATCTTGGTCTCAATCCAGTCGTCACGGGCCTCGTCATTCGCCTGCCGCTTCCTGCTCTGAACGAGGAACGCCGTCGGGAACTCGTCAAGGTCGTCCGTCACGAAAGCGAACTGGCGCGTGTCGCTGTCCGCAATGTCCGCAGAGATGCTTTGAGCCGACTCAAGCAAGCGCTTAAGGACAAGACCATTACCGAAGATGAGGAACGACGGGCCGAGGACCTTCTGCAAAAGATGACGGATGCTTTGGTGGGTGAAATTGATCAGGAACTGGCCCGCAAAGAAGCAGAACTCATGGAGGTTTAGCCGGATATGGCCGCGATCCCAACCGAACCGAGGCACGTGGCAGTCATCATGGACGGAAATGGGCGTTGGGCCAGACACCGCGGGCTTCCCCGTTCGGCGGGTCATCAAGCCGGGCTTGAAGCTGCACGAGAGATTGTCCGCCAGGCGCCGCAACATGGGATTCAGATTCTTTCCCTGTTTGCGTTCTCGAGTGAAAATTGGCTCAGACCTAAAACGGAAGTTCATGCCCTGATCCGGTTGTTCGGGCAGGCACTCGAGCAGGAAATCGATCGGCTGGTTCAAAATGGAATTCAGATCCAGTTCATCGGTGACCGATCGGGGTTTCCCGGTCGGTTACAGGCCGCCATGCTGAATGCCGAGACCGTTTCCGGTGACGGGAAACGGCTGAAACTGGTCATTGCAGTAGGTTATGGCGGACGATGGGATCTTTGTCAGGCTGCCCGAATGCTGGTGAGACGGGTTCGCGACGGGACTTTACCCGAGGATCGGATCGATGAGACCGAGTTCGAGACCTGTCTTGCAACTGGCGGGTTGCCGGATCCTGACCTTTTTATTCGTACGGGAGGGGAACGCCGCATCAGCAACTTCCTGCTTTGGAACCTGGCCTACAGTGAACTTTATTTCTCCGACACGCTCTGGCCCGATTTCACGGTTGCCCATTTCGAGGAAGCGTTGAATGATTATCGGGGTCGTCAGCGCCGCTTTGGCCGAACGCCCGGCCAGGTCCGCTGCGGTCGGCAGGCCTGATGGACCGGAACCGGATTGTGACCGCTCTGGTGCTTGCCCCGATCGCAGTGCTGATCGCGCTAGGGGCCTCGAGCGGCTGGATTGCCTTGCTGTATGGGATCTTGATTATCCTCGGGGCATTCGAGTGGTCAGGCTTCATTCAGGCTTCAATCGTTGTGCGCGTGCTCTTCGCAGTCCTGGTGATGGCCGCGATCCTCTTGCTCTGGCGGTATCGCCCGACTGCCTGGATGACGCTGACCCATGGAATCGCGATTGGGTGGATCCTGGTGCCGATCCTGCTCATCTGGAGACGGGCACCCATCAGTCATTTCTGGACTCTCGCAATCGGATTCGTGGTGCTGATTGCAGCCTGGTGTGCACTGGTGGCCCTGGCCGGTCCATTTGAGGCTCAGGATCACCTGCTCCTCGCATTCCTTCTGCTCGTCTGGGGTGCGGATTCGGGTGCTTATATCATTGGCCGCACCTATGGCCGGCACCCTCTGGCGCCTCGAATCAGCCCCCATAAGACCTGGGAAGGGTTTGGGGGGGGGGCGCTGGCTGTGAGCCTCGCGATTCTGATCCTGTGGCTTTTCCTCGGGATTGATTTTTGGGCCGGATGCTTCCTGGGAGGGGTAGTTTTTATTTTTGCCATCATCGGCGACCTCTTCGAGAGTTGCTTCAAGCGTTGGGGCGGACTGAAGGACAGTGGTCGGCTGTTTCCCGGGCATGGCGGTGTACTCGACCGGATCGACAGCTGGATCGCGGCGGCACCGGTGTTTCTCATCTGTTCGAGATGGTTGTTTCGATGAAGCGCTTTAGCCACATTCGACATCGTGACCGATCAACCGGTGCGTACGCCGGGAGCGCTCATTCATGACCGTAGTCATCGCAATTGTATCCTTCATCGTTGCCATTGGCATCCTGATCACCGTGCACGAGTTTGGGCACTTCTGGATGGCCCGGCGGCTGCATGTGCGCGTTTTGCGATTTTCGATCGGGTTTGGCCGCCCATTTTGGCTGCGGCGAGTGGGTACGACCCATGGTGATCCCTGGGAACTGGCTTTGGCACCCATCCCTTTGGGGGGGTATGTGAAGATGCTCGATGGTCGTGAGGGCCCCATTCCTCCAGGCGATGAACCGCGAGCATTCGATCACCAGTCGATCGGCAAACGATCACTGATCGTTCTGGCTGGACCCCTGACCAACCTTCTTTTTGCTGTGGCAGCCCTTGCCGTTGTGTTTGCCGTGGGCTTTCCTGCCGTGCGTCCGGTTCTGGGTCCGGTACCCGCTGGTTCCTATGTTGCACGCGCCCATCTCCACAGTGGAGATGTGATTCTCGCAGTCAACGGGCATCCTTCCGTAAACTGGGGCGCGGTTGCACTTGATTTCGTAGGCGCCCTCATGCGAACGCATGTGATTCGGATCCAATACCGTTCACGAAAGGGTCAGGATCTGACGACATTCATGCATATTCAGAACCGCCGTCCGTTCACCGTGCCGGGTCATCTGCTCAAGCGGCTGGGATTCAAGCCGGGCATCCCTGGCTTCCCTGCCGTGATCCGGAAAGTTTTGCCTGATACCCCTGCGCGCGCGGCCGGGCTCGTACCGGGTGACCGGATCGTCTCAATTGCAGGAGTGAAAATAACGGATTTTCACGCGCTTGCAACATTCATCGAAAACCATCCGGGTGCACAGGTCAAGCTCGCCTGGCTCGATCGAGGCAAGGTGCTTGCCCGAACGGTGACCTTGGGCATGCACCGAATACAGGGTCGGCAAATGGGTTTTCTGGGTGTCGAGGCGGCTTTGCCCAAGGGTTATGTAAAGAACTTTATCGTACAGGTCCGGGATTCCCCCCCTCAAGCCTTGATCCATGCGCTCCGTTACACCGTACGGGTCTCTTCACTCACGCTGAGCCTCCTCTACCACATGCTGATCGGCGAGGCTTCCTTGCGCAATATCAGCGGACCGATTCGGATCGCACAGTATGCGGGAGCAACCGCTCAATCGGGTTGGGTATCGTTTTTATCATTTCTTGCGATTGTGAGCATCAGTCTCGGTCTTTTCAATCTTCTACCCATTCCAATCCTTGATGGCGGTCATCTCCTGTATTATGTGATCGAGGTTCTGCAACGCAAGCCCTTGTCTGCCCGAGCGGAATGGGTTGGCCAACAGATCGGAATCGGTTTGCTGGTATTGGTCATGGGGCTCGCGTTTTATAACGATCTCGTTCACCTGTTTTAGATTCGAGGAGAATCTTTTGCGTAACTTATCCCGCTGCGGCGGCTTGGTTTTGGTCTTGGTCTGTTGCATGGCAACGGTCAGTGCCAAACCCCAGGCCTCCTTCACGGTTCGACGAATCGTTTTTGAGGGTCTCCATCGTATTTCACGCGGGACGGCGCTGGATTATCTGCCGATCTCAGTAGGGGAGCGGCTGGATCCGTCACTCATACGGTCGGCCATCCGTGCGCTCTACCGCACCGGTTTTTTCCGGTCCGTGACGATGCGGAGAAATCAACATACGTTAGTGATTCAAGTCAGTGAGCGTCCCTCGATCGCCCGGTTCTCATTTGTCGGTAATCACGCCATTTCCAAGAAAAACCTGCGCCATGCACTGGACCAGGCTGGGCTGGTCAAGGGACGAATCTTCGACCGGTCTGTTCTTGATGAAATCCGGCAGTCGCTTTTCGACCAATACTATAGCCACGGGAAGTATGGAGCCCGGATCGAGACGCACATTCATCACCTCGACCGAAACCGGGTCAGCATTCACGTGCGGGTCCATGAAGGACAGACGGCTCGCATTCGTGCGATTAATATTGTCGGCAATCACCATTTTTCCGGATCGACGTTGCGCGGACTTTTCAAGCTTCAAGTTCCCGGGTGGTTTACCTGGTTGACCGGTGGCGACAAGTATGAACGTGAAAAGTTGGTTGGGTCACTGGAACGATTGCGGTCTTTTTACGAGGATCAGGGTTATGCCAACTTTCACCTGAACTCAGTCCAGGTTGCCTTGTCACCTACGCTGCGCGGGGTCTATATCACGGTCAATCTGCACGAAGGAACCATTTACCGGGTAACCCATGTTCGGCTTGCCGGGCGGTTGATTCTCCCCGCGTCGGTTCTCATGCATGCCATACAAGTGCAGCGCAACCGGACTTTTTCGATGCAGACGGCAACGGCGTCTGCCCAGCGCATGACGACACTGCTCGGAAACGAGGGTTACGCATTTGCCAAGGTGCGACCTATCCCGAGGCTCAACCATGTGACCCATACCGCGGTGATCATCTTCTTCGTGCGTCCCGGGCAAAGGGTTTATGTGCACCGCATTTATTTTCATGGCATCACGGGTACCAACGAGAAGGTTTTTCTTGAGAATATGCGTCAGTTGGAGGGGACCTGGCTATCGACCCGAGCCGTCAAGCTTTCCAAGCTTCTCATTCAGCGCCTGCCTTTCGTGAAACAGGTCTCGATCAAGCCGGTGCGGATACCGGGCTCCCCGGACGAGGTCAACGTCAACGTCAATGTCCGTGAGCGGCGTTCGGGAACGGCGAACGTGGAGCTGGGTTACGGTCAGGGTGAAGGGCTCATCATCGGAGGGCAGATCGCCCTTTCGAACTTTCTCGGATCCGGACGGCTCCTGTCGCTCAATGCCAATCGCTATCCCTATCAAACCACCTACAGTGCGACCTACACGAACCCCTATTTCACGCTGGACAACGTGAGTGAAACACTGACCGCGTTTTACGACCAAAGCCAGGGATTCAATGCCTATGCGCAAACGTTCAGCACGACGAGCTATGGATTTTCCCTGTCTTACGCTTTTCCGCTGTCGACGTTCGCAAGCTACTACCTTGGTTTCACGACCAGCCATAACAACCTCTTGACCAACTGCACGAGTCCGCCGATCTATTTTGATTTTGCCTTAAATCCGGCCAATGGGAACCCCTATACCGTCACGTCAGACTGCACGACACCCGATGCAAACAACGTCCTGGTCGATTTGCCGGGGATCCGATACAACAACCTTGAGTTGGATACGGGGCTCGTCTACGACGATCGCAATCGCTATATCCTGGCAACAGAAGGGACGCGTCAGAAACTGGGACTCCAAGTCGGTGTTTCCCCCGGGCAACTCCATTACTACATCCTCAACTTCCACAGTCAGGATCACGTTCCGCTTTTTGCGGGGTTCGGGTACGCTCTGAATGCCCAGGTCGAGATGGGCAAGCCTTATGGGAACACCCCGATTTATCCGGTCCTCCTCAACTTCTTCGGGGGGGGGCCGTATTCGGTCCGTGGCTACCAGTCCTATACGCTCGGACCGAGGACCCCGAGCGGGGTCCCGGTTGGTGGCGCGATGCTCGCCTATGCCCAAAACGCGCTGGTTCTTCCGCAGTTCTTCGGCCATCATTTGCCGGGTGAGGCACCCAACTATCAGGTCAGTCTGTTCGTGGATGTTGGGAACGTATTTGCCAGCCCAAGCGATTTCAATATCCATGACCTGCGTGCTTCCGCGGGCATCAACCTGACCTGGCTCACACCACTCGGCGCGATCCGCTTCAGCTGGGCCAAACCGCTCAATCCGCAACCGAATGACCTCTTGAGCTATTTCCAGTTTGCCTTGGGATCGTATTTTTGAGCCCTCCCGATGGATATCGTGATTTTTCTTTGCGTCTCAAGAGTGATTCCGTTATGATTCCGAAACGATTCCACCAGACCGCCAACATGAGAGAACCGATGATCTACGACCGTATCAAACGCCTTGCCTTGAGTTGGACGTGGGGGATGGGATTTCTTCTCATCGGGTGGATCGGTGGGGCTATTCCGAATGCGAATGCGACGTCCATCCGGCTGGGTTACGTCAACCTCGGAGTTTTACTTCGAGAAATGCCACAATCGAAAGCCGCCGAGCTCAAGCTGAATCAAGACCTTGCAGCTCAAAAGCAGCGTCTCACTAAAAGTGAGGCGGTGATCCAGGCGATGCAACACAAACTGCATAATCCCACCGATCATCTGTCTCTTCTCAGTCGCATGGAGGATCAGCAGCGGCTCAATACGCTCGAAAACAGTTATCGGATGAGCGAAGAACAGTATTCGGAAGACTTCAGTCTGGCGCGAAACCAGGCACTGGCAAACCTGCAGCGACTGGCCATTCGAGCCATTCACGCCTATGCACTTGAGCATCATTTCACGCTGGTAGTGGGCAATGACGTGTTTTTTGCAGACCCCTCGCTAAACATCACACCGCATGTTTTGGCTCGCCTCAAGGCGCTCTATGCGGCACATGGCGCAACCCCACAGTCCAGATGAGATCTCCGGATGGCAATTACACTCGAGGACCTGGCGAAACATCTCGAACTTTCCGTCTTCGGCGATGCCTGGGTGGAGATCACACACGTTGCACCGCTCGATAAGGCTCGGGACGGAGCGCTCGCATTTCTGACGAATCGGCATTATCGGCGCTACCTGGCTACAACGGGCGCGAGTGCCGTGATACTTACCGCTGACGACTTGCCCTTCTGTCGAACCAACGCTCTCGTCAGCCCCAATCCAGCCTTGACCTACAGCCGTGCGGTCAGGCTCCTCACTCCGGAGGTATCCCTCGCGGCGGGGATTCACCCGAGCGCAGTCGTGTCCCCGCTGGCAAAGATTGATCCCTCCAGCAGGATCGGCGCACAGGTGGTCGTTGACGAAGCGGTCGTGGTTGAAGCCGGATGCGATGTGGGCCCGGGCTCCTATCTCGCACGGGGAGCGTGGATTGGAGAAGGCACGAGGCTGGTTGCAAGGGTTTTCATTGGACACGATGTCAAAGTGGGACGGAACTGCTTGATTCAGCCTGGTGCCGCCATCGGCGGCGATGGCTTTGGGTTTGCGCGGGACCAGCAAGCGTGGGAACGGATTCCCCAACTCGGAACCGTTCGGATCGGGGATCGGGTCGAGATCGGATCAAATACCTGCATTGATCGGGGCGCACTTGAGGATACAATCATTGAAGAGGGCGTCAAGCTCGATAATCTGATCCAGATTGGCCATAACGTACGGATCGGTGCACACACGATCGTTGCGGGCAGTACCGGTATTGCCGGCAGCACGAAAATTGGAGCCTGTTGCCAGATCGGCGGCATGGTCGGGATCGTAGGCCACATCGAAATCGCGGATCATGTAACGATCACCGGGCGCTCGATGGTCGCCCGGTCCATTCATACTCCAGGCATCTATTCTGGAGGTATGCCCAGCGATCATGCTGCACGTTGGCGCCGCAATACTGCACGCTTCAGGCAATTGGACGAGATGGCCGACCGTCTCCACATTATTGAGAAAACTCTGGAGAAGGATTGATGATGTTGAATATTTCACCCGACATTAACGGTATTTTGGAACAGATTCCGCATCGTTATCCGTTCCTTCTGGTTGACCGCATCATTGAGTGCACGGGTGGCGAGAAGGTCGTGGGTATCAAAAATGTCACTTATAACGAGTGGTTTTTCCCGGGTCACTTCCCCGATCACCCGGTCATGCCGGGCGTTCTGATTCTGGAATCAATGGCACAGTGCACCGGGGTTCTCATTTATGCAACCCAGGGCGGCAAACCCTGCAACCGTACCTTTTACTATCTGGCCGGGATTGACAACGCGCGTTTTAAGAACGCGGTCATCCCGGGTGATCAACTGGTCATGACGCTCCGGATCATGCGACATGTCAAGGACATCTGG
Source organism: Pseudomonadota bacterium (assembly GCA_021798795.1). Taxonomy (GTDB): domain Bacteria; phylum Pseudomonadota; class Gammaproteobacteria; order JAKAQQ01; family JAKAQQ01; genus JAJZNM01. The sequence continues at coordinate 42,043 of JAJZBR010000004.1, forward strand.
AAATTCAGCGGCAAGGCGGAAGTGAACGGACGATTGGTTGCCGAGGCAGATTTCCTTTGTGCAACGAAGGAGGTTGACGCGTGATTGATGAACGAGCGATCGTTCATTCTGATGCCCAGGTCGATCCACGCGCCAAAATTGGACCCTTTGCAGTGATCGGGGCAGATGTTGAAATCGGCCCAGATACTGAAATTGGCTCCCATGCTGTCATTGAAGGTCCTACCCGGATCGGCGCTTCAAACCGCATTTTTTCTTTTGCATCGATTGGGGGGGACCCCCAGGATAAAAAGTACCATGGAGAACGGACCTGGCTCATCATCGGTAATCACAATACGATTCGCGAATATACGACCATCAACCGGGGGACGGTTCAGGGCGGCGGGCAGACCGTGATCGGTGACGGCAACTGGATCATGGCTTATGTACACGTGGCACATGATTGTCTGATCGGAAACCATACCATCATAGCGAATGGATCTGCCTTGGCCGGGCATGTCGTGATCGACGATCATGTGGGCATCGGTGCGTTCGCAAAAATATACCAGTTTACCCATGTTGGCTGCCATGCCTTCATCGGATTTGACAGTGGCGTTACACAGGATGTTCCTCCTTACGTCACCGTTTCCGGAACACCCGCGGAACCACATGGAATCAACAGCGAGGGGCTCCGGCGAAGAGGTTTTGCACCCCCCCAGATGCGCATCATCAAAGAAACGTATCGTATTCTCTATCGCCGCAATCTCATGCTGGAGGAAGCACGCAGCCAGATCGCGAAGCTCGCAGCCGAGCATCCCGAACTTGCGCCCGTAGTTGAACTGATCCGGTCTTCGAAGCGTGGTATCGTACGTTGAGATGCCGAGAATTGTATTTAGCATTGGCGAGCTGTCCGGAGATATCCTGGCTGCAAGCGTCCTCGAACACCTGAGAAAACTCCATCCGGACCTGGCGTGCTCGGCGGTTGCGGGTCCCGCGCTTCGCAAGGCTGGGTGCGAGATGCTGCTTCCGGTTGAGGATCTTTCCGTCTCAGGGTTGACCGAGGTGGTGCGACACCTGCCGCGGTTGTGGCGTTTGCGCCGCGAGCTGATCCGGGGGGTATTGGATCAGAAACCAGACCTTTTTCTGGGAGTGGATGCGCCGGATTTTAATCTCGGTCTGGAACGGATCTTGAGACAGCGTGGCGTGCGGACCGTACATCTGGTGAGCCCGAGCGTGTGGGCGTGGCGTCCCCAAAGAGTTCGCCAGGTTGCCCGAGCCACGGATACTCTTTTTTGTCTTTTCCCATTCGAACCAGCCTATTACCAGGATACCGGCGTTCATGCTCACTTCGTGGGCCATCCGCTGGCGGACCGCCTGAAGCCACTCGGCAACGTTCGCCAGGCTCGCGCAGCACTCGGATTGGATCCCGATCGGGTTACGGTTGCTATTTTGCCCGGTAGCCGTCTGCATGAGCTCGAGAATCTCGGAAGCAGCATGATGCAGGCAGCAAGGCGAGTCCAGGAGAGCATCGGTCCGGTTCAGTTTTTGCTACCGATTGCACAGGCGGCATACCGCCCCATGCTCGAAGCGCTTTGGAGGCAACACGGCCCCAATCAGCCACTCACGCTGATCGATCGGGATGGGCCGGCCGCATTGGCCCTCTCCGATGCCGCCTGGGTTGCATCCGGAACCGCAACTCTGGAAGGCCTGCTGGTCGGCTGCCCGATGGTCGTCGCCTACCGTGTTTCGGCCACGAGCGCCCTGCTTGCGAGAAGCCTGCTCGGCCTCAATGTGAAATGGGTCTCCATACCCAACCTCCTGGCTGGCGAACGCCTGGTTCCGGAATGCCTGCAAGCGCGAGTCCAGCCCCAGGTACTGGCTGACACCCTGATGGATCTCCTTCGCAACCCCGAAACGGTGAAAATGACACGAGCTCGTTTTCTCGATTTGGCTCATCGGCTGCGCTGCAACTTTGGACAGACACTCGCCTCGGAACTGGACCGGATCCTGCCTTTTCAGCGACGAGAAGGAGGTGTCGGCTGATGGCGGGTTCCAATCGAGCAGAGTGGGCTGGGGTGGATGAAGTCGGTCGTGGACCGCTTGCGGGACCCTTGGTTGCCGCAGCGGTCTGGCTCGTACCCGATCATGGCATACAAGGTCTCCGGGATTCCAAGCAGTTGAGTCCCGCCCAAAGGAAAGCATTGTCCGCCAAGATCCACTCTGCGTCTCGAGCGATTGCGATTGTCACGATTTCGCCTGAGGACATCGATCGCCTGAATATCCATCGCGCCACGCTTTGGGCCATGCAGCAGGCGGCAGAGGCGCTGATCCCGGTCCCGCCCGGTGTTTTGGTCGATGGTCTTTTCGCTCCAACCCTGTCGATTGCGGTCCATGCCCATATACGAGCCGACGAAACAGACCCGCCCGTGAGCGCCGCCTCCATCGTTGCCAAACACTACCGGGATCAACTGATGATCGGCTATGAACGCGCTTATCCGGGATACGGCTTTTCCCGACACAAGGGGTATCCCACGGCGGTGCATCTCGCGGCTCTCGATTCACTCGGACCCTGTGCCATTCATCGCAAAAGCTTTGCACCTGTGGCGGCCCGGATCGAAGAGAGCAGGCAGGCGAGGGGTTCGTGATGCGGCCGTTCATTCACCTTGGCGTGCACACGGAATACTCGCTTGAGGATAGTGTCGTTCAGATCCCCGATCTGATTGCGCGTGTCAAGACCCTGGGCATGAATGCCGTCGGGTTGACCGATCATAACAATCTCTTTGGTGCAGTCAAGTTTTTTGAGCAGGCTGTGGCTGCCGGAATCAAACCGATCATCGGTGCCCAGCTGACATTGGCCCGGCCCGCACCCCTCAAGGGATCCGAGCGCGTCGTCATGCTCTGTAAAAACCGAACCGGTTATACCCATCTCTGTCAGCTTCTGAGTAACCGCATGGGTTCAGGCGGCGGCATGGGCGGAGCGATTCCGCGTGCCCGGTTGCTGGATACCAGAAAGGACGGTCTGATTCTGATTTTTGGCCCCGACAGCGAAGTCGGGCGACTCCTTCTTCTGGAACAGCCCAATGCGGCCCGGG
>JAJZBR010000004.1:45210-54989 GCA_021798795.1 Pseudomonadota bacterium
GGCATGGGCGGAGCGATTCCGCGTGCCCGGTTGCTGGATACCAGAAAGGACGGTCTGATTCTGATTTTTGGCCCCGACAGCGAAGTCGGGCGACTCCTTCTTCTGGAACAGCCCAATGCGGCCCGGGACGAGCTCGCAACCTGGCAGAGGCTCTACGGGGAGGATGTTTCCCTGTCGATCGCGCGGGTCGGTATTCCGCAGGAAGCACTGGTCAATGCCGGTCTCGAAGGGCTGGCTGATGAGGCGGGTGTGCCACTTGTCGCGACCAACGAAGTTCGCTTCCTCCATCCCGACGAGTACGAGGCCCATGAAGCACGGGTTTGCATTCAGAGCGGCTGGACACTCAATGACCGTAGCCGTGAACGCAAGTTCACGGAGCAGCAGTATCTCAAATCCGAGGAGGAGATGCACCGCGTGTTTGCGGACCGGCCCGATGCGCTGGACAGTACCATTGATCTTGCGCGGTGCTGTAACTTCGAGTTCGAGCTCGACCGGATTTTGCTTCCAGCCTTCCCGGTGTCAACAGGAGAGAGTCCCGAACAAATTCTGAGGAAAAAGGCCCAATCCGGGCTCGAGCAGAGGCTTGTGTCCCTCAGTCAGAAAACTACGAATGCGCGCCCGACGTCCGATTATCTCTCGCGCCTCGCTGCTGAAATCGGCGTGATTGAACACATGGGTTTCGCCGGATATTTTCTGATCGTGTCCGACTTTATCGACTGGGCTCGCGCCCACGAGGTGCCAGTAGGTCCGGGACGCGGCTCGGGTGCAGGGTCGTTGGTCGCCTATTCGCTTGGCATCACCGATCTCGACCCTCTGGAACACGGTCTTCTGTTCGAGCGGTTTCTCAATCCGGAACGAGTCACCATGCCGGATTTCGACATTGATTTCTGCATCGAAGGGCGCGACCGGGTGATCCGCTACGTTGAAGAACGCTATGGACGGGATCGGGTTGCCCAGATTGTCACATTTGGAACGATGGCGGCTCGCGCTGTCGTACGGGATGTCGTTCGGGTTCTGGGCCTAGCACATGGTTTTGCCGATCGGCTGGCCAAGCTCATACCCTTCGAGATACACATGACCCTGAAGCGTGCACTCGAAGAGGAACCCGAGCTCAAAAACTGGTATGCAGCCGATGAAAATGTCCGGACGGTGATCGATCTCGCCCAAAAACTCGAAGGACGCGTCCGGTCGGTCGGTAAACACGCCGGGGGGGTGGTCATCGCTCCCCGGGCGCTGACTGAACATCTTCCCGTGTTCAGTGATCCGGAATCCGACGGATTCATCACACAGTTCGACAAGGATGATCTCGAACATCTCGGGCTCGTGAAGTTTGATTTTCTGGGCCTCAAAACCCTGACCATCATCCATCGAACCTTGAAGACGATCCGGAGCCTGGAAACAGAGGATTCGAAGACCGATTTTTCGCTGGAGGGGGTGTCGATGCGCGACACGGCAACCTTCCGCCTCCTCCAATCCTGTGAAACCACAGCCGTCTTCCAGCTCGAATCCCGTGGGATGCGGGATCTGATCCGGCGCCTCAAGCCCGATCGCTTCGAGGATGTGGTTGCGCTGGTTGCCTTGTTCCGGCCCGGCCCGCTCCAATCCGGCATGGTCAATGATTTCATCAGCCGCAAACATGGACAGTCCCCCATCATTTATCCGCACCCGGCATTGAAATCCATCCTCGCGGATACCTATGGAGTGATTCTCTACCAGGAACAGGTCATGCAAATCGCACAGGAACTTGCGGGCTATAGTCTCGGTGCAGCCGATCTGCTCCGGCGGGCGATGGGTAAAAAGAAACCGGAAGAGATGGCTCAGCAGCGCAGTGTATTTGTGGGCGGCTCTGAGAAACGGGGTGTAGCGGTCAGGAAGGCGGAAGAGATCTTTGACCTCATGGAAAAGTTTGCCGGATATGGCTTCAACAAATCTCATTCAGCCGCCTACGCCCTGCTTGCCTACCAGACCGCCTGGCTCAAGGCCCACTATCCGGCTGCTTTCATGGCCTCCGTCCTCACGGGGGACATGGATCATACGGAGAAACTGCCTCCTTTCCTGCAAGATTGCCGCCGCATCGGCGTCAGGGTGCATCCACCTGACATCAACCGGTCCGAGTACGGATTTGCCGTAGAGGGCGACGCGATTCGCTACGGGCTTGGCGCCATCAAAGGAGTGGGCCAGTCGATTGTGGAATCGATTGAAGTGGTGCGTGGCCAGGCACCTTTTGCGAACCTCGAGGACTTCTGCGAGCGCATGGGTTCCCATCTGAACCGGCGTGCGCTTGAAGCACTGATCAAGGCCGGCGCCTTTGACCAGATGGATGTTCGGCGGATGCGGCTCATCGAACGCATTGATTCCCTGATGGCCATGGCGGAACAGTACGCACGTTCAGCCCATCAGGATGATTTTTTCGGATTACCTCATGCGGACGGGTCCAGCTCGACCCAATCCGTCGCTGCCGATTCCACTGGGGCTCAAACCCAACAAACTGAGCGCCGGCTGCTCGAATCCGAAAAAGAAGTCCTCGGATTTTATCTGAGTGGACACCCGATGGATCAGTATCGATTGGAGTGGAAGTCGCTCGGTTTGCCTCCTATCGAAGAGCTGCTGCATCGAGCGGAGTCACAGGGCTTTTCCGGTAGTGTCCGCACGGGAGGACTCCTCGAGGGGATGCGCAGAAGAGGGGATCGGAGCCAGGGTCTGCTCGATGATGGAACGGGGCGGCTCGATTGTGTTTTTTTCGGCGAGGGACTGCTCGCCGATATCAAGGCGCTTGCCCCGGGTGAGCCGGTTGTCGTCAGTGGACAGATGAGTTTCGACGATTTTACAGGAAACTACAGGATCCGGGTCCGCGAAATCCAGTCCTTTGCGCAATGGCGCGGGGCAACCTGCCAGCGTCTGACCCTGGCCTGGAAGTGTGAGGATCCAGGCGCCGACCCACGGCTCGCGATCCTGATCGGAGTGATCGAACGCCACCGGGGCGGCCCATGCCGGATCAGTATTCGGTATGAGACACCCTCGGGACAGGCGATCCTGGATCTTGCCGAATCTGATTCGGTCCATCTGACCGATGTCCTCCTCACCGATTTGTCTCGTGAGTTCGGTCCGGGTGCCGTGGAGCTCGAAGCCGGCAATCGTCCGGCATCAATGGAACCGCATCAGGGATCAGCTGTCCGTAACCCGGCCCGACCGCTGCCACGGTCGTTCACCCGGGATAGATAAAATCTCGGGACCGGTGCAGGGGCGTGGAAGTTAAAGCTAAGCAACGGGTAGCGCAGAGGATCGAGAGATCATTCGACCTGCCGTTAAATGTCTGGCACAATGCAGGCATGGAATGTGTTTGTTTTTGCCAGGCGTTCGTCCGTATTGCCGGTCCGCTCTGATGCCGGCACGCTCCAATCCAGACCGGACTCGATTCTGAAAAGTTTATAAAATACATTATAAGATCATCACATGTATATGAATTTTCTTGATTTTGAGCATCCGATCGCAGAGGTTGAAGCTCAGCTGGCTGAGTTGCGACGCCTCAAGAATGCGGGCGAACCGGTGGATCGGGAAATAGAGCGGTTGACCGCGTTGAGCCAGGAAAAAACACAGGAAATCTTCGCCGACCTGGATGCCTGGAAAGTTACCCAGCTCTCCCGACATCCTCAGCGACCCTACACCTTGGACTATGTCGCCCAGCTCTTTACCGATGTCGAATATCTGGCCGGTGACCGTGCGTCGGGCGATGACCCTGCCTTGGTCGGTGGCCTGGCCCGCTTTGAAGGGCGACCCATCCTTTTCCTCGGGCATCAGAAGGGACGGGATACCAAAGAGAAGGTTTTCAGGAACTTCGGCATGCCGAGACCGGAGGGTTATCGCAAGGCACTCCGGCTCATGCGTCTTGCGGAACGGTTCCACCTGCCGGTTATTACCTTTATCGACACACCCGGTGCCTATCCCGGGATCGATGCTGAAAAACATAATCAGAGCGAAGCGATCGCGCGCAATCTTGAAGTCATGGCCGAGCTTCGGGTACCCATTGTCTCGTGCGTGATTGGAGAGGGCGGTTCAGGGGGCGCGCTTGCCATTGGAGTCGGTGATCGTCTCCTGATGTTGCAGTACAGCATTTATTCGGTGATTTCTCCTGAGGGATGCGCTTCCATTCTCTGGAAAAGTGCATCCAAGGCATCCGAAGCGGCGGCTACGCTCGGGCTCACGGCCGACAAGATTTATGCCTTGGGAATCGCCGACGAGGTGATCGCCGAACCGCTTGGAGGAGGGCACCGCGATGTGCCCGCGCTCATGCAGGCGGTACGCGATGCTCTGCTCCGGCATCTTACGATCCTCCTCGAAAAGACAGAGGAGGATCTCGTCGCGGATCGAATGGCCAGGATCATGCATTATGGTACCTATGAACAATGACGCGTACCGAGGGATTTAGCCCGGAATCCCTAGAGCGTATTCTGGCTCCCTTGACAGCCCAAAGACTCTGGGTGGCCTGTTCCGGTGGCGTTGATTCCATGACACTGTTTCACGCGATCGCCACCCATAGGGATCTCTTTCCCCTGCCGGTCGGCGCCATCCACGTCAACCATCATTGGCATGCGGACGCCGGGAAAATGGAATCCCTGGTCCGTCGATGCGCGGGGGAATGGTCGACGCCGTTTATCGCACTCTCGATCGATCAACCGGCGAGATGCCCGGGTGGATGGGAGGCATGCGCGCGGAAGCTGCGCTATCAGGCGCTGGCCGCCGAGCTCGCGGCTGGAGATGTGCTTTTGACCGCCCACCATGCAAATGACCAGCTCGAAACCATGCTTTTGGCGCTGCTGCGGGGTTCTGGGCTCCAGGGTCTCCGTGGGATGGTGCACGAACCGAAGATGCTTGGAAAAGGTCGCCTTGTGCGTCCGCTTCTTGGCTTCTCGCACGCCGAGCTCGTCCGCTACGCTTTGGATGCGGGGGTTTCCTGGATCGAAGACCCGACCAACCAGGATTGTCGATCGGCGCGGAACTACCTTCGTCACAAGGTGATGGCTCGACTCGAGGAACGGTGGCCGAAAGCCGCTCATTCTGCAGATGGTGCCGCACGCCTGCTCGAGGAATCCTTCTCATTTCTCAGGAGACGGCTCGGGCAAGAAATGCAGTTGGCCTGTAATCCGAGGTGGAGTGGACTCAGAGTCGAGGCATTGAGAAAACTTCCTGAAGACGAACTGCCTCTCGTTATCCGCTACTGGATCCAGACGGATGGGGAAGCAGCCTGGATCCCTTCGCGCCATCAGATGAATGCTTTGATCCGCGTCGTATGGAATGCACCCGGGACGAGACACGCCTCCTTTGCGGTGGGTGATGGGCTGATTGCACTTCATGATGGGCACCTTTTTGTCGTGAAGCCGCTTCCTCCGGTTGATTCAGCACCCTTGGCCATTCGCTGGGATCCCGATTGCCGTCTTTGGCAGCTCCGGTCGGGATGGGGATCCCTTCGGTTGGCCAGGGGATATCCGGGGAACGTCTTTGGCCTCGATCCGGGTTCGTGGCGTATCACGCTTCGCGCGGGTGGTGAAAAGATGGCATGGCATCCGGGTTCGGGCCACACCGAGCTCAAGGAGATTTTCCGCTCGGAATCGGTCCCACCCTGGCTCAGGAGCCGTATTCCCCTGGTTTTTGCAGGATCCGAACTCCTGGCAGCAGGAGAGTGGTTTTGGAATCCGAACGGCATGGCTGGCGACCAGAAGCCGGATCAGAGTCCGTTCTCGTGGATGCCGGATGAGGCCAATCTGCTCCATGAAAAGGAACGCTACGACCATTTTTTCAGGAATCCCGGAGCCGGCCAAGACAGGGCAGCTGCCAACCGGGAGGCCGGTTCAGTACCCGAGGGCTGGCATCCCGAATCCTAACCACTCGCCTTATGGGGACGGCTCCTTCGGGAAGGTGGCGGATGAGGGATCTCTTCGCGGGGGGAGTCCCGATTCAGTTCATGCAGAATGGCCCGCAGGATCGGTGCGATCTTGTTGAGTTCGGAGCGGTGGCGCGAGCTCAGCTGGGCCAATCGGCGCCTGGCTTTGGGCGTCAGCCTGAGTTGTACCTCACGCTGATCACGTGGTGAAACTGCGCGTCTGATATATCCAGCTTTGACGAGGCGGTTGGTGAGACCGACAGCGCTATGGTGGCGGATCAGGAGTTTTTGTGAAAGCTCGCCAACCGTCGGGCCCATGCGGCCTTGTGTTCCCCGAATCGCGAGCAAGGCTTGGTGTTGCCGGGGGGTGAGCCCGGCCGCGCGTGCCGCGGTTTCACTGAAGACCATAAACTTCCGGATATGGTGCCGGAAGTAGGCGAGTAGCCGATAGTCTTCATGGGTCAGTGCGTTTTCCGCGGTGGATGCGCGCAACGATCGGGTGGCGTGCGGACGAGACCGGGTCATATATCGTGTGGAGAGAAAACTCCATTCATCCCAAGCGATTTGATCCGAACCTATACCCGATCGCGTTTGGCCGAACGAATCCGGGGGCGCTCGTGGCTGGTTTCGAGGAAACGGACCCGGCGCGAGGGATAGGAGCCTTCTGGAAGACTCTTTGCCAGGCGCTACAATGGTTCGGACATGAATGCGGACGGGCGGCACTATCCCCCCCCCGCCGAACCCACTCTGGTCACGCGTGATGAACTTGTTCGCGCCCAATCAAGCATCCACTCGATCATGTTCGTGATCAGGGTGACCCTTCTCTGTACCGCCTTTGGATTGGCGGGTTGTGTGCCGAGCACAGTCGTGGTCGCGAAGCCGGGTCCGGGGCTCTCGCAAAAAGCAGTTGCAACGCTCAAAACATACCGCCTCTGGGTGGTAAGGACTTCCTGGCATACAGGATTGGCCCTGTCACCGGCGGAGGCCGGGCCAAGGCTCACGTCCCTGGTTCCACCCACAAGCCGCATTCGTTATCTTGTCTTCGGCTGGGGTGCCAGGCGTTTTTATCTGTCTCATCACCCGACAAGCGGAATGGCGCTCGCGGCACTTTTCCCATCCCGTAGCGTGATGCTCGTCGAACCTTGTCGAAGAAAGCTTGAGTTCTGCCTGGGTTCGGCGATCCGTCTCGATGCCGTCCGGATCACCCGCCCCGGACTCCTCCGGTTGAGGTTTTATCTCAGGCATTCGTTCACGAAAGGTCCGGATGGTGAGACCGTGCCAGTCAGGCGGGGTCCCACTTTTCATAGCGAGTTCTTTGCTTCAGGGCTCGACTATGACGCGTTTCATACCTGTAATACCTGGACGGCCCAGGCGCTTGCTGCCGCAGGTCTCCCGATAACGTCCGCCGGAGTGATTTTCGCCTATCAGGTGTGGAGCCAGTTGCCGCGGACTTCAGCGGGGTAGGCTGGCTACTCCTGCCCGCATGCTCGGATTCTTGGGAATCAGTCCGCGCTCAGCGAGTCGGATTGGGCGCCACGGGGTGAGTGAATCCGGCACCGGATCCACTCGATACCGTCCGCGACCGTGGTTTGATTTCACGGCATGGCATGAAGACGATACATCACGACGCCGTGTGGCGGGATCAGCGCAGTGACGCGCTCGCGGGTCCAGCGGATCTTACGGGTCCAAAGATTCTCTAGGCGATATCTCCCTGGACGAAGCCCGAGTCGTGCCAAGCTCACGGAAGCATGTGAGCGCTGCGTACTCTTGTTGAAGAAGACAACTGCGCGGTCTCCGTTTGCAAGCGGGCGCGAGAGAATATCCACGCCTGCTTCCTCCTTGATCCGGGTGGCCTGAATACCGAGCGGGTCCTGATCGACCGCAATGACAGCGGTATTGGAGAGGATTGCGAGTGCAGCGTGTGACAGTCGCGCGACATCCGTACTGATCAGGAGCGGCGCGGCCATCTCCGCCCACAGGCTGAACTGTGTGCGTTGCTCCCGGAGCGTGAGACCAGGGTTTCCCACTTCGAGCATATCCGGATCATTCCATCCACCCGGGTGCGCATAGCGTGCCAGCCCGACATTGCCCGCATAGTTCGACAAGACACTTTTCCAAGCGTCATAAATATCATCATCGGTGCGCCAGAGATTACAGACCGATCCGATCCATGACAGAACTTCGGCGAAGGATTTCGACTTGCCGAATACATAAGCTGGTGGCGAGCAGCTGAATACGATTGCGCGTCCCGAGTGTCGCAATGAACGGCTAACCTCGGCATAGACCCGATGCGCCACCTGGGAGAAGTCTTTTCCGGGAAAGCGATTGTCAGGTGGGTCGCAATAGTCCAGTTTGAGGTAATCCACGCCCCACGAGGCAAACGTCCGTACATCCTCCTGGACATGACCATACATGCCTGGCCCGCGCTGGCAGGTCCTGTAGCCGGCATCCTCGTAGATGCCGAACTTGAGACCTTTCGCGTGGAGATAAGCACCGAGCCATTTCATTCCGCGAGGAAAGCGCTTGGGATTTGCGACCAGGTGTCCGGTTGCATTGCGGTGCATGGCCATCCAGCAATCATCAAGGTTGACGTAGCGATACCCGAGTTTGGCAAGACCCGTGCGGACGAGCGCATCGGCTGTGCGTACGAACAGGCGCTGGTTGATGTGGCATTGATAATGCGCCCAATCGTTGAAACCCATGGGCGGTACAAGCGCCAGGCCGTTATAGGAGTGGCCTATGGGCTGGTACTGGGAAGCGACCGCCGTTCCAGTCATCAAGATGCTGAAAACCAGGCCCATCACCTTTACCGGGAGCTGCCGCATGGGGGTATACCATTCGAAGAAAAGAGCAGATCAGTGTTGCCCCAGGTTCTTGGTCTGTCAAGACGGAGCCTCATCCAATATGAAATGTTCCCCGCGTGTGGGGATGAACCGGACACCAAGAAAAATTATTGACCCGAAAACGGCAGTTGACCGGAAGACAACTGTGCGGTCTCCGTTTGCAAGCGGGCGCGAGAGAATATCCACGCCTGCTTTCTCTTTGATCCGGGTAGCCCCCATGCTGAGCGGGTCTTGATCGAGCGCAACTACAGCGGAATTGGAGAGGATTGCGAGTGCAGCGCGTGACAGTCGCGCGACATCCGTACTGATCAGGAGCGGCGCGGCCATCTCCGCCCAAAGGCTGAACTCTGCGCATTGCTCGAGGAGCGTGAGACCAGGGTTTTCCACTTTAAGCCTATCCGGATCATTCCATCCGTCCGGGTCTGCATAGCGTGCCAGCCCGACATTGCCTATCGATCTGATCCATGACAGAACTTCGGCGAAGGATCTCGACTTGACGAATACATAAGCTGGTGGAATCTGCTGGCCGGATTGCAACAATAACAGACAATGCATCTGCATTGATATAGCAAGGTGATTGCATTCCCATGCGGTATATCTTTCCTTTTTGACCGGAGAGCGCCATGCCTGTCGTCTTCGAAGTCGAATCCACGCTGACCGACCGCTACCAGACGACGGTGCCGGAAACCGTGCGCCGCGCTCTCCGGCTGGGTAAGCGCGACAAGATTCACTACACGATCCGCCCGAGCGGAGAGGTCGTATTGACGCGTGCCGTATCTTCCCAAGGCCACGATCCGGTGCTCGGCCGGTTTCTTGGCTTCCTGGCTCGCGACATCGCCAGCCACCCTGAGCGACTCGAGGTCGTCGACGCTAGCTTTGTACAGCGCCTCCAGTTGCTGACTGGAGGCATCGAAGTCGATCTCGATGACCCCTTGTCGGCAGATGGTGAATGAGCGCAAGCAAAGTTGCGCCGTTAGTGATTCACAGCTGGGCGGTTTTCACTCATCCCTTGTTCCTCGCGCAGCTTGAAGCCTTGGCCCAGCAGGTCGAGGCCTTCA
>JAJZBR010000051.1 GCA_021798795.1 Pseudomonadota bacterium
TCCCCTCGCGACCGGGAGGAGGCTTGAACCCCCTATGGCTCGAGCCCGGGGATGTCCGTTCTCGTTATAAAGCCGGCCGCCTGGAGCGGGGCGGGATGCCAGCGGGTGAAACCGGGCGCTTTTTGATATACACCACCTTGACCAGCTGACCCTGGTTCATGAACCATTCCGATACGGGATGACCGTGGTGGGTAACCTCGAGTTCGTAGCGGCTCTGAACCGGGGGGAGCTTGGCCATAAGACGTCTGAGCCGGTTCGGATCCACGAGATGCATCTGGTCGGTCTGGAACTCCTCGAAGGTCAAGGGACCGCTGAAGGTAGCGGTAGTTCCACCGATAAAGCGGCGGTAGTACGGGTGCCTGGCCTGGAACTGGAAATGCTCGTTGTTGGTCTGACAAAACAGGACCGCCCGGTCCTTGAGATGCGAGCCCAACTTATACCGGAAACGACAGACGACCAGATTCCGGTCCCTTGGGGCACTCGACCAGGGACGGCCCAGACCCGCCTTGATGATCTCGAAGACGATCGGTGCGGGAATCTGGATCCTCTGACCCACTACGAGAATCTTCCCGAGCTTCGTGGATCGCCAGAGGGGATGGACCGTATGCCTCATAAACCGCATCTTCGCGACGGGCTTTTGGATCATCGGGGTCGCTTGGGCCCACACAGCCGAAGAGACTCCGAATATGCCCGTAAGGAGCAGCACGATCGCCCAAGCTAGAGCAAGTTTCCCGCACTTCGTATCAGTCACCATGATTAGATCTCCATTTGCCGTATGTGCATAGAACCTGAACGCTGATCGTTCACCTCGACCCCAACGATGCTCCTCAAAAAAACACCCCCCTTCCGAGGGGCCGCGTACCCCTTTCCTCCGGGGTTTGGTATCCCAAACGATTGGGGTACGCGTCAGGTATCAACTGATTTCCCGATGGTGTCGGCCACTCATTCTTCGTAGCATATTCAACGATTCCCTGCTGAGCAAACACAGGATCCAACCTGCGCGCCTACGCGCCGGTAGCGCGACTGGTCAGCACAGAGATCTCCCGGTGCCCGTGCAAAGAGCGTGCACATCTGCCAGGGTCTGCGATCACGCCGGGTCGTTTGGGCGCTTGCGTTCGTGCACCCCACCACTTGGCCTTCCGCAGTGAGAACGGCGCCGACACTGAGAAATAGATATGACTTTCGCGGTTCAAGGGCTGGCCTCTATATATCCCTGCCGGCGTTTCGACGGCATCCTCGCGAATGCCTGCGCACGGCCCGGGGCCAATGTGGTTTGCTACCCTTCATCGCAGTGGACTGGCACCACCTACTCCTTGCTGGTCTCCCGGCGCACGCTTACATCATATTGGCACAGGGGGGGCTTGATCCCATTTTAGGCTCGCCAAGCACCAATGTAAAAATCAGGAAGCGAGACGCTTCCGTAACATTAGCCGGTGAGAAGTATCTTGCATTTAAACCAGAATATCTATATTCTGGTCTGACTGGACAGAAAGGCGGTTTGCGATGGCAACGTGGCAGGTTCAGGACGCAAAAACACGGTTCAGCGAAGTGATCGAGCGTGCCCGTACAGAAGGGCCGCAGACGATCACGCGGCACGGCGCCGAGCGTGCGGTCGTGCTTTCGATCGAGGACTACCATGCATTGGCAGCGCATAAGCCCGACTTCAAAGCATATTTGCTCGGTGGTCCCAAGGTTGACGATTTTTCCATCGAGCGCGACCGCGATACGGGCCGTGCAATTGAGCTTTGACTGTGGCAGCGGGCTATCTTCTCGACACCAACGTCATCTCGGAGACGCGCAAGAGCCGTGCTGATGGCGGCGTGATGGCCTTTCTCTCGGCGGCTGATGCGACAGGGTTGTTCCTGAGCGTTTTGACCCTGGGAGAGTTGCGTAAAGGTGTTGAGGTCAAGCGCCGGACCGATCCCATTGCCGCCGACCAGCTTGACGCATGGGTGGACGGCATCGAGACGACCTTCGCCGATCGCCTGCTTTCGGTTGATGTAGCGGTCGCGAGGCGTTGGGGCGAACTGTCGGCCGACCGCAGTCTTCCCGTAATCGATACATTGATTGCGGCCACGGCGATCGGCCACGGCCTCACCCTGGTCACGCGCAACACCCGCGATGTCGGGTCGACCGGCGTCCCGCTGGTCGATCCCTGGCAAGTCCGATGAGCGAGCATATCGGCGCCAACCTTCCATTGCGGGGGTCGCCCGGGAGTTCGATATCCAACCCCCGATCTGCTGTCACGCGGGCACCGGGAAGGGTACCCCGCCCAGGTCCGCGCAACGACCCACCGAGCGGGGGCGGGTTGGGCTGGATCGAGCTTTTGGGGCTTTGTTACTGGATTCCTGAGATGCTTCGAGTCAAAAAGCACGGTCTGAGACACAGGTTCGCTAGCCGACCATCATTTTTTCTTTTGTTTTCTGGGCATTGACGGGACTCGGACCCGGCTTTGCGTGCGCGCGGATGATTCGTGAGTTGAGTTGAGGAGAGGCTTCAGGAACTGGCCCGTGAACGAGCGGGGATCTCCCGCAAGCGTTTCGGGGGTGCCCGTGGCGATCAGGTGCCCGCCGCCGCCGCCGCCTTCCGGACCGAGATCGATGATCCAGTCCGCCGTTTTCACGACATCGAGGTTGTGTTCGATCACGATTACCGTATTGCCATGGTCGCGCAGTCGGCAGAGGACATCGAGGAGCTTGGCCACATCCGCGAAATGGAGTCCTGTTGTCGGCTCGTCAAGGATGTAGAGCGTGCGACCCAGTTCGCGCTTGCTGAGTTCACGGGAAAGTTTGATCCGCTGGGCCTCTCCGCCCGACAGGGTGGTTGCGTTCTGTCCCAGTTGAACATAGTCCATCCCGACTTCGAGGAGCGTTCGAAGTTTCTGCGCGACCGCGGGAACCGCGCTGAAAAATGAGGCAGCTTCCTCCACACTCATGGCCAGGATATCGGCAATCGTTTTGCCCTTGTAGTGAATCTCGAGCGTCTCCCGGTTGTAGCGTGCGCCATGGCAGTGTTCGCAGGGAACGTAGAGATCCGGCATGAAATGCATCTCCACCCGGATCACGCCATCACCCTCGCAGGCCTCGCAGCGTCCGCCCCGGACATTGAACGAGAACCGTCCCGGGGCATAACCCCGGGCGCGGGCTTCCGGGGTCTTTGCGAAGAGATCCCGGATCGGGGTAAAAAGCCCTGTGTAGGTGGCGGGATTCGAACGCGGTGTCCGACCGATCGGGCTCTGGTCGATTGCGACCACCCGATCGATGGATGCGATCCCCCGGAGCTCCGCGAAGGGAGCGGGTGCCTCGGACAGGAGCCCGAGCTGCCGGGCGACCGCCCGGTAGAGCGTGTCGTTGACCAGGGTCGATTTTCCTGACCCCGAAACACCCGTCACGCAGATCAGGAGACCAACGGGAAAACTCACATCGAGCCGGCGCAGGTTGTTGCCGGAAGCGCCCATTACAAGAATTGCCCGATCCGGGTCGGGGGACTTCCGGGTTTGGGGAACCGGAATCGACACGGCGCCTGATAGATACTGTCCGGTCAGGGATTTTGGGTTTTGGGTAATCTCTGCGGGGCTGCCCGAAGCCACGATCCGCCCTCCGTGGATGCCTGCCCCGGGGCCCATGTCGACGATGTGATCGGCTGCCCGGATCGTTTCCGCGTCGTGTTCGACAACGAGTACCGTATTGCCGAGATCGCGCAGGCGATGGAGGGTGTCGAGGAGTTTGCAGTTGTCGCGCGGGTGGAGCCCGATCGAGGGCTCATCGAGAACATACATGACTCCCACGAGACCCGATCCAATCTGGCTTGCGAGGCGGATACGCTGGGCCTCGCCGCCTGAAAGCGTTTCGGTGGCGCGATCAAGGGTGAGGTAGCTCAAGCCCACATCGGAGAGGAACCGGAGGCGTGACCCGATTTCCTTGACGATCCGTGCCGCAATTTCGGCGCGCCGGCCTTCGAGTGCGAGCGTCGTGAAGAAAGCAAGGGTTTGATCAATCGGCCAGGCGACCACTTCGGGCAGCCCCCGCCCGTCGAGAAACACGTTGCGCGCAGCCCGGTTGAGGCGCGCCCCGTTACAAGACTCGCAGGATTGGATGCGAAGCAGGATGGACCATTCCTGCTTCAGGAGATCCGATTCGGTTTCGTGGTAGCGACGCTCGAGATTCGGCAGGACACCTTCGAACCGGCTTTCCCGGGATTCCCGCCGGGCACCGAAGCGGAGAGTGAACCGGATCTTTTCGCTCCCGCTTCCTGCGAGCACGATGTCCCGGATCCGCTTCGGGAGTTCTGCAAATGGGGTTTCGAGATCGAAGTCATAGTGACGGGCCAATCCCTCGAGGAGTTCATAATAGTAGGGATTGTGGCGATCCCAACCGCGGATGGCTCCGCCTGCGAGGCTCAGTTCAGGGTGCGCCACGATCCGGTCCACATCAAACGATTCGTGGACCCCGAGTCCGTCGCAGTCCGGGCAGGCACCCGCCGGATTGTTGAAGGAAAACAGGCGTGGCTCGAGTTCGGACAGACTGTAGCCGCAGACCGGGCAGGCATAACGGCTGGAGAGTGTCAGGAGGTCGACATCCGGGTTGTCGCCGTCGGCGATACGGATGATCCCCGACCCAAGCCCCAGTGCCGTGTCGATCGACTCGGCGAGCCGCGCGCCAAGATCCGGACGTGGCCGGAACCGGTCGATCACGACTTCGATGCGATGGGTGCGCCTCACGTTCAGGCGTGGGGCCGCATCGAGTTCGATCAGTTGCCCGTCGAGACGGATCCGGACGAATCCCCGCGCCTGTAGAGTTTTGAAAAGCTCGAGATATCCTCCTTTCCGATCTGTGACAACCGGGGTCATGAGGAGGTAACGCTTGTCTCCGGACAAGGCCATGATCGTGTCGACCATCTGGGAGACCGTGAGCGCATCGAGGGCCGTGTGATGGTCCGGGCAGCGCGGCGTCCCGGCCCGGGCGAAGAGGAGTCTCAGGTAGTCGTAGATCTCGGTTACCGTGCCCACGGTCGAGCGGGGGTTGTGGGAGGTCGATTTCTGTTCGATCGAAATTGCGGGCGAGAGTCCTTCGATCGAATCGACGTCAGGTTTGTCCATGACCGAAAGGAACTGGCGCGCATAGGCCGAGAGGGATTCGACATAGCGGCGTTGGCCTTCGGCGTAGATCGTGTCGAAGGCGAGGGAGGATTTCCCGCTTCCGGAAAGGCCGGTGATGACGATCAGGCGATCCCGTGGCAGGTCGAGATCGACATTCTTGAGATTGTGGGTACGGGCCCCTCGGACGTGGATGGTCTCCATCCCGGCTCCCGGCGGATTGAACCCCCCATTTTACTTCACACGGGTCTTCCGCGGAATCCCCGGGGCCGGAGCGCTCCGCCGTGTGCGAGGAGGTCTCAGACACCCGGCGGGAGGAGTTTCCCGGGATTGAGGATCCCCTTCGGGTCAAAGAGCCTCTTCAGATCACCCATGAGATCGAGAGTCACGGGATCGATCTGATCGGTCATGAACGGAAGCTTGCTCAATCCGATGCCATGTTCGCCCGAAAGTGCTCCGCCAAGGTCAAGAACCGTTGCAAAGACTTCGCGCAAAGCGGATCCGGCTCGCGCGATTGCCTCCGGATCGTCCGCATCGAAGAGGAGGTTGACATGGAGATTGCCGCTTCCCGCATGACCAAAGGTCACGACGGTGGTTTCCTGTCGGGCTCCGATGGCCGCGACGGATTCGATGAGCGAGGCAAGCCGGCTCAAGGGGACCACGACATCTTCATTAATCTTGCCTGATGCCAGGCGGCGGAGAGCCGGTGAGAGGGATTTGCGGGCCTTCCAGAGTCGGGTGCGGGCATCGTCTCCCTCTGCCCGTTCGAGGCCAAGTAATCCACCCGGGTCGAGCGCTGCTTCGAAGTGTTCCATCTCGGTCGGCGTAAAAGGCTGGTTCTGTTCCAGCTCGATAAGAAGGAGTGCCTGGGCTTGTGCGGGGATGCCGGGTATTTCCGAACGGATCAGTGCGAGTGCCCGTTCGTCCAGGAACTCGACGGCCGAAGGGCTGGGCGAATGGTTCAGGATTGCGCTGATGGCCCGGATGGCGTTTGCATAACTCCCATAGATCGCCCGGTAAGTGAGACGTGCACTCGGGGCGGCCACGAGGTGCAGGGTAGCCTCGGCAATGACGGCAAGCGTGCCTTCGGAGCCGACCAAGAGCCGGGTCAAGTCGTAGCCCACGGCACTCTTCGGGGTACGCACCCCGCATCGGAACACGCGTCCCCGACCATCCACCGCAAGCAACCCGAGGACGTGGTCGCGCGTCGTCCCGTAGCGGACGGCCCGCGGTCCTCCGGCATTGGTTGCGATGTTGCCGCCCACGGTCGAATGACTGGACGAGGAGGGGTCAGGGGGCCAGAAGAGGCCCTTGGCTGAGGCTGCCTCTTGGACCTCATCGTTGAGCAGACCGGGCTCGACCACCATGAGCCGGTCCTCCGGGGAAAACTCCCGGATGGCCCTCATTCGCTCGGTCGAGAGTATCACTCCGCCCAGAATCGGCACGCACGAGCCGGTGGTGTTACTTCCGAGTCCGCGCGCGACGAGCGGGATGCGGTCCTTCGCGGCGCATGCCACGATGGCTGCTATCTCCAAGGTCTCTTCCGGGAAGACGACTGCATCGGGACGGTGGTTGAGGCGGCTGTTGTCGTAGCTGTAGGCGAGACAGGTTGCGGGATCCGTTCGGCAGCGGGCTTCGCCCAGGATCGATTGCAGGGCGCCGAGCGTGGCTCGGGCGATCATGATCCCGGCGTGGGCGTGTCGATCACGGCGCAGAGCGCATGCAGGAGGAGAATATGGATTTCCTGGATGCGGGCGGTGGAGCTGGCCGGTACGCGGAGTTCGAAATCGGATGGATGGAGCATGCCGGCAAGCAATCCGCCGTCACGACCGGTCAGTGCCACGACCATGAGTCCGCGCGCCTGGGCCACTTTGACTGCCGCATTCACGTTGGACGAGCACCCGCTCGTCGAAATCGCGATCAGGGCATCCTCCGCCTGCCCGAGAGCCTGGACCTGCTTGGCAAAGACCTGTTCATAGGCATAATCATTTGCGATCGAAGTGAGTGTCGAGCTGTCGGTCGTTAGTGCAAGTGCGGGCAAGGGATCACGCTCCCGCTCGAACCGGTTCAGGAGTTCGGCAGCGAAATGCTGGGCATCTGCGGCCGATCCGCCGTTGCCGCAGATGAGGATCTTGTGCCCGAGGCGAAGTGTTCGGGCGAGTTGCTCCCCGGCCCTCGCGAGGATTGGGATGAGCTCCCGGCTCGCAGCGAGTGTTTCCTCGTGTTCCAGAAACAGCCGATCGACTGTCGTTTCAATCCGGGCTTCAAAACGGGCAGGCATCAGATGGGTGACCTCAGGTGTAATCCGGTTGGATCATCCGGGTGATTGTAAGGCCTTTGGGTGGATCAGTTGTGCTCAGACAAACCAGGCGCGGGTCTGGCCCGGGTTGGCGATCGCCTGAATCAGAGAGGAGAGGCTTGGGCGATGCGTCCCATCGGGGTCCTCCGCCCGATGGGCCAGGTAGAGTTCGGTTGGTTCCTGCGGACTGTGTGTCGCCTGCCTCATGACCAGAAGACCCTGATCGAGGTCTGCCTGAATCAGGTGGCGCGGCAGGTGGCCGACCCCGAGTCCGGCCTGGATGGCCCGGCGTTTGACATGCTGGTCGGGAACACGCAGGAGAAGCTGCCCCGGCAGAATGCCAAAACTTCGAGCCGGCAGTCCGCGTGTGCTGTCCATCGCGGCCACGGCGCGATGCGGGCGCACGCACTCCGGCGTGAGCGGTTCGGCTTCACGCGCGAGGGGATGATTGGGAGACATGACGAAGAGAAACTCGGCCACTCCGAGCGGGTAGAGACGGTAGTCGCCGGGTGGAGTGCCCTGGATCGTGACGCCGATCGCGAGGTCCGCGCGCTTGGATGCGAGGGCATCCCAGGCGCCCATGAGCACTTCCGTGCTCCAGACGATTTCCGTCTGGCGGTGACGATCGCAGAAGACGGTCAGGAGATCGAGGATACGTTCGGGGGCGATGAGATCGCTTACGGCGAGCCGGATCCGATAAGCGCCGCCCTGGCTCAGGGAGGTGAGCCGTTCGAGACCGGAGCGGGCCACACCGAGCAGCGTCTTGGCCTCTTCGAGCACGGCGGCACCGAAGGCCGTAAGTTCGAGATGGCGTCCGACGCGCGCAAAGACCGGCTGTCCGAGCTCTTTTTCGAGTTCCCCGAGTTGATAGCTCAGGGTCGAGGCCGTGCGGTTGAGCTTATGCGCGGCCTGGTTCAGACTTTTGCTGTCGGCGATGGCCACGAAGTAGCGGAGTTGAGTCAGATTCAGATTTATCATTTGATAGATCCGAACAATTAATCCAATATTTTGTTTATTATATCGATAAATAACCTGTATAATAATGATTATGGTGGGACTTGAATCAAACCATGCGATCGCGCAATCTTCCCGGAACCGGCGCGGCCGCGTCCTGTTTATCAGTCACGGCTCACCGAGCTATGCGGCGGAAGACAACCCGACCGTCCGGTTCTGGACGGAGTTCGGTTCGAAGTGGACCGCTTCGTTTGAAGCCGCGATCGTGATTTCGGCTCACGCACACGGTCGGGCCACGCTTCGCGGTGGCGGGGCTCAATCCACCTTGGCGTTCGATTTTACGGGGTTCCCCGAAGCCCGTTATGAACAGCGCTGGTCGCCTCCTTTGGGCTACGAACCAGGCAGGGCGATTGTCTCGGCCCTCCAGTCGGTGGGTATGCCCGTCGATCAGGATCCCGAAGGATCCCTGGATCACGGCGTCTGGGTGCCACTCAAAGCCATGTGGCCGGCGCCCACTTTTCCGGTATTCTCACTGACCCTGCCAGAGGATCCGGATCTCGATCACTGGTGGCAGATGGGTGAACGGATGGCGCTCCTCCTCGATCGACCCTATCTCTGGATTGGCAGTGGCGGCATCGTGCACAACCTCCGGGAGCTCGACTGGAGCCGCCGTTTCGGCTCCGGAGCACCTTGGGCACAGGCATTTTCGGACTGGGTGATCGAGGCTCTGGCGCGTGGGGATCGCGAGCGGATCACGCATCCAGAATCCGGTCCCGGCGGGATCAGAGCCGTGCCAACCAGAGAACATTACGCCCCTCTGGCGCTCGTTGCTGCCTTGGCCCAGCCGGAGCGGCTGGTTCCACTCTATCAGGGGTTCGACTATGGATCCCTCTCGCTCCACATATTCGGCGATCCGGGCATGCACCTTGAACGCAATCATTCATCACATCACCCGTTGGAGACTCTTTCCCATGCAGAAGCCTGATCTCAGATTCTGGATTCCCATGGTCTGTCTCATCGGAGCGGGTCTCGCCTGCCCCCGCCCATCCCTCGCAGCGATCTACCGGCTCAATCCGCCCCATACCTACCCGCAGTTCGAGATCCGGCATCTCGTCTTCTCCCTGATCCACGGCCAGTTCAACCACACGCGAGGATACCTCTCCCTCAACCGGGCCAAAGGAAGGGCGAGCGTCTTCGCGAAAATCCAGGTGCGTTCGCTGGATACCGGTTATCCGCCACGGAACCGGGATCTCATGGCTCCAGCATTCTTTGATGCGGCGCGGTACCCGTATCTTTATTTCCATTCAACCGGTGTTCGTTTCGAAGGACGACATCGGGCCATCCTGAACGGCAACCTCACCATGCGCGGGGTGACCCATCCCATCGTGCTTAAGGTGACCCGGATCCACTGCGCCATAAGCCCGCTCGATCAGAAGCGGGTCTGCGGCTTTGACGCCCAAGGTTCCCTCGAACGATCCTGGTTCGGAATCGACGGATTTTTGCCGGTTTTGCCCGATCATGTGCGGTTGATCCTGAACGCGGACGCGGTGATCGTAAAACATCCCAGTCCGGCCGTGTTGAAGGCGCTGCGCTGATCATTCACATCTAACGGAGGTTTTTCCCATGCGTACGAGAGTGCATGTCGTGTTTTACAGCATGTATGGCCATATCCATGCGATGGCTGAAAAAGTGGCCGCGGGCGCGCGCTCGGTTCCGGAGACGGAAGTCATCCTGAGCCAGGTTCCGGAACTCGTCCCGGATGCGATTCTCGAAAAGTCGGGCGCGCGTGCTGCGCGTGCCCGCTTCAGTCATATTCCCGTGGCCGTAGTGGATGATCTCCGGAAAGATGACGCCATCATTTTCGGAACGCCCACACGGTTCGGAAACATGTGCGCACAGATGAAAAACTTTCTCGATCAGACGGGAGGGCTTTGGGCGCAGGGTGCACTGATCGGGAAGGTGGCCAGTGTATTCGTCGGGACCGCGACTCAACACGGCGGGCAGGAGACGACGGCACTCACGTTCTATCCTCCGCTCCTGCATCAGGGTATGATCATCGTGGGCGTTCCTTACAGCGAGGCCCGGCTCACCACGCTCGACGAAATCACCGGCGGCGCGCCCTACGGGGCCGGCACCTTGTCGGGCTCTGATGGGAGTCGGCAACCTTCGGCCAACGAGCTCGCCATCGCCGAGTTTCAGGGTCGACACGTGGCCGAGATCACACGGGCACTCACGCTCGGGCGCCAGAGCGCCTGATCGCGGAGGGCGGGAGATGCCATCCCGCGCTGCTCGAACCTAGCGACGACCTTTCGAATCACTTGCTTCGGAGATGAGCTCATGAAAACTGAAGTCATCGCTTATGCACATCAGGGGAATGCTCTCGAGGGATTTCTCGCCTACGACGATGGTTCCAAGGCACCTCGACCCGGCGTGCTGATTGCGCATGAATGGCTGGGGATCGGCTCCCATGAGCGGCAGGCGGCCAAACGTCTGGCCGAGGCGGGCTATCTCGCCTTTGCCGCCGATCTGTATGGGTCCGCCGAGCGCCCGGCGAACGTCGAGGCCGCCGCCACGCTTGCCACCCGGTATCGCGCCGGCGACCGAGCGCTCCTGCGCGGACGCATTGCATCCGGACTGGATGCGCTCAAGCGTCACCCACTCTGTGCTCGCGGTCAAACTGCAGCAACGGGTTTCTGTTTCGGCGGTACGGCGGTTCTTGAACTGGCGCGTTCCGGATCCGATGTGCGTGGGGTTGTGAGCATCCATGGCGGAGTGGTCCCCTCGGAGGCATCCCGCGCCCCGAAGATTCTGGCGCGGGTCTTGGCCTTACACGGTGCGGACGATCCGTATGTACCCGGGGACCAGGTTCAGGCGTTCCAGGAGGAGATGAGAACGCGTGGTGTTGATTGGCAGATGGTTTACTACGGTGGGGCGGTGCACAGTTTCACGAACGAGGGCGCGGGTTCAGATCCCGCACAGGGGATTGCCTACAACTCGCTTGCAACGGCGCGGGCTTGGCGGGCGATGCTCGACTTTTTCGGGGAACTCTTCGCCGAGGCTTCCTGATCCCGGGAACCGAGACGATCAGGCGTTTCCGATAAGAGCGGCAGCTTCTCGGTCATTGGCGACGCTGACGAGTCGAGGCTTGCTGTACGCAGATTGCGCGCGAGCGGACAGTGGAGGTGAGGCGTCGTACGAAGAGTTTCATGCTGCTGCGTTCGCCCGCCAAGGGATCATCGACCACGGTGATCGAGCGCGCTGCGCCCGGCTATGCTGGGATCCCGTTGGCAGACCCGGTACCCCAAGCTCACGGACTGGGTGGAGGAGCACATCGGCGAGACGCTGACCTTCTATTCGTCTCCCCCGGGCGCACCACAAGCACCTGAAGAGCACCAACATGCTGGAGCGGCTGAACGAGGAGATCAAGCGCCGCACCCGGGTGGTGCGGATCTTCCCTCACGCCCAATCCTGCCTGCGCCTGGTGCGGGCCCTGTGCGTCGAGACCCATGAGACCTGGCTTGAAGACAACCGCTATCTCAATAGGGATCTGCTTGAAGCGCAGCGCCGCGAACAGCTACGGGCGGCAGCCTGATGAA
Source organism: Pseudomonadota bacterium (assembly GCA_021798795.1). Classification (GTDB taxonomy): domain Bacteria; phylum Pseudomonadota; class Gammaproteobacteria; order JAKAQQ01; family JAKAQQ01; genus JAJZNM01. The sequence goes on from JAJZBR010000051.1 coordinate 11,945, forward strand.
ACCGTCCTTCATACCAAAAATGAATTTGCACAACTTGACGTACACAACCATGGCAGGTGACTCCGTCGCGCGCTTACGTTTCAACC
>JAJZBR010000052.1 GCA_021798795.1 Pseudomonadota bacterium
CCAGTCTTCGAAGTCCACGGTGAGCACGTTTGCGACCGGGCTTTCGGCCCGGGTCAACCGCTGGAGAAACCGGAGACTGAAGGCAAGATCAGCGCGAACTCCAGAGTAAGCCGTTCTAGCGGACTCCCAGGGATGAGACCGCACTTACCCACGCCGGCACCCACGGCAAGGGTTGGGTGCATGACGAGAGACGTTCGGCGAATACCCGCACCGTCGAATACGCGCAAATCTCCCTGATCTGCTTCTGCGAGGGCTGCGGGGGAGATCTGGTTAGGGTTGTGATTGCACATAACGATATCATCAAAAGTATGCTTTTCGAAGTCGTGGGTCAGATGAGGGGGTCAGATCCATCTCAGAGAGGTTCTGACGGAGTAGTGCTGTCCACACGTGAAATATGGTGATCGGGTTTGGGGGTGGCTCGCTGGAGGTACTGGGTTCCTCGAGTAGGGACCGTCCGGGTATTTCGATTCGTGTGCCGATGCAGAGAGACTTCGGAAAGCAACCGTGTCTGGATTCCCGATCCGAGTCGCCCGGACTTCGCCTTTGGAGTCCGGATTCCAGCATGCCGTCCAAGTGTTCTTTGCGCTACAATCGGGCCATGAGCACAGAACACCTGCCTGGTCAAGTGTTGGCCCCGGAGGCGATCCAGCCTTCGCTCGGCGAGCCTCCTCTCTATCAAGTTATTTTGTTGAACGACGATTTTACTCCCATGGAATTCGTTGTTGAGATCCTGGAGAAATTTTTCCATCTTGGGCGCTTGCAGGCAACCCAAATCATGCTGCATGTCCACACGCGCGGAAAGGGGATTTGTGGAGCTTTCCCATACGAGATCGCGGAGACCAAAGTATTTCAGATCCGTGATTTCGCACGTCAGCACGAGCATCCGCTCATGTGCACGCTGGAGGCGCTCTGATGCTGAGCAAGGAACTGGAGTTGTGCCTCAGTCGCGCTTTCCGCGATGCACGTGATCAGCGGCATGAGTTTATGACCGTTGAGCATCTGCTCACGGCCCTCCTGGAATCGCAAACCGTGCAGGATATCCTGAAAGCCTGCGGCTCGAACGTCGAGGAGCTTCGTACCGAGCTGATCTCTTATCTGAGCCACCATACCCCGATTCTCAAGAGTGCGGATGGGGAGATCCAGCCCACGCTGGGATTTCAGCGGGTCTTGCAGCGCGCAGTGCTTCAGGTGCAGGCCTCTGGTCAGAAAGAGGTGTCAACGGTCAGTGTTCTGGTATCGATTTTTGGCGAGCGTGAAACCCAGGCGGTCTATATCCTCAACCGTCATGGCATCAACCGTTTGGATGTCGTCAGCTATATCTCACACGGAATTTCGAGAATTCACGATGAAAATGGACCTGGAGAGAGTGAAACTGGAGCTGATAGCGACCTCGAACATCCCCCTTCAGGCCGACCTCATCAAAAGGATGCCCTCGATCTGTTTGCTGTCAACCTTAACCGGCTGGCACGTGAGGGCAAGATCGACCCCTTGATCGGACGGGAGGAAGAAATCGAGCGGATCATCCAGATTCTGTGCCGACGCCGCAAAAACAACCCGCTTTTTGTCGGAGAGGCGGGCGTTGGGAAAACAGCTCTGGCCGAAGGGTTGGCGCGTCGAATTGTGGAAAATAATGTTCCGGATGTGTTGCTACATGCAACGATCTATGCCCTGGATCTAGGATCCCTGATTGCCGGGACCAAGTACCGGGGAGATTTCGAAAAGCGGCTCAAAACCGTTCTTCAGGATCTAAAGACACGTGAGGATTCGATTCTCTTCATTGATGAGATCCATACCGTCATCGGTGCCGGCGCGGCCTCTGGTGGTGTTATGGATGCTTCCAATCTTATCAAGCCGATTCTGACATCGGGTGAAATTCGCTGTATCGGTTCAACGACGTATCAAGAATTTCGTTCGATCTTCGAGAAAGACCGCGCACTGGCCAGAAGATTTCAGAAAATAGATGTTCCCGAACCTTCTACTGCTGAAACAGTTTCCATCCTCAAAGGGCTGAAGAGCCGCTTCGAAGAACACCATCAAGTCCGATACTCCCAGCGCGTGCTGGAGAAAGCTGTAGAGTTGTCCGCGCGCTTCATTTCAGACCGGCATCTTCCGGATAAAGCCATTGACGTGATTGATGAAGTCGGTGCCCGGTTGCAGCTTCAGCATCCAACCAGGCGGAGGCGGCTGGTCACGATCAGGGATGTTGAGGAAGTGGTGGCAAAGATGGCACGGATTCCTTCCCAGAGTGTATCTTCCTCGGATCGACGCGCGCTTGAGACGCTGGGTCGAGACTTGAAACTGGTGATCTATGGCCAGGATCGCGCGGTCGATGCGCTGGTTGCAGCGATCAAAATGTCGCGCTCAGGCTTGCGTGACGATCAGCAGCCTATCGGCAGTTTCCTGCTCGCTGGCCCGACCGGCGTAGGCAAGACGGAAGTCACCCGACAACTTGCCCGCATTCTCCATCTGGAATGTATCCGGCTCGACATGTCTGAATATATGGAACGTCACACTGTCTCGCGCTTGATCGGCGCGCCTCCTGGATATGTTGGTTTTGATCAGGGGGGACTTCTGACTGAGCAAATTGTCCGGCATCCGCATGCCGTGCTTCTCCTCGACGAAATCGAGAAGGCGCACCCTGATGTCTTCAATCTTCTTCTCCAGGTCATGGATCATGGAACATTGACGGACAACAATGGACGACGCGCGGATTTCCGTAATGTGATCCTGATCATGACAAGCAATTGCGGTGCATTTGAACTCGAAAAGCAGGGAATCGGATTTACTTCCCACATATCTTCCGGCGATTCTATGGAGAGTATCCGGCGGACATTCAGTCCGGAGTTTCGCAACCGGCTGGATTCCGTGATCATTTTTGATCCGCTGTCGTCTGAAGTCATCTCCCGAGTAGTGGATAAGTTCATACTCCAGCTCGAAATCCAACTCGAATCAAAGGGTGTGACGCTCGAAATCGATTCCGCAGCCCGCGAGTTGCTCGCCGGGCTGGGACACAACAGCAAAATGGGCGCGCGACCGATGGCCCGTGTGATTCAGGAGCGACTGAAACAGCCATTGGCGGAGGAGCTTCTTTTTGGGCGGCTGCAAGAAGGCGGTAGCGTACGAGTCACCGTGCGGAATGATGATCTCTGGATTGACATGGTACCTATATTAAAAAATAACCCGGAAATCGAGACCACACCGGTTGCCGATGAGCATATGGAGCCACCCGTTTAGCTCCGATACGGGCACACGGTCAGTACGGTTCGTTATACAGTATTTTGAGCTGGGATCACGATCCCCGCGCTAGCCATCTCGCCCAACTTCTGTGATGCGATACACAGTCCTTGGTAGCCAGAGACGGCTATTGGGTGAGCGCGCGACAGAGTTACCTGTAATGTGCTGATGAGATTTGGCATCCTGAGGCTTTCGAGGAGATGCCAACTCCACTCAGATCATCGCGGGTGACTGCGTCGCACGCTTACGTCGGGACGACCATTCTTTATGCATTTTTTATCCCTTTCCCAGTTCTGCTGCAGGATAATTGCTATGTCTGAAACCGTCACGATCGAAGGAGGCAGTCATGGATATGGTCTGGTTGGGAGTGCTGGGCGTTTTCTTTCTTGTCACATTTGTGTTCGTTCGAGCCCTTGAAGCACTGAGGAATACCCGATGAACTGGGTCGATTGGGTAGCGGGTGCCTCCGCTGTCTTCCTTTTGATTTACCTTGTGATCGTATTGATTCGGGCGGAGTGGTTTACATGAATGCGAACAGCATGATCCAACTGACAGTCTATATCGGTTTGGTTCTGCTATTGAGTTGGCCTCTGGGACTTTATATTGCCCGGATTTTCATGGATGAGCCCAAACGATGGTCATCGGGCGGGCGGGTCACTCGGATTCTCCACTCAGTGGAGTGTGGTATCTACCGCTTGGCGGGTGTTGACCCACAAATGGAAATGGATTGGGTTGCCTATACGGTGTCGCTGCTGGTTTTCAATCTGCTGGGAGCCGTATTGTTGTATGCCATCTTGAGACTTCAGGAGTGGTTACCGCTCAATCCACAGCATTTTCAATCGGTTTCGCCGGCAATGGCATTCAATACCGCAGTCAGTTTCATGACGAATACAAACTGGCAAAGCTACTCAGGGGAAACGACACTCGGCATGTTTGCCCAGATGACGGGCTTGACCGTGCAGAACTTCGTTTCTGCCGCGACCGGTCTTTGTATCGCGATAGTATTGATACGCGCATTTGCCCGGGAATCACAGAAGCATCTGGGAAACTTCTGGGTTGATCTGACGCGCGCGACGCTTTACATTCTTCTGCCCATATCTGTGCTTTTGGCTGTGCTGCTGATGAGTCAGGGAGTGATTCAAAATTTCCAGGGAATAAAACAGGTTGACCTGCTCCACCCCGTGACGGTAACGATGAATCACCGCCCGGTCCGGCTCACTCATCAGGTGCTTCCCATGGGTCCGGTGGCTTCACAGGAAGCAATCAAACAACTCGGAACCAATGGAGGGGGGTATTTCAACATGAACTCTGCCCATCCATTTGAAAACCCGACCCCACTCTCCGATTTTCTGGAAATGGTCGCCATGCTTCTTCTGCCTGCGGCTACCTGCGTTGCATTTGGAGAAATGGTTGGGGATCGTCGCCAAGGCTGGGCGATACTGGCAGCCATGACGATTTTGTTCGTTGTGTTTGCCACTGGAGGTCTCATAGCTGAGCACGGATCCAATCCTGAATTACACGGGTTGCCTGTGACCATGCAAGGATCGCGACTGCAATCTGGTGGAAACATGGAGGGAAAGGAGGTTCGTTTTGGCGTTACCGATTCCGTCTTGTTCAATACCACTGCAACCGCGACATCGACCGGAGCCGTCAATAGCACTTCTGATTCTTATCTGCCACTTGGCGGGCTTATACCGCTTTGGCTCATGCAGCTCGGTGAAGTGGTGTATGGCGGTATCGGTTCCGGGTTCTACGGAATGATGCTTTTTGTACTCGTGGCCGTATTCGTAGCGGGACTCATGGTGGGCCGAACACCCGAATATCTCGGGAAAAAGATCGAAACATTCGACATCAAAATGGTTGCATTGGGTATTCTCGTCACTCCAGCCATTATTCTTGTGGGGACAGCAGTGGCTGTGCTGATTCCTCACGCGACAAATGTTCTCGGCAATCCTGGCCCACATGGTTTCACCGAGATCCTCTATGCATTTTCCTCGGTGGCCAATAACAATGGTAGTGCCATGGGTGGGCTAACCGTGACCTCCACCTTTTATCAGGTTGCAACGGGGCTTGCCATGTTGATGGGGCGCTTCTGGTTTGTGCTTCCGGTGATGGCGCTCGCCGGTTCATTGGTCATGAAAAAGAAAATTCCCCCCAGTCTGGGAACTTTGCCGACTCATACACCGTTATTCATCACCCTGCTGATTGGAACGGTGCTTTTAGTTGGAGCGCTCAACTTCCTTCCGGCGCTGTCACTCGGGCCGTTAATTGAGCATTTCCTCATCATCTCTACACATTGATGGTTGACTCGAATGTCAGAAATAGATAGCAAACCCAAACTCACATTAAGCGCATCGTTCTTCATGAAAGCAGCGATGGCAAGCTTTCGGAAGCTGGATCCACGCATCCAGATTCGCAACCCCGTCATGTTTGTGGTGTATGTAGGCGCCTGTCTAACTACCCTGCTCTATTTTCGTTCGATCTTGACAGAAGGGAGAGCAGTATCCACCAGCGGTTTTATACTCGCTACGACAATCTGGCTCTGGTTAACGGTTCTTTTTGCCAATTTCGCAGAAGCAGTAGGAGAGGGACAGAACCGGGCACAGGTGGAAACGTTGCGCAAGGCTCGCCAGGATACGCCGGCAAAAAAAATTGCAGAAGCAAAATATGGCGCTTCTTTCGAAGTGATCAGCAGCCGGAATCTGAAACGCAATGACCTCATCCTGGTAGAGGCCGGTGATTGGATCCCCGGTGATGGAGAGGCGGTGGCGGGACTTGCTTCAATCGATGAAAGTGCGATCACTGGGGAAAGTGCACCGGTTATCCGTGGCGCGGGTGGCGATTTTGATTCTGTTACAGGAGGGACTCGGGTTTTGTCAGACTGGTTGATCGTGAGAATCACTGCGGATCCCGGAGAGGCTTTCCTGGACCGCATGATCAAGATGGTCGAAGGTGCAGCAAGGCAGAAAACTCCGAACGAGATCGCGTTAACCATTCTGCTTGCGGCGATGACTGTCATATTCTTGTTAGTCTGTGCCACCCTGCTTCCGTTTTCTGTTTTCAGCGTTCGCCTCATGCACCATGGGCACCCGGTTTCCATTACCATCCTGGTCGCATTGCTGGTGTGCCTGATACCGACCACGATTGGTGCACTGCTGTCTGCGATTGGCATTGCTGGCATGGGTCGCATGCTCCGTGCCAATGTCCTGGCCACATCGGGCCGTGCGGTCGAAGCAGCAGGTGACGTAGATGTTCTGCTTTTGGACAAGACTGGCACCATCACGCTTGGAAACCGTCAAGCTACAAAGTTTTACCCGGCAGGTAACGTATCGGAAAAGGATCTTGCAGACCTGGCTCAACTAGCCTCGATTGCTGATCAAACGCCCGAAGGTCGGAGTATCGTCGTTCTGGCGAAGCAATATGGCATTCGTGAACGCGATCTCGCCAGCCTTGACGCACGGTTTATACCCTTCAGTGCATCCACTCGAATGAGCGGAGTGGATCTTGGCGTCCGGCAGATTCGAAAAGGTGCGTCAGATGCGATTCGCAAGCACGTTGAAAGACAGTCTGGAACCTTTCCGGATTCAGTGCAGGAGATTGTGGATTTTGTAGCACGAAACGGAAGCACGCCCATTGTAGTGAGTGATCAGTCAAGCGTCGTGGGTGTGATTGAACTTAAAGATATCGTAAAAGGAGGAATCAAAGAACGGTTCATCCAGCTTCGCCGCATGGGTATTCAAACCATCATGATCACGGGAGACAATCGCCTGACGGCAGCTGCTATTGCAGCTGAAGCGGGGGTGGATGATTTTCTGGCAGAAGCAACGCCTGAAAAGAAACTGGAGCTTATACGTGATATCCAGGCGCGCGGGAAGTTGGTGGCGATGACAGGCGATGGAACCAATGATGCTCCGGCATTGGCTCAAGCAGATGTCGCAGTTGCGATGAACAGCGGAACCCAAGTTGCCAAGGAAGCGGCGAACCTGGTTGATCTGGATTCCAATCCTACAAAGCTGATCGAGATTGTTGAAACTGGAAAACAACTCCTTATGACGCGTGGCGCGCTAACGACGTTTAGTATCGCGAATGATGTCGCTAAATATTTTGCCATTCTACCAGCGGCATTTTCTTCGATCTATCCGCAGTTGAATGCACTGAACATCATGGATCTGTCAAGCCCTGCGCACGCGGTACTGTCAGCCGTCATTTTTAATGCTCTGATCATAGTTGCCTTGATACCTCTGGCACTTAAAGGAACCAAGTACCGTCCCATCGGCGCAGAACGAGTTTTGCGGCGCTTTCTCTGGATTTATGGCGTAGGTGGCGTCATTCTCCCATTTGTGGGAATTAAGCTGATTGATCTGGTTCTGGTTGGCGCACACTGGCTTTAGGAGTTCACCTCATGTGGAAAATGTTACCCCAAGCCCTGAAAGCAGCAGTCGTCTTCATGGTTTTCTTTACTTTCTTATGCGGCGCTGTGTACCCGGTATTTGTGACAGGAATCGGTCAACTGTTCTTTCCGCACCGTGTGGATGGAAGCTTGATCCGGCTTCATGGGGAAGCGGTCGGGTCACGTTTGATCGGCCAACCCTTCCGTTCCCCAGGTTATTTCTGGTCGCGCCCTTCAGATACTGCTCCCTTCCCCTATAACGCAGAAAACTCAGGCGCCTCCAATCTCGGACCGAGCAACCCGTTATTACGCGCGCATATTGAGAAACGTATCAGGCAGTTGATCCGCTGGAATCCGACAAGCCAGGAACCGGTTCCAGTTGATTTGGTGACCTCTTCGGCTAGTGGACTGGATCCCGATATCAGCCCTGCGGCTGCTCTGTATCAGATCCAGCGGATTTCCCGTATACGCCATCTCTCCAAACAGGTTCTGGCCACTCTTGTACGCCAGCACATCAGAGGCCGCACCTGGGGAATATTTGGTGCGCCACGTGTCAATGTGCTCATGCTTAATATTTCTCTCGGGCGCTTGCTCAAGAATCGAAAACCCTGAGCGACAAAACACAGTACATGACCGATATTTTTACCGAAGATCCGAAGATTCAGTAGATTGCATGATTGGGATTTAAATGCATGTGGCAGGGGAGATGGCAACCCACGCTCTCATGCCCCGGGGAAAACCGATGATCCGCCATTTCGAAACTGATCTGCTCCCTGAGCGATTCACTCCAATCGTTTTCGTGGTACTGGGCATCCTGACCGCGATGTTGTGTAACGCACACGCCGGCCCGCTTCCGATGCCCGCGATGGATGGGCCGTTAACCTCTTCGTCACCCATAGAGTTCGCTGCAGGCCCCCTCGGTAACCTGAACCTGACTGGCGTCTTGAGTGGATTGGCAGTCTGGCAGAACAACCCCGCTCCGGGTAATCAGTCGAACTGGGCAGGAATCAGCAACGGGCAGATTTTTATCCAAAAAACGCATGGGTTGATCCAATTTTTCATTCAGGCGGGAGCCTATGACATCCCATCATTGGGTGCGCCGTTGCTCTCAACCGGACGCACTCTCACCGATTACTATGGCCCGTTGCCACAGGCTTATCTGAAGATTGCCCCGAGTCCGGATGTATCGATCCTCATTGGCAAGCTTCCCACTCTCGCTGGCGCGGAATACACCTTCACATTTGAAAACATGAACATCCAGCGTGGCTTGCTTTGGAACCAGGAAAACGCCGTGACGCGCGGCATTCAGGCCAACTATCAGGTAGGGTCTCTGACCGCATCCTTGTCGTTGAATGATGGATACTATTCCAACCGGTTTAGCTGGCTGTCCGGTGAGCTAGCCTACGCACTCGATCGTGCGAACACGATTGCTTTCGTTGGTATGGGCAATATGGGTTCAACCCATTACGAGAGCCCGGCAACTCCGCTCTATCAAAATAACAGTGATCTGTATAATCTCATCTACAGCTACACCTCAGGACCGTGGGTCATACAACCCTATCTTCAGTACAGCTACGTGCCCCAGGATGTTGCACTAGCAATCAGTAAGGCAACAGAGACCTATGGCGCAGCGATCCTCGGGATCTATCGTTTTACCTCGCGAGTTTTTCTGGCCGTACGGGGGGAATACATCTCGAGTAGTGGGAATGCGGAGGATGGGGCTTTAAACCTCTTATACGGGCCAGGCAGTCGCGCTTGGTCCGTCACGATCACGCCAACCTATCAAGTGCAGGATTTCTTTGCCCGTGCCGAGTTTTCATTCGTCCGGGCCGTCGATTATGCACCGGGTGCGGTATTTGGCAGACAGGGAAACAACCCTGCGCAGGCGCGTATCCTGGTAGAAAGCGGGTTCTTCTTCTAACAGATTGAAATGATGTGGCGCATGATAGACGTGGCAGCATCCCGTATCTAGATGCCAGCGTGTGCAATGTCAGCGGTTGGGATGGAAGACGGCTGGTGGCCCCGGTGTCTGTGTTTTTGAAAACGGAAAGAGTAACCGGCCGAGCCGGTTGCCAACTGAAATTGAGGCGGGAGGGTTTTCCCTGAACAATCGATCTGATCCTGATCAGTTGCTGCGGCGGATTGTCGAAGACGAGTCCCGGCAGAGCAAGGGTCTACTCAAAGTGTTTCTGGGCGCCTCGGCTGGTGTCGGCAAGACCTATGCCATGCTTCAAGCCGCTCATTTCATCCAAAACACAGGGCGCCAGGTTGTGATTGGAGTCGTCGAAACGCACGGGCGCAAGGATACAGAGGCACTTCTGGAAGGATTGCAGCAGATCCCGGCGCGACAAGTCGCGACGGGTCCAGCCCGCGCGGGTGAGTTTGATCTGGATCGGGCACTCGAGATCCATCCGGATCTCATATTGATCGATGAGTTGGCCCATCATAACGGATCATCCTCTCCTCACCTTAAACGCTGGCAGGACGTTCAGGATCTCTTGGATGCCGGTATCGACGTTTTTACAACCGTCAACGTTCAGCATATTGAAAGCCTGAACGATATCGTTGCCCAAATCACAGGTATTAAGGTTCAGGAGACGATCCCGGACGCAATCATTGAGCATGCAAACGAGATTGAGTTGATTGATTTGCCACCAGATGAACTGCTTAACAGACTGAAAGAGGGGAAGGTTTATCTCCGTGAGCAGGCGGAACAGGCCGCGCGCAACTTCTTTCGCAGGGGTAACCTGATCGCTTTACGTGAACTTGCCCTTCGCTACACTGCGGATCGAATAGATGCTGATATGCGGCAGTACCGGGAATATCATTCGATCGAAGCCATCTGGCCCGCGCGAGAGCGAGTCATGGTTTGCATTCCACCTGGGGCTGCTGGCGAACGCCTGATTCGAGCGGGGAAGCGGATGGCCGATGCGCTGCATGCCGAATGGATAGTTGTTCATATTGAAACCATTGGAACTGATCGGCTGTCGCCTCGACAGCAGCAGTTTCTCAGACGGCTGTTTCGCCTGGCAGAGCGCTTGGGAGCCGAGATGGTTTCGATACCTGGAGCGCGGCATTTTAGCACTGAGGTCCTGACTTATGCCCGAGTCAGGAATGTAACACAGATCGTTCTCGGCAAGCCGCGTAGACAAGGCTGGCGTCGATGGCTGTTCGGTTCAGTCGTTGATGCAATTGTACAAGGCAGTGGAACGATTGGTGTTCATGTGGTCAGTACGGAAATACAGTCCACGAAGCGTCAACAGCGTGCGCGTGAGACGCGTGCCAAGACTCATGGAGCGCAAAGTCCAAGTGCGTCTTCTCTCCCGCGGTCTTATATCGGGGCATTCGCCTTGATTCTGGTCGCAACATCACTTGCATGGATCTTTTATGGGCAGGTGACCTTGTCGAACTTGGTCATGATTTATTTTTTAGCGATTCTTGCAACTGCTGTTTATTTTGGCCGTGGTCCATCCATTCTGGCATCGATTGTCGGTGTCGTCGCTTTCGACTTCTTTTTTGTTCCTCCGATTTTCAGTTTTGCAGTCAGTGATGCCCAATATCTCGTGACATTTGCTGTGATGCTCATTGTTGGCTTGGTAGCCAGTCAACTGGTTGTCGGGGTACGTGGACAAGCGGAACGCTCGGTGATCCGTGAGCAACGCATGGCTTCCCTTTTTACTTTGAACCAGGCTTTGGCGACGACCCGGAATCAGAACGACATCTTACGCACTGCGATCCGGCATTTGAGCCGCGAAGTCGGCGGGCAGGTTGCATTTCTGGTGCCAGGTTCGGATTCTTCAAAAGTGATTCTGGGTGATGTCGAGGAGCTTGGGGCATTGCCTGATCCGGACCTGGCCCTCGCCCAGTGGGTTTACGACCACCATCAGGATGCGGGTCTTGGAACGGATACGCTACCGGGCTCTTCTGCACTGTATATCCCACTCGGAGATCAAAAATCCAGGATTGTCATGGCCATACGTCCGTTGCGACCATCTGCCGGATTTGATCCTGAACAACGGCGTGCATTGCAAACGTTCGGCAGCCAGATCGCGATGGCGCTGGAGCGGGTTCGGTTGGGGCGTGAAGCGGAAACCTCGCGGTTTGAAGCCGAAACCCAGAAAATAAAGAATTCCTTGTTGAGCAGTATCTCACACGATATTCGCACGCCGCTAGCATCAATCATCGGCGCGGCTGAAATCTTGCGTAACGCTCAATCCACGCTAGATGAGGCAACCCGGCTCCAACTTGCCCAGGATATTCAAACCCAAGCGCAGCGCATGTCGCATCTCGCACAAAATATCCTTGAGATGGCCCGTTGGCAGTCGGG
>JAJZBR010000053.1:0-7183 GCA_021798795.1 Pseudomonadota bacterium
CGACAATTGAAGGCAAGATCCTGGCATTCAATGAAGCCATCCAGCATGAGTTTGTAAGCCCGAACACACCGCGCGAGGATGCGCTACGCGGTCGTTCGTTCAAGTCGAATCCTTTGCAAAAACTGGCGCGTGCCCTCTCGCGCAAAGGAGGCCGCCGCGGGGGTCTCACACCCCTCACCTCCGCATCGGGTCGGCAATGGGAACTCGCCGGCTCACCCGAACCCCTCATCTTCGAGCGGGAAGCCGCGCTTCTGGTTCACCTCATCGCGAAGGATTCGCACGTTCAGACTCCCGCTCGCCTGACGCCGGGACGGGGGGAGGCCGAGCCCATCTGCGAGGTCTCCCAATCCGGTCTCCTGATAGAGATGAACCAGGCTTTCGTCCACCTTTTTCGTGCGAGTACCCAGACTGAGCTCGTGGAATGGCTCGCGGATTGTGAGATTCCATGGTTTGCAGGCGAGGGGGTGGATCCCGCAGAGGCGTGGAAACTGCTCCGGCAGGCACCCCAGGGACCCATCGGACTCGCGTTCGTCGATTTATCGGGGCAACGACGCAAGGTCGTGGTCTCGAGCCAGGTTCTTCCTTCTCTCGGGGCGCCATCCGACTCCCGGGTCGAGATTCGCTTTCTGGATGTAAGCCAAGACATCGAGCAGGAACAGGAACTGGAGATGCTCCGCGAACGGTATCAGGTTCTCGTTGAACACAGCCAGGACGGGGTGTTCGTGACTCATGAGGGCCGTTACCTTTATGTCAACCAGACCTATGCGGATATGCTGGGCTATACCCGGGGGGAGATGGAGGGCGTTTCCTTCCTGCATTTCATCGCCCAGGAAGACCATGCGCGCATGGAGGCGATCTGGCAGGAACGCCAAGCCGGGCACTGGGAGACCTCCAGTTACGAGATCAGCCTTTGCAAGAAAGATGGCGTGAGTCGGGTTCTGGCGTCCGTCCGCTCCGGCCCCATCTATTTCAACGGAAAACTTGCGAGTACGGGCACCATACGTGATCTCACGGAGGAGCGGAAGACGGTCCGGGCGCTCAATCGTATGCGGCGTGACTATCAGGCGATCTTCGAGAACTCATTGGTTGGCATCTACCAGAGTACACCGGAGGGACGTTTTCGGACTGCCAACCAGGCACTGGCCGATATGCTGGGCTATGAAAACGCGCAGGATCTGATCGAGCAGGTCCAGGATGTTGCCAACCTGTTTCAGGATCCAGCGGACCGTCTGGCCTTGAATAGCCGCCTGGATCAGGAAGGACGTGTCACCGGGGTGGAAGTCCATCTGCGTCGAAGGGATGGAGCCATGCTTTTTGTTGAAGTGAGTGCCCGCGCTTTGCGCCACCAGGATGGAACGCTGGCATTTTATGAAGGCTCGCTTGTCGATATCAGCGAGCGGAAGCGGGCCGAGGCGGCCCTCCAGCAATCCGAACGGCGATACCGCAGCCTTGTCGAAACCAGTCACGTCGGAGTATTCATCAATGAAGGCGGTAGTTACACCTACGTGAATCAGGCCTTTGCCCACATGCTTGGGTATGAGCCACAGGAGTTGATTGGTCGCCATTATCGCGAGTTGGTGGCCCCCGAGGAGATCGGCTGGGCAGACGAACGTTATTCCAACTTGCTCCTGGGTCTTTTGGATTTGGATTCGAGCGAATGGATGTTCCTGCACCGTGACCATCGGAGCCGAGCGATCGCACTGGTCAGCATGCAGCGGCTTGAGGGGGCGACGAATCTCCTCATAATGGGTACCGTGGTTGACATCACCGAACGCAAACGCATCGAGGACCGGCTGATTCATCAGGCGCGCCATGACCCTCTGACGGAGCTGCCCAACCGCGTGCATTTCAGCGAACGACTCGATCAGGCCATCCAGGACTTCCATCTGGATCGGAAACCGTATGCCGTTCTCCTGCTCGAAGTGGACGCGTTCAGGTTGGTCAATGACAGTCTGGGGCATGCTGCGGGTGACGAACTTCTGGTGCGGGTGGCGCAAAGACTGCAGGAGTCCGTCAACCGGGATGCCTGGGTGAGCCGGCACGAGAGTGCGGAGTTTGCCATACTGCTACTGTCTTTCCAGAGCCTGGCCCGTGTGCGGGAAATCGCCGAACAGATTCGGGCGGCGATGGGCAGGCGTTTCCATATCCTGGATCGGGATATTTACACGTCAGTCCATATCGGGATCGCGCTCGGCGAGGGATCCTACCGCAACAGTGTGGAGGTCCTGCGCGACGCCGATACGGCGCTTTCTGCGACCAAGATACAGGGACGTCAGAGTTATGCGATTTTCGATCAACAGATGCGCAACGAGGTCGTGGAGCGCCTCAATCTCGAGACGGCGTTGCGCTCCGGCCTGATCCGGCAGGAATTCCAGGTGCTTTATCAGCCGATCGTTGAACTCGGAAGTGGCGCTCCCATCGGCTTCGAGGCGCTTCTGCGCTGGCAGCCCCCGAAGAGCGAGTTGATCCCGCCCCAGGTGTTTTTGTCGATTGCCGAGGAGACCGGCTTGATCATTCCGATCGGCGTTGCCTGCCTCCGCCAGGTCTGCGAAACCGTCGGGTACTGGAAACGGAAATTCCCCTCGGCACGGGATCTCTGTGTCAACTTCAATCTGTCACACCGACAGTTCATTGACCCGCTGTTCTGGGATCTATTGAGCGCCGCCCTCGTGGAAAACAGTTTTCCACCCGCGGATTTCCAGATTGAGATCACGGAGAACGTCCTGCTGGATCAGGATCAGAGTCTCTGGCTGCAATTTGAGAAGCTTCTTCGCATCGGGGTCAAGCTGGCTTTGGATGACTTCGGAACCGGCTACTCCAGTCTGAGTTACCTGCATGACCTGCCGCTCAATAGCCTCAAGATTGATCGATCCTTCACCCTTGATCTCAAGGACAATCCGCGACACCAGACGATCGTTCAGTCCATCCTTCAGCTCGCCACTGACCTCGACCTCTATGCCGTGATCGAGGGAATCGAGGAGCGCCGGCAGCTCGACGCAGTTAGGGAAGCCGGTGCACGCTTCGGGCAGGGCTACTTTTTCGCGCCGGCGCTCACGGCAGCAGTATTCGAGGAGGCTCTCAGGTCAGGTCACAGATTCCCGAGCCAGTGATTCCTCTTTCCCCCCCCACGGTTCGTGCCTTAATCAGCCTCTACCCAGAGGTTTGGCGGATCCGGCTCATCCAAATCGCTTCATCGGCCATGCCCATGCCCATGCCCATGTCCATGTCCATGGAAACGTGGCCGTCCGCCTCTCATGGGGGGCCGGATGGGGTGCATGCCCCGGGCATACGGTCCCTGGCCCCGTTGCGGTCCCTGAAAACGCCGATGGCGGGCCCTGTACTGGGCGTATTGTCTCTGCATGCGTGGATGCGACGCGAGGAAGCTGCGCCGGTAATCGGGACGCATCGGCCTGAAATAGGGGTGCATACGCGGTCGCTGCCAGACCATGGGGTGTGATCGGAAGTAAGGGACGGCACGGCTGCGCCAGTCTGCGAAGTGTCGGAGGTAGGGGTGGTAGTCGTGCCACCAGTGGGGATGGTAGATCCGGTACCAAGGGGCGACCCAGGCCCGCCACCAGACGAAATAAGGCCGGTAGACGATGACCGGTGGCGGCGGTCCGTAGACTAAAAGCGATGGCATGGCGAACCAGGGTGCCACGGGTACCCAGGGGCCATCGTATACCGGCGCATAGATCCACCTCTGGCCGACCCAGCGGAAATAGTAGCCGTCAGAGTAGTAAGCGAAACTGGAATAGCCCGGCAGCCAGAAGACGTTCATGCCCCCAGAGAGTGAGAAGGCGAACTGAGGGCCGGCTATCATGAGGCCGAACCCTGCCTGAGCGGGCTGGGTCGTGGACCAGGCCAAAAGGGAGAAGACCAAGGAGAAGAAAATTGGGGAATACTTTCGTGCCATGGGGGGATTACCTCTAAATCTGTTGCATTCCAGATCTTTGGGATGCCAGGTGGAGTGCAGGCTGGTTTCACTAACACCCAACACTATCCAGAAGAACGACTGGAGCGACGGGGGGTTGACAAATGGGTTTCGGTGGGCATTTTGGTGTATCATGCGATGATCTCTATCCCGTTTAGGAGCCTCGGCTCAGGAGTTTTTCCTTGAACAATAAGCTTTATGTTGGAAACTTGAACTACCGCACCAACAGCGCAGAGCTTGAACAGCTTTTCGCTGCCTACGGCACGGTCAAGTCTGTCCAAGTCATCACCGATCGTCATACTGGCCAATCCAAGGGCTTTGGATTCGTCGAGATGGGCACTGCTCAGGAGGCTCAGGCCGCCATGACCGCGCTCAATGGAAAGGATTTCAACGGACGTAATCTCACCGTGAATGAAGCCCGCCCGCAGACCGAAAATGGAAACCGCAGTGGCGGTGCCCCATGGAGTCCAGGTGGCCGTCGCAGCGGTTCCGGCAGTGGCGGACCTTCCGGAGGTCGCAGCCGCTTCTAAGTCAGGTTTTCCCTCCCGATAACGATCTCCCGTTTCTTCTAGAACACTTCAGATCGCGTACTGGATCCCCGCTGGGGTGAAGGTGGGACTGGTTTTGCCTGAAAATAATCCCGGAATCCGGTTTAGGCCGGATTCCGGGGCTGGATTCGGCCTCGCGTTTCAGTATTCATAAACTTTTCTAGCTCGTATAGGACGCGCATCGACTCTTCTGGAGCTGGCACCAATCGGTCGGCTGGTCCAAGTGGCGGTTTGGGCAGATGGGATCAGGTCTCGACAACTTCCCGGTGAGCCCGTCTCATCAGTTTTGAAAGGTCGAGCAGATGGATCTCGCGGTGGTCGACCGCGATCAAACTGTCAGACTGAAAACGCGCGAGCAGACGGCTGATCGTCTCGGCCGTGAGATGGAGGTAGTTGGCGATATCCCTTCTCGGCATGCTGAGATGCAGATCTCGTTCAGAAAATCCCCTTTCCCGAAGTCGTGCAGACAGATCCACCAAAAATCCCGCCAGGCGCGCTTCCGCACTCTCCTCCCTCAGTCGGGTCGTCTGTTCAGACAGGCTTTTGCCGAGCATCCTGAAAATCTGTGAGCGGAGCTTCGGAAGTTCGCCAGCGATCTCGGAGAGCTTCTCGAAGGGCAAGGCACAAACAGTTGCGGTATCGAGTGCAGTGAGCGTACACAGGTGATGCTCCGGATGAATGGCATCCAGCCCCATGAGCTCGCCCGGAAGATGGAATCCCCAGATTTGCTCGCGCCCCTCATAATCGATGGTGTGACTCTTATAGCTTCCTGAACGGACGGCGTAGAGCGCCCGAAAGCGATCTCCCGCCGTTACCAGCACGTCTCCCGCATGATGAGGGCCCTCGCACAAAACGAGCGAATCGAGCCGTTCGAGATCGTGAACGTGGAGGCCTCTCGGCAGGCAAAGCTCCTGGAGTGAACATTGGCTGCATTTTTGGCGGAGTTCGGCTGGAATGGAATCCGCGCCTGATCTGGCCATGATGGACCCGTTGACCGGCCAGACGTCAGTTTAGCATGCGTTCGCCTGATTTTAGATGATCCGCGAGTAGTGTCCGTGCCGTCCTTCTCGGGGCAGGTACGCGTCGAATGGGGCAGCGACGACCCGGCGCAGGATGCGTCCAGCGGGCCTCAGAAGCAGACCGTGGCTGGATCTTTCGACGAGTCCGTCGTCCTCCAAGGTTTTGAGTCTTACGAGAGCCGGTGCAAAATACTCCTGAAACCGGATCCGGTGACGTTTTCCGATCGCGTCAAAATCCAAAGCCTCATGGCACATGATGCGCTCGATGACATCTGCCCGGATAACGTCGTCGGCGGTGAGCCGGTATCCCATTCGGATGGGAAGACGCTCCGCACGGATGCTGGCCAGATAGTCGTCTTCATCTTTTGTGTTCTGGGCATAGAGCGACCCGACCCGGCTGATGGCACTCAAACCGAGCGCTATGCTGTCAAGACCGGCATAGGTGGAATATCCTTGGAAATTGCGCTGCAGGGATCCGGCTCGTGCAGCATCGAGGAGGGGGTCACCGTCCCGGGCAAAATGATCCATGCCGATCAGCCGATAGCCCGAAGTGGTGAACCGCTCGAGGGCTGTGAGAAAAAGTTCGAGTCGGATCGCGGGTTCGGGCAGCCAAGCGGATGGGATCTGTCTCTGAAAGGGAAACTGTTCGGGCAGATGCGCATACCCATAGAGCGCGATCCGTCCCGGATGCGCTCCCAGAATGGCCTCGATCAGGGTTTGAAAGCTTTCTCTGGTTTGGCCGGGCAAGCCGTAGATGAGATCCGCGTTCACGGACGCGAAGCCAAGATCCTTTGCATCCTGGAGAAGCGCGAGAGCATGCTCCGGATCCTGTACGCGGTTGATGGCGCGCTGGACTAGAGGGTCGAGATCCTGGATCCCAAAGCTCACGCGGTTGAATCCGAGTGCAAGCAAATGGGCCAGCCGGGATCGATCGATCGTTCGCGGATCGACTTCGATGCCAAACTCCCGTTCGGGTCCCGGATCCAGAGTGAATGCTCGCCGGAGGGCCAACATCAGCGATTCGAGTTCGGCGTCCGAGAGATAGGTCGGCGTGCCCCCACCCAAATGAAGTTGGCGAACGATACGGTCCCCGTCGATTCCGGCACCCTGCAAAGCGATTTCTCGATGCAGTTGCTCGAGATATCGCGTCACTCTCGGTGCGTGACGAGTGATAATGCGCGTGCAGCCGCAATAAAAACACGGTCTATGGCAGAAGGGAATGTGAATATAGAGCGAGAGATCCACCGGGATCGGATCCTCGTTGCTGGCCATGACCGCCTCGCGATAGATCGCCTCGGTGATCCCCGGCTGAAAATGCCGGGCCGTCGGGTAAGACGTATAGCGTGGCCCCGGGAGATCATAGCGGCGGATGAGTTCCGGGTCGATCAGGGTGGACATCGGGGAACCGGTGCGTGCGTTACCCGATCTATTTTCGTGAGTTCAGGGACAGATAACCATGATCTGGATCAAGCCGGATGGTCTCTGCAAAGGCGTACCGGCGACTACGCCGGCCAGTGTAAGCGATAGCGGCCCTTTGGTGAGTCTTGGGGAAGATTCAACTGTATCCGGATCGAGCGCGATCCTGGCTTGCCCCAGGATACCTCGGCCGCAAAGAGGATTCTGCGCCCCGGTCCTCTGGGCGCGGCAGGGTCCGCATCACGGTGCATCTCGGCGCGAATCGGGGC
>JAJZBR010000053.1:7283-11884 GCA_021798795.1 Pseudomonadota bacterium
CTCGGCTATGAAGTGACGATATTTGAAAAGCAGCGCGAGCCCGGCGGCCTGATGCGCACCAACATCCCCGCCTTCCGCCTGCCCACAGAGGTCCTCAGTGAAGAGATTCACCTGATTACCGATCGGGGAGTGGATCTGCGTCTCAATGAGCCCATCACCAGCATGAAGGCACTGCTCGCACTCGGGTTCGATGCCGTGTTTGTGGGCAGCGGCGCGCCGCGCGGAAAGAATCTCGAAATTCCCGGTCGTTATGACGATCTCGCGCACGTCCATATCGGCATTGACTGGCTCGAGTCGGTCGCTTTTGGGCATGTCACAGCGATCGGCAGGAATGTGCTGATCATCGGCGCGGGGAATACCGCCATGGACTGTTGCCGCACGGCCCTCAGGCTTGGCGCCGCGAACGTAAAAGTGATGGCGCGCAAGCCGCTCACCATGCTCAAAGCCTCGGATTGGGAG
This sequence comes from Pseudomonadota bacterium, assembly GCA_021798795.1. Classification (GTDB taxonomy): domain Bacteria; phylum Pseudomonadota; class Gammaproteobacteria; order JAKAQQ01; family JAKAQQ01; genus JAJZNM01. The sequence goes on from JAJZBR010000053.1 coordinate 7,743, forward strand.
ATGGAAGAGGCCATGGAAGAGAGCGTCGAGATCATCCCGTGTCATGCACCCAAGGAGTTCGTCCTTGAGGACAAGCGGATTCGGGGCCTGAACTTCGAGATCCTGGCGTACCGGGAAGAGGGTGGAAAACTCCTGTCGGAGGTAGTCGGTTCGAGTCTCCTGCCGGCAGATGACGTCATCCTTGCCATCGGGCAAGAGAACGCGTTTCCCTGGATCGAGCGCGATATTGGACTCGCGTTCGACCGGCAGGATGTGCCCGTAGTGGACCGCAAGACCATGCAAGGCACGCGCCCGGGGGTGTTCTTCGGTGGCGATGCGGCCTTCGGGCCGGAGAATATCATCTGGGCGGTCGAGCACGGACATCAGGCTGCCATTTCCATCCATAAATATTGCCGAGGTGAAGACATCCATGAGCGTCCGGCTGCCACCTTGAATCTTGTGAGTGCCAAGATGGGCATACACGAGTGGAGTTACAGCAACCGTTTCGATACATCGGTTCGACGGGTGGTTCCGCACGTGGGCCTTGCGGCACGTTTTAAAAACATCAATATCGAGGTGGAGCTCGGTTTCACGCCCGAACAGACCCAGGTGGAAGTGGAACGCTGCCTCAACTGTGATATCCAGACGGTATTCTTTGCCTCGCAATGCATCGAATGCGATGCCTGCATCGATGTTTGCCCCACCGCGTGCCTGACGTTGGCTGTAAATGGCGAGGAAGACGATCTGCGTAAACGCCTCAAGGCACCGGCAGACAATCGCAAGCAGCTCCTGTTCGTCTCCACCCCCTTGCCGCAGACCGGACGCGTGATGGTGAAAGACGAGGATCAATGTGTGCACTGCGGACTTTGCGCCGAACGTTGCCCCACTGCCGCCTGGGATATGCAGAAGTCCACCGTGAAGATTCCCTACGCCCTGGATGGGTCGGCCGAAGCGGTATCGCATCCTGAACAAGCTCATCGGTGAATCCATGAATACGTGTATCAACGACTTTGTCGTCAAAATCGCCAATGTCAACGGTACGGGGTCGGCAAGCGCCAATGGCCTCCTCATGAAAGCGATTTTCCGAATGGGTATTCCGGTAGTGGGCAAAAACTTTTTCCCCTCCAACATCCAGGGACTGCCCACCTGGTATGAAATCCGTGTCAGTCATGATGGTTATCGGGCCCGCTCGGGAAGGGTTCATGTCATGGTGGCCATGAATGCCCAAACCTATGCCCGTGATCTCGCGGAGCTCGATTCCGGAGGGTGCCTGCTATACGATTCAACCTGGCCTCGAGACCAGCAGCTTGCGCGCAGTGACATCACTCTGATCGGCATCCCCTTTGCCCGGCTCGTCAATGCCACCTTCAGCAACATCCGGGCGCGCATTCTCCTGAAGAATATCTGCTATGTGGGTGCGCTGGCGGCACTTCTCGATCTCGATATGAGCGTGCTCGAGAACTTGCTCCGGGAGACGTATGCCAAAAAGCCCAAGCTCATTACTGACAACCTCAAGGCCATTGAGTTGGGATACCAGTATGCGAGCGAGCACTTCGAGTGTCCGTTGCCATTCAGGCTCGAACGCATGAACGCGACTGCCGACTGCATGATGGTCGATGGTAATACGCTCGCTGCATTGGGTTGCGTGTATGCAGGTGCAACGGTCGGGGCCTGGTATCCGATCACGCCCTCGACTTCGCTCATGGATGCATTCAAGGCGTTTTGTGAACGCTATCGTACCCATCCGGACGGGGGGCGCCGGTATTGCATCGTCCAGGCAGAGGACGAACTCGCCGCCATCGGAATGGTGCTGGGTGCGGGCTGGAATGGTGCACGTGCCTTCACGCCGACCAGTGGTCCCGGGCTTTCACTGATGAATGAATTTCTCGGTTTTGGCTATTATGCGGAGATTCCGGCCGTGATCTTCGACGTGCAGCGTGTGGGTCCCTCGACGGGGATGCCCACCCGTACGCAGCAGGCGGATATCCTGCTCGCCGCCTATGCCTCTCACGGAGACACCCGCCATGTTCTGTTGTTTCCGGCAGATCCAGCGGAATGCTTCTACCTGGCCGTGGCGGCTTTTGATCTTGCCGAGCGCCTGCAGACGCCGGTCCTGGTGCTGTCCGATCTGGATATCGGCATGAACGACTGGATGGTTCCGAAGTTAAGCTGGAATGAGCACGATGCCCCGGATCGCGGGAAAGTGTATGGATCCGAGCAACTGCGTGGCCTGTCGGAGTTTCACCGATATACGGATAGCGACGGCGACGGGATTGCCTATCGCACGCTGCCCGGGACGGATTCCAAAGGGGCGTATTTTACCCGTGGCTCCGGTCACAACCGCTATGGTGCCTATACCGAGGATGCGGTCGAATATCAGGAAGTCCTCGACCGGCTGCAGAGAAAGCACGATCACGCGAAAACGCTGGTCCCGGCACCTATCGTGTGCAGAAGAAGCGGACTGAAAACCGCAATCGTATCTCTCGGCAGTTGCGATGCAGCCATACGCGAAGCGCTCGATATCCTGGCTCGAGGGGGTAGGGAGCTCAACTACCTCCGGGTGCGCGGGTTCCCATTCAGCCACGAAGTGGATGAGTTCCTCGAGCAGCACACGCGTATCTTTGTCGTGGAACAGAATCGCGACGCCCAGTTGAAATCCCTCCTGCTGCTCGAGACCGGTGTCGAGAGGGACAAACTCACCTCCATTCTGCATTATGGCGGCATGCCCATTGATTCGCGATGCATCGTCCAGAACATCAGCGAGGCACTCCGAGCGGGGGAAGCGGCATGAGTTTCATGAAAAAGCCCGAGGTCGGCCACTCCCATCTGCCGCGTAACGGTCTTGGACGAACGTTGCGAGAGTACGAAGGCAGCATGTCCACGCTGTGCGCCGGCTGCGGCCACGATTCTGTGACCGCAGCGCTCATCCAGGCTTTCTGGGAACTCAGCATTGAGCCTTGCCAGATCGTCAAGATGAGCGGGATTGGCTGTTCCTCCAAGACGCCGGCGTATTTTGTGCAGGAGGCCCATGGCATCAATGCCGTCCACGGACGCATGCCTTCCATTGCCACCGGCGCCCATGCCGCCAACCGCAACCTTTACTACGTGGGCATATCCGGAGACGGCGATTCGCTGTCAATCGGCTTGGGCCAGTTTATTCACGCCCTGCGCCGCAATATCAACATGCTTTATCTCATTGAGAATAATGGTGTTTATGGCCTGACCAAGGGTCAGTTTTCTGCCTCGGCGGATGTGGGAAGCAAGGCAAAAAAGGGAGAAATCAACCAACAGCCTCCCATCGACCCGGTGACTTTGGCGCTTTCGCTGGGTGGCAGTTTCGTGGGACGCAGTTTCTCCGGCGATAAAGGGCAGCTCGTACCCTTGATCAAAGCCGGCATCCTGCACAAGGGTTTCGCGCTCCTGGATGTGCTGTCGCCCTGTGTGACCTTCAATGATCATGAGGATTCCACCAAGAGCTACGCGCATATCCGCGAGTATGACCGTCCGGCGGTGCACGCGGATTTTATACCCCCCCAACAATCCATCTCGACCGATTATGCGAATGGGGAAATCATCCCAGTTGAACTTCATGATGGCAGTACCGTCTTGCTGAGCAAGGTTTCGAAGGATTACGATCCAGCCGATCGCGCCGCAGCGTATCAGTATTTACTGGACCACCAAAAACGCGGAGAGATCGTGACGGGCCTGCTTTATCTCAATGAGAATCAAGAGGAATTCCATACAGCGCACCGTACCACGGAGGAGCCACTTAGAGATCTGCCGCATGGGGCGCTTTGCCCCGGCAGTGCCATCCTGGAGGAGATCCAGCACCTCTATCGCTAAAAGACTCCGTGGCTTCAAGTGGCCAGTGCAACTGCGAGTGAGGTCTTGGTGTGAAAGAATACCTCATGTCGATGTTTTTTTAGCCTTGCGCGACCACGACGATCACCATGGCAGCAACGGATGGCATAAGGTAACGGACGAGGTAACATTCCCACAACTGACCAGGGCTGGATTAGGTCCATACATAACGTTTAGGGTTGGGATTTATTTTCCCAATGTCTCTCCAGTTCGTGGGTCGTGACGCAAGCTGTAGTCGTGAGTTATTGATTTTTTGGTGGGCGATAGTGGGATCGAACCACTGACCCCTGCCGTGTGAAAGC
>JAJZBR010000005.1:0-8200 GCA_021798795.1 Pseudomonadota bacterium
GGGGCTAAGGTGATCGAAAGCGCCGATTTGATACTCAGCTTGCGGGCGCTCAATAAATACGGCTAAAGCGGGGGATCCCAAGGGAACCTGCTTAAGCGAAAGCTGAGCGGGTTTTTTTATGGCTGCCCGGTCCAGGAGTCTCTACGGGCAGCCGGGGTCCACACCGGCCAGCCGACGGCGTCCAGGGATTGAAGATCCGTTGCCAACCGGTGGGTTTGAGAGGCGACGGTTATGAGACAGGATTCGAGTGCGGGCGATGGGATCCGGCGTGCCCGGAGACTCCAGATCTCATTCGAGTTTTTCCCCCCGGGCACCCCCAAGCTCGAACGTTCGCTTTGGCATGCGCTCGAGCGTCTCGCGCCGCTCGGCCCGGATTTTGTTTCTGTGACCTATGGGGCGCTCGGGGCGACCCGAACGCGTACACACGAGATCGTGTCGGCCATACGCCACCGGACTGCCCTCAACCCCGCTGCGCACCTCACCTGCGTTGGGGCCAGCCGGACGGAAATCGAAGGCATCCTACGCGGCTATTGGGATACCGGTATTCGCCACATCGTCGCCTTGCGTGGTGACCCGCCGGAAGGGCAGGGAGCCTTTGTGCCCCATCCCGAAGGCTATCGCTCGGCCGCCGAACTCGTGACCGGTATCCGTGCATGTGCCGATTTCGAGATCAGTGTCGCGACCCATCCGGAAGGTCATCCGGAGTCGCCGGGGCTCAAGGCCGATCTCGACAATCTCAAACGCAAGGAGGAAGCGGGTGCGACGCGGGCGATCACGCAGTATTTCTTCGACCCCGCCGTCTATCTCCGTTTCCGGGATCAGGCCCATCAGGCCGGGGTGCACCTGTCCATCACCCCGGGAATCCTGCCGGTGACGGATTTCGCACAGCTCAATCGGATCAGTGCGCGCTGCGGGGCCCGGGTTCCGCCTTGGCTCGCGCGCCTGTTTGAGGGGCTCGACAACGATCCGGAAACAGGCAAGCTGGTGGGTGCGCAGGTGACGGCAGAGCTCTGCCAGTCGCTTAAGCGCGAGGGGGTCGATGCGTTCCATTTTTACACACTGAACCGCCCGGAGCTGACCCGTGCCATCTGCCGGTTTTTGGGCGTGGTCGAATCGATTCCGAGCATCCGCCAGCCGGCGGCCCCCACCCTCAGGGTTTGATCATGTCCGCGCTCGACCGGCTCCGGAACGATCTCAGGGAGCGCATCCTGATCCTGGATGGCGCGATGGGAACCGAAATCCAGGCGCTCGGTCTCGGCGAGAGCGACTTTCGGGGTGAGCGGTTCCGAAACCACAGTCAGGACCTCAAGGGCAACAACGATCTCTTAACCCTCACCCGGCCCGATCTGATTCGGCGGATTCATGACCGCTACCTCGAGGCCGGTGCGGATTTTATCGAAACCAATACCTTCAACTCGACCGCAATCGCCCAGGGAGATTACGGAATGGCGTCTCTCGCGGGTGAACTGAACCGCGCCGCGGCCCATCTGGCGCATGAGGTGGCGGAAGCGTGGACGAAGAAAACCCCCGCACAGCCGCGCTATGCGGTGGGTATCCTCGGGCCGACCAATCGCATGGCTTCGATGTCAGCGGATGTCGAGGATCCCGGAGCCCGCGCCGTCGATTTTGAAACTCTGGTCCAGGCTTATTCCGAGGCGGCCGACGGTCTTTTGGATGGTGGCATTGACCTCATCATGGTGGAGACGATCTTTGACACGCTGAACTGCAAGGCCGCATTGTTCGCCTTGGAATCACGCTTCACAGCCGGTGGGCGCCGGGTTCCGGTCATGATTTCAGGCACGATCACGGATCGCTCCGGGCGCACCCTTTCCGGGCAGACGGTCGAGGCGTTCTGGAACGCCATCCGCCATGTGCGCCCCCTGAGCGTCGGACTCAACTGCGCCTTGGGGCCGGATGAACTCCGACCCTACGTGGAGGAGCTGTCCCGGATCGCCGATTGCCTGGTGAGTGCGCACCCCAACGCGGGTTTACCCAACGCGTTCGGGGGCTACGATGAATCCCCGGAGTCCATGGCTCGGGAGATGACCGACTGGGCACGGCGCGGCTGGCTCAACATTGTGGGCGGCTGTTGTGGAACGACACCAGCTCATATTGCCGCATTCGCCGCGGGTTTCCGGGGGCTTGCTCCCCGGGCGATCCCCGTGATCGAACCCCGTTGCCGCCTCGCGGGGCACGAGGCCCTGAACATCGGACGCGGAAGCCTGTTCGTGAATGTCGGAGAGCGCACGAATGTCACCGGTTCGTCCCAGTTCAAGAAGTGGATTCTCGCGGGTGATTATGAATCGGCACTCGTTGTGGCCCGTGACCAGGTCGAAAACGGCGCCCAGATCCTGGATGTCAACATGGATGAGGCCCTCTTGGATGGTGAGGCAGCCATGACCCGGTTTCTGCGTCTCGCAGCCGCCGAGCCCGACATCGCGCGCGTGCCGATCATGATCGATTCATCGCGGTGGTCGATCATCGAGGCCGGCCTCCGCAACGTAGCCGGCAAGCCCGTGATCAACTCACTCAGCCTCAAGGAAGGGGAGTCTCCCTTTCTGGAACATGCCACACTCGCCCGGCGTTACGGCGCAGCCATCGTGATCATGGCTTTCGACGAAAGCGGGCAGGCGGATACGGTCGCACGGCGGGTTGCCGTATGTGTTCGGGCTGCACGATTACTCGTCGACCGGCTCGACTTCCCAATCGAGGATATCATCTTTGATCCCAATATCTTTGCGATCGGGACAGGGATCGAAGCCCATGATCGCTATGCGCTCGACTTTTTCGAGTCGGTTTCCGAGCTCAAGCGGCAGTTGCCGGGTGTGCTCACCTCGGGGGGGGTGAGCAACGTCTCCTTTTCGTTTCGGGGCAACCAGTCCATCCGCGAGGCCATTCACGCGGTGTTTCTCTATTACGCGATCCAGGCTGGTCTCGATCTCGGGATCGTCAACGCCGGTCAGATGCCGGTATATGAGGAGATTGCTCCGGGCCTGCGTGAGCGCGTCGAGGATCTCGTGCTCAACCGGAGATCCGATGCGGCCGAACGTCTGATTGAGTGGGCCCATACCCTCGACCCGCGCCGCGAAACCAAGGAATCAGCGCCCGCCTGGCGCGACCAACCGGTTCGGGAGCGGCTCAAACACGCCCTGGTTCAGGGTATCGCGGAGGGCATCGAGGCGGATACCGAGGAAATGCGGCAGGCTTCAACACGGGCACTCGATGTGATCGAGGGACCGCTCATGGACGGAATGAACATCGTGGGAGACCTCTTCGGAAGCGGAAAGATGTTTCTGCCCCAGGTCGTGAAGTCGGCCCGGGTGATGAAGAAGGCCGTCGCCTATCTTGTTCCCTTCATCGAGAAAGAGAAGAGCGGGGCCAGTCGCAGCCAGGGGAAAGTGCTTCTCGCAACCGTCAAGGGCGACGTCCATGACATCGGAAAAAACATTGTGGGAGTGGTTTTGAACTGCAACAACTACGAGGTGATCGATCTTGGAGTGATGACTCCGGTGCGCACGATCATCGAGACTGCCCGGCGCGAGAAGGTTGATCTCATCGGGCTTTCTGGGCTCATTACCCCTTCGCTTGAGGAGATGGCACGGGTCGCAGAGGAGATGCAGCATGAAGGGCTCCGGATCCCGCTCCTGATCGGGGGCGCAACGACCTCCCGGACCCATACGGCCATCAAGATCGCGCCGCGTTACGAAGCGCCCGTGATCCACGTGAAGGATGCTTCACGTGCAGTGGGCGTGGTGGGACAGCTTTTGGGCCGGGAAGGGGAGAGGTTCATCGCAGAGACTGAGCAGGAATACGCGCAGATCCGCACGACCCAGGCCGAGCAACGCTCTTCGGTGCGCTGGCTCACACTCACCGCCGCGCGCAGGAACCGCACGCCCATCACCTGGGAGACCTACACGCCACCCAACCCGATGGCAGTTGGCGTGCGCGTATGGGACGAGTATCCCCTGGAGGAACTCGTGCCCTATATCGACTGGACGCCTTTTTTTCACGTCTGGCAGCTCAAAGGAAGTTATCCACGCATTCTCGAGGATCCCGTGAAGGGCGAGACAGCCGGCAAACTCCTGGCTGATGCACAAGAGCTGCTTCAGACGATCGTCCGGGAGCGCAGCCTATGTGCCCAGGCCGTACTCGGGCTCTACCCTGCTTCATCCCTCGAAGGCGAGGACGTCGGGATCCGGATTCCGGGTGGGGTGGATTGCGATGCAGCGATTTTCCACTTTCTGCGCCAGCAGGACGAACGGCCACAGGGGCGCCCGAACCGCTCGCTCGCCGATTATGTCGCCCCTTCAGCATCAGGCATTCCCGACTGGCTCGGGCTTTTCGCCGTGACCGCGGGGGTCGGTCTCGAGGTGCTCCTTGAGCGATTCATAGAGGATCACGATGACTACGGCGTGATTCTCGCCAAGGCGCTCGCAGACCGCCTGGCCGAAGCCCTGGCCGAGAGGCTGCATGAGCGGGTGCGGCGGGAGTTCTGGGGCTATGCCCGCGATGAGAGGATGGATCCCATGGGGCTGATCCGGGAGGAATACCAGGGCATTCGCCCCGCGCCCGGCTATCCGGCCTGCCCTGACCATACCGAAAAGGAAACGCTCTTCCGGGTGCTCGGGGTCGACAAGCGGATCGGGATCCGGCTGACCGAAAACTTCGCCATGTGGCCGGCCGCATCGGTCTCCGGGTTTTATTTTTCCCATCCCGAAGCGCATTATTTCGCAGTGGGCCGGATTCAGCGTGACCAGGTGGAGGATTATGCCCGGCGCAAGGGGATGTCCGTTGCCTCGGCAGAGCGCTGGCTTGCGCCGAACTTGGCCTATGCGCCGGGTGAGGAGCCCAGGAGAGGGGCGGTTGGGGTCGACCCGGTTGCAGAGAAGCTGATCCTGGAAGATAATAAACAGCTGAATTCAGTTTCCCGGAGATAGCGGTGGCCAATACCCGCCAAGCCAAAAAACGTGTCCGTCAGGCAGAGCGTCGCCGTGTGCGCAACCAGGCTGCGCGTTCCACGGTCCGGAGTGCGATCCGCCAGGTCCGTGAGGCCTTGGCCAGCGGACATGCTGAAAACTCGCGTGGAGCCTACCTAAAGGTGAGTTCACTTGTGGATCGTGCCGTGGGCAAGGGTCTCATCCATTGCAATCAGGCCGCGCGTATCAAATCCCGTCTGAACCGTCACCTCAAGCAACTGGCCACGCGAAGCGCCTGAAAACGGCGCCGCGCAAGCGGCGTATGGTTCCCTGCATCACGCTCCACCCTGCCTCCCTCAGGCGGGCCCGGTTCCGTCCCAGGCCTTTGAATCCGCCGGTGCGCCTCCTGGATCATTCGTCAGAGATTGTCTTGCGCCGGGTTTGAGTGCGTCGGCGGCAGCCTGGAGCAGACCTGCCACGCCGGTTCCGTCACGCGCCGAAACCAGAAACACCGGGCGCTCGGTGGGGTGGGGATCGAGACGGGTTACGGCCTCACAGAGGATCTCAGCCGCATCGGGCCCGATCAGGTCCGCTTTGTTGAGGACAAGCCAGATGGGGCGGCTCGCGAGGTCTGCATCGTATGCCCGGAGTTCACCCTCGATCTCGGCAATATCCCGCGCGAGTGATTCGGGTTCGCCACGGGTGATATCGACAAGATGGAACAGGAGCCGGGTCCGCGAGAGGTGTTTGAGAAACTGGATGCCAAGTCCCCGACCCAGAGCGGCGCCCTCGATGAGGCCGGGAATATCCGCAACAAAAAAACTTTGCTCTTCGCCAACCTGAACTCTGCCGAGTTTGGGGGTGAGCGTCGTAAACGGATAGTCGCCTATCTTGGGACGGGCATCCGAAATTGCTCTAAGCAGCGAGGATTTTCCAGCGTTGGGCAGGCCGAGAAGCCCTACATCTGCGAGAATCTTGAGCTCGAGGTGAAGCACCCGGTCTTCCCCGGCCTCTCCCGGCGTCGCCTTGCGAGGTGCTTGTCGGACGGAGGATTTGAAGTGGGTGTTTCCGAGGCCGCCGTCTCCACCGCGTGCGACGAGCAGGCGTTCGTCCGGGTGGGTGATCTCTCCGAGGCTTTCGCCCGTGTCCTGGCTGACGACGAGCGTGCCCAAGGGGACTGGAATCAAAAGATCGACGCCGCTCGCGCCAGTCCGATTCCGTCCGGAGCCGTTGTGCCCACTGTGCGCGCGCCAGAACGTCCGGACCCGGAAATCGACCAGGGTGTTGAGTCCGCTCAAGCCAACGAGATAGATCGAGCCGCCCCGGCCGCCGTCCCCGCCGTCCGGGCCGCCCCGGGGGACAAACTTTTCACGCCGGAAACTCACACAGCCATTGCCCCCGTTTCCGGCCAGGACGTGTATAACCGCTTCGTCGACGAACTTCAAGGTGGATTCTCTGGCACACGGGCAGACATGCGATGCCGCGGGGTGGGGTCGGAGGTGCCGAGGGAGGGGAAACGGGGTGGGCGAGAGGCCTATGAATCCGCCGGTGGACCTCGGTCAGGCAGTCGTGACCTCAACGTGGACGATCGTTTTGCCTATGCGCGGCTTGCGTTTGTAGATGACATGGCCATCGGCCAAGGCGTAGAGCGTGTGATCCCTGCCGACGCCGACATGGTCGCCGGCCAGAATGCGGGTTCCCCGCTGCCGAACCAGAATGGCCCCAGCAGGGACACTTTCGCCGCCAAAATGCTTGATGCCGAGTCGCTTGGACTGGGAATCCCGTCCATTGCGACTCGAACCGCCTGCTTTCTTGTGGGCCATGGTAGGGGGTCCTCTTATGCAGTTTCGATGCGATCGATTGCAATATCAGTAAAGGGCTGACGGTGACCAGCCTTGCGCCGCGAGTTCTTGCGTCGTCTCAGTTTGATTGTGACCACTTTCCGGCCTTGGCCGCTCGCATGGATGCGGCCACGGACATGGCTGCCCGTGACATAGGGGCGGCCGGTTGTGACCGTGCCGTCATCGTTCGCCACGAGGAGCACTTGATCGAAGTCAACGGGATCGCCAACGGCGCCTGGCAGGGACTCCACCCGTATGATATCCCCCGGTTTCACCTTATACTGTTTGCCACCCGTAGCCAATACTGCGAACATGCTGTGAATCCCACGAGATCTGGAAGAATGCGAATCCGCGTATTTTACGGGAGAACAGGGGGCAAGGTCAACATGAATCGCGCGAGATCCCGGTGCATCGTCCAATGAGCATCCGAAGTCCATCCGTCGCCGCCCCGCTTGTTCCGGACGAGTTTGAGCTCATTCGGGCACCGATCTTGGCGGATCTTGCGGAGCTCGACCGGAGGGTTGAGATCCGGCTTTTTTCCGATGTTCCCCTGGTCAACCGGATCGGGGCCCACATCATCGGTGGCGGAGGCAAGCGTTTCCGGCCTCTTCTGCTCATGCTGGTGGCTCGCTGCCTGGGTTATGAAGGATCGGATCATATCGAGTTGGCCATGGTGGTCGAGTTCATCCATACCGCGACACTGTTACACGATGATGTGGTGGATCAGGCCGAAATCCGTCGCGGTCTCCGGGCCGCTCATCGACTCTGGGGGAACGAAGCCAGCATCCTGGTCGGTGATTTTCTCTATTCGCGCGCCTTTCAAATTATGGCCGCGCTCGGCCGGTTTGAAGTGATGGATATCATGGCCGAGGCAACCAATGTCATCGCTTCGGGCGAAGTCATGCAACTCATGTACTGTCACGATCCGGCTACCACGGAAGCCCGTTACCTCGAAGTTGTGCGGCGCAAGACCGCAACGCTATTCTCGGCAGCTTCCGAACTCGGCGCGCTTGCGGCCGGTGCGGAGGATGCGCGTGCGCAGTGGGCACAGTTCGGGCACCATCTCGGCATGGCGTTTCAGCTGATCGACGATGTGCTCGATTACAGCGCGCCAGCGGAACGACTTGGCAAGAATGTGGGCGTTGACCTGGCCGAAGGCAAACCGACCCTTCCACTCATCCGGGCGCTCGCCGTCTCGACCGGAGCACGGCTCCGCGATGTGGAGGAGGCGGTTCGGAGCCGGGGTGAACGACACCTCGAATCGGTGCTCGGCGCGATCCGCGACACGGACGCCCTGGACTATACCCGCAACCGTGCCCGACGCGAAGCCCATCTCGCGCTCGATCTCATGGCTCCCTTTTCGGCATCGGTCTTTGGCTCGGCTCTTGTGCAACTGGTCGAGTTTTCAATCCGGCGCGCATTCTGAGATGGGCCGCAAGGAAG
>JAJZBR010000005.1:8300-18408 GCA_021798795.1 Pseudomonadota bacterium
AGATGGGCCGCAAGGAAGCGGAAACCAGACTTCGGGCTCCGTGGTAACATGTTCCACCTTTCGGGGTGTAGCTCAGCCTGGTAGAGCACTACGTTCGGGACGTAGGGGCCGCAGGTTCAAATCCTGTCACCCCGACCAATAATTCAAAGGCTTGCGTCCCCAATCGGGCGCTGCTGGATCGCACCCGCCACTCCGGGACTCATGGGGGACTCACGCCGCCCCCTCACTTCTCGGACCTTCAGCCCAGGATCGCGAGGGCGGCGGGGTCCGTGCCTTATTGGTTGGTGATCGCATACACCATGTCGCCAACGAAGCGCTTGAACGATTCGTTCTCGACGAACTGCTTGTAGACCTGCGTGTCGTCTGTCAGTAGGTGCTGCATCCATCACCTTGGCCAGCGCCTGGTCGTGCGCCATGCTCGCGGTGTGCAGCGTGTTCTCCTTGGCATTCTGGTAGGCGGCGTCGGCAGCGACCTTCTCTCCTCACCGCAATGATTTCACCGAACGCCACTGCCTTCTACAGAGTTCTGGCAGTGAGAAACCACTGCGTTGGCATACTGGCTCAGAGCAGTGGATCGCGTACGTTGAGGAACGAGAACTTGCGGAAATCGCGATCGTGGGTATACACCGTCGTGACGCCATGGTCTGCAAGTATCGAGGCAAGGTGCGCATCGGGCACCAGATTTCCGCGTGTCGGCACATCAGCGGTCGCACTGCGGTAGGTTTCCCAGAAGCCATCCTCCTCGCCGATCACGCGGCAATGTGGGAGGTCCAGCAGTGCCTCAACGTTGTGCATTGCTTCCTCATGCGTGAGTGGCCGCTCGAAAATGCTCGGATGGGTCGCGATACGCAGGTAGCCCATGATGGTAAGCCATGCAAGGCAGAATACCTCGCGGCCATTAGCGCATTGCTCGAGAAACACCGTGGCTTTCTCATGCAGCGGGCTGCTACCGTCGGAAGCGTACAACAGAATGTTGATGTCGACGCCGAAGCTCATCGGCCTATGTCGTCCATGGCATCGAGGAGCGCGTGCTTATCGGCCAGATCGACACGTGCATGCATCGGTCGCGCGATCCATTTGAAAACCGGCATCGCCGGTTGTGAACCACGCTGCCGGGTGGTCGCGAGCGCCAGGGCGAGCAGATCGGATACCAACCGCCCCAGAGACTTGCCCTCATGCCGCTGCAGGCGCTTCAAGTCTTTGAGGATCGGATCATCGATGTCGATAGTGGTGCGCATGATGTGTGATGCTAACTGATATCGCATCTGATGTCAATAACCTGAGGATGCATCGCACTGGCGCAGCAGCCCTCATTGGTGGCCCGCTTGCGACCACTGCCCGTCCACAACGGGCAGCTTTGCAGGGCCGGCCCCGTTTGCCACAACTTCAATTCCGCCCGTCACAACGAACGGACGCGCATTGCGAACGCAGGTACAGCACGTCGGGCTTCACTACGACCAATCAATACTGGAAGTTTGGCCTGCATCCGGTCGTGCACGAAGAGTGGGATCGGCCGCCTGAGGTACATCTGAAGCAAAATAGCGAGAAAAATCCGGCGTGACCCAGTGGATTCCAGAGTGGTCAGTCGCCTACAGTACCGGGTTCAATTGTGCTACCCTGATCATCTGATGCCCGGCTACTCAGGAGATATCGCAATGGGTAAAATGACTGTGAGAAAAAGTGTTTTGCTGCGGGCGTGCTTCCCTCTCGTCGTGGCCCTTTTGGCCGGTTGCGCATCGACCTCCTCGCTTCCGGGCAAAATGTCTGTCGCCTCCGCCAAAAAAGAAAAGATGATTTGTTTTCCGCACATGACAACCGGAAGCCATATTGCGCACACGATTTGTCTCACGCCGCGTCAGTACAAAGAGCGTGAGAAAGCGCAGATCGCGAATCAGCAGACGATCATGCGGACAAATCACTGCATAGGACCGAACTGCTAGTCGCCTGTCGGACTTAAGGCTTGCATAGTGGTCAGACCGCGCGCGTGAGCGTAAAACATACACGCCTCTTCCCCGCTACTGTGAAATCATCAAGCTCGGCTGGCTAGGCATGGATGGACGTCTGAGGATAGGAGTACTCGGCCCGATCCGAGAGGCCAGCATGGGTCGACAAGGCTCCATGTTTGGATTCTGGCACGATTTGCGGAAGGAAGTGGGTGCCTTTTGCGCGAAGGGCTTGGCAAGTGGCGGCACAGACGTAGGGTGCTTCGGGTAAACGTTTCCCCGGACGAGGGTCTTCGAGTGTATCGGCCGCATTGATTACTGTCCTGCTTCCTCGTTTGCGGTAAAGTCAAGCGAGGCAAAAGGAGTGTTGAGACATGTTGCGATTCGTCGGCATTTCGATTTTGACCTTTGGGCTGTCGTTTCCAACGATCGTGCGGGCTGCACCCTATCCACAACCGGTACGTGCCCGGCACACGATGGTGGTTACCGCCGAGCGGGAAGCGACGCATGTCGGATTCGCTGTTCTCCGCGCGGGCGGAAATGCCGTGGATGCGGCAGTGGCCGTAGGCTACGCATTGGCTGTGACCGACCCCTGCTGTGGCAATCTGGGCGGTGGCGGGTTCATGATCTACCGACCGGCGCACGGGACAGCCCGCTTCCTCGACTTCCGCGAAGTGGCTCCACGAGCGGCGAGGGCAGATCTTTATCTCAACCGGCAGGGCCAACTCATCCCGGGATCAAGCCTTTACTCGTGGAAGGCCATTGGCGTGCCGGGAACGGTGGCCGGGCTCGAACTCGCGCGCCGACTCTGGGGTACCTGGTCGCGTGCGCGTCTCATCGCTCCCGCCATCCGCCTGGCTCAGAGTGGGTTCGTGCTGACGCCAGGAGATGTGCGGCTTTTCGACGATGATGCCGGGAGATTGGCCCAGGATCCGCACGCAGTCCGGGTCTTTTTCTCGCACGGGCACCCACTTGGAGTTGGCGTTCGGCTCAGGCAGCCCACGCTTGCGAAGACGCTCGAGCGGATCGCCCGGGGTGGTGCCCGTGCCTTCTATGCCGGATCGATCGGCCGTGCCATTGTTGCGGCCAGCCGTCGGCATGGCGGGATTCTGACCCGCGCAGATTTTCTCGATTACCGGCCCGTCGTGACTCATCCGTTGCGCTGCCGCTATCGCGGGGTCGATGTCATCACTGCCCCGCCTCCGGGAGGTGGTGCCACCCTTTGCGAGATGCTCGACATCCTGAAAGGATATCCCTTGGGTCGCTATGGGTTTCATTCCGTCCGGTCGGTTCATTTCATCACAGAGGCCATGCGCTTTGCGTACGCTGACCGTAACACCTTTCTCGGTGATCCTGCCTATGTCCACATGCCCCTGCGGAGACTGCTATCCCGGGCCTATGCCCGTTCGATCCGGCATCGCATCGCCCCGATGCGGGCCACGCCCTCGTCAGAGGTACGTCCCGGCGTCTCTCTCAATCCGGAAGGACACGATACGACCCAGTATTCGATCGTCGATCGATGGGGCAATGCCGTCTCCGTCACCTATACCTTGAACACGTTTTTTGGAACCGGTTTCATGGCGCCGCATACCGGATTTTTCCTGAACAATGAAATGGACGACTTTACGACCGCTCCCGGTCACCCGAATGCCTATGCATTGGTGCAGGGGGCGGCTAACGACATTGCTCCGGGCAAGCGACCACTGTCCTCGATGACACCCACGATCGCGACCCGGGGCGGGCACCTTTTGATCATCACCGGTAGTCCTGGGGGTTCGACGATCACGACGACCGTTCTCCAGGTCATTTTGAATCTCGTGGATTACCACCTTGGTGCCGCTGCCGCCGTGGATGCGCCCCGCTTCCACATGCAGTGGGAACCGGATCAAATCGATTACGAGCCCGGGGCTTTCTCGGCGCAGACGATGGATCTTCTGCGGCGCTCGGGATACCGTCTGCATGCCGGATCACCCTGGGGGAGTCGGTACTGGGGCGATGCCGAAACCGTGATCGTGACGCCATCCGGATGGCTCGAGGGCGTGAACGACGTTCGTTACCCGGCCGGGCTCGCACAGGGAAACTGATCCGGTTCTCGCATCGGGACCCGAGTGCGATCAGTGCAAACTTCGGGCCAGACGCCTTTGATATTCGAGACGCTGGGTTTCGTTTCCGAAGAGCGGGAAGGCCATGCGGATGGCTTCCTGGAGAAGCGAGCGTTCATCGGATCCCGCATCTGAGAGTGCATCGAGCCACTCCCACACCGCATCTTCCGCCCGCCCCGCCAGGATCTGGCGTGCACCCACGCTCAGTCGGTTTGCGAGTGGAAGCGGCAGCTTGCCGAGTTCCTTTTCCAGGAGATGGACAAAGTAAAGCAGGGAGTGGGTCCGTTCATACAGGGGGTCGGTCAAGGCTTCTGGAGATAACTGATCGAATGTTCTTCGAGCCTGTGCGCTCTCCCCCTGGAGAATATCGACCAGACAGCTCGCGAGCCGGATATGAACATCGTCCGGGTGCTCGGCCAAGGCCTGGTCCAGCATGGCGCGTGCCGTGCGGGTTTCTCCTCGCGAAGCGGCGGCCAGTGCGGACTCGACCGTTTCGGATCCTGGCTTGGGCAGGTGCTGGTCGATCAGCTTCCGGATAAAGCTTTCGGATTGGACACCGACAAACTCTTCCACGATCTGGCCTGCGTGAAAGAGCTTTACGGCCGGGATGCCCTGGATTCCATAGGACTGGGCAAGGGCAGGGGATTCGTCCGTGTTGATCTTGGCGAGATGGATCCGTCCCGCATACGCCTGGACCAGCGATTCCAGAATCGGGGTGAGCGCCCGGCAGGGTGCACACCAAGGTGCCCAGAAGTCGACCAGAACGGGCTGGATGGCTGATCCCTCGATCACGAAGAGCTTAAAATCTTCGCCCCGTATATCCTGAACCCAAGCGGACCGAGCCATGTGCGTGCACCCGACAAGAACCTACCGTTCCAATTTTAACTCGGGTGTCCCAAACAGCAAAATCCACTCCGCCTGCCTGCTCGGGCTCGCCATCCTGACGAGCGTCTTTTGGATGCGTTCCGGATCGGCGCACGAAACCGGGCGGGACAACCTCGCGCGTCATTTGCGGCATAACCACCATGCGATCGAATGGAGCGACCACACAACGATCGAGTCGATCAGTAACCTCCTCGGTGGCATCCGCACCGGAACGACCGGTGCAGCGGCAATCATGGGAGGGTTTGCGCTCAATACACACAAGGCCGGGGGCTGGGCGGGTGGCGCATTTCAAGTGCAGGTCATGGGTCTCGAGCGGTGGCTACCGCGAGAATCCCATCTGGTTGGGGATGCGCAAGGCGTGAGCAATCTCTACAACTCGTTCCCGTTTCTTCGCCTGATCGCGCTCGTCTACCGACAACGGATCGGAAGGGCTCACGCCCGGATTCGGCTGGTTCGTTGAGGGAGAGGTCAATCCGGCGCAGGTCAACCCGATTCCCTACTATCTGGGTTTGGGTTTTCGCATGCCGGGGGTTATCGCCGACACATCCCCGGACGGCACTCACCGCAGGAGTAGCCCCGGCGGGGCGTTTAGAGGCCTGCGATCCCTCCGTAGATTCCGAGGCCCGCGGTGAGAACGAAAACGGCGACTACGACCCAGCGATACCAGCCGCGCAGGCGATGTTCGGACGGAAGCGCAAAAATGGCGAGTGCGATCAGAAAACCGAGGACCAAAGGCAGCAGGAAGGCATTCATCACCTCGACCACGATGACGAGCGTGACCAGGTTACGGGCGAGTGCCACGATCACGCCGCCGGCCAGGATCACGATCGTGTAGACGGCATAGAACCACGGTGCCTGACGGGGTTCGAGCTCGAGCGAATGCCGGTAGCCCGTGACCTCGCCCACACTCCAGGCGACGGCTAAGGAAACCACAATGGCGGCAACGGCTGCAGCACCAAGAATCCCGAGACTGTAGATCACCCGACCGAGAAACGCGCCGAGGAAGGGTGTGAGAACGTGGGAGACCTGCCCTACGGTATTGAGCGGGGCATGGGGGTTGGTGGTTCCAATTGTGGCCGCAGTCGCGATGAGCACTGCGGCCATGATGAGCTGCGTCACGATGGCTCCGATAGCCGTATCCCAGCGGGCGTGCTGATAGTGCTCGGGTCGGAGACCCTTGTCCGTGACTGCCGACTGTTGATAGAAGATCATCCAAGGCATGATGACCGCGCCGATGTTGGCCGAGACGAGAATGAGGAAGCTCACATGGTGGATCGGCAGGTTGATCATCTGGGTTCCGATCGCCCCGGGATTCGGATGGGCATAGATCGCGATCACGAAAAAGACGAGTTCGAAAAGCCCCAGTGCGATCGCGATCCGCTCGACGCGCCGATAGGTTCCGGTCCAAACCACGATCAGGAGAAAGGCGATCATCACGGCCAGCCCCCAGAAGCGGGAGATGCCGAAAAGCGAGGCTACGCTCGCGACCCCTGAAAACTCGGTCAGAAGCGCGCCGATGCCGGCCAGGATGAGCCCGCCGACCGAAATCCAGGCCCACCCGGCGCCGAACTTGGAGCGGATGAGTTCGCCGTGTCCTTTGCCCGTGAAGATGCCGAGCCGGACCGTGAGTTCTTGGGCGATGTAGAGAATCGGGATCAGGATAATCTGGAGCAAGAGCAGCTGGTAGCCCCATTGCGCTCCGCTTTGCGCGGCTGTGATAATGCTGCCGACATCGGTATCGGCCAGCATGACGATGAGCCCGGGACCGAGAACCGCGAGAAAGGTTTTGAGATGGAAGGTCCAGGGTCTAGGGGAATTCCCGGAGCGGGTTTCGGGCGTCGTCACGCTCAATGCGGTCTTCCCGGTATGCTCAGGAGCGATCGGATGCAAGACCGTTGAAAGATGCAGCGCGGAGGGTTCCCGTGGCAGGATGCGAGTCGCGCGGGCAGATTGCGGTAGGTGAACAAGACCTTGGGTCTCCGCGGGAGTGATCTATCGAGGCGAGTTCCAAACCGGCTTGGATCAAAGTCTTTGATCGCGAGCCCAAGCGAGCCGGTCGCGCAGGAAGGGGACACCGGGAGGATCCAATGCCAATCGGGTTGAACCTAGTCTAGTGACTGAACGGCTTTTTGACAAGTCGAATACCCGTGAGCCTATCGAGCCGGTCAAAAAAGCCCGTGCCTTTAGACAACATCCGGACCTGTGAGGAGCGCGGTCAGGGAGGCAAGAGTGGTGACCGGGGCTGAGCAGTGCGTGCCGGAGCAGGCATAGAGGCAGACGGATTCCTTCGGGGCGCACCGGCTGAGCAAACCCTTGTGGAACCGTTCACCGGAGGGGATTGCAAACAGGATGGAATCCGCATCCGCCAGGGCTTGGATTTGCTCCAACCAGGCAGACCATTTGCCTGGATCGCCGCGCAGGATCATGAACCGTCCGGGGCGATCGATCTGCTCTGCGCTCCGGATCAGTCCGAGGTGGGAGCCGGGTTCGGATTCGAAGTGGGGACGGCCAGCCTCAAGAGTTCGGCAGGCGGCCTCAAGGAAGCGGCTTTCTCCAGTGAGATGGCCTAAAAGCGCAAGCGCGGATACGGCCAAGGCGTTGGCAGCCGGGACGGCATCGTCCATCCACGTCTTGGGACGCATGAGCGGAACCGGTTGATCCCCGGCCGTAAACCAGAAGCCGCCCCGATCCCGATCCTCGAAGCGCTCGAGCAAGACATCTGCGATGTTGATACTCCACTCGTACCAGATGGTATTCCAGCGTGCCTGGAGCAGTTCCAGAAGGCCCATCAGCAAAAAAACGTGATCATGCAGGAAGCCCGGCCCCCGTGTTGCACGGGCGCGGTAACTGCTTTGCAGACGCCCGGCGGGAAAGAGCCGGTTGCGAATAAAGCGGGCGGCACATTCTGCCGCAGTGACCCAATCGTCCCGGCACAGGAGCCGCCCGGCAGTGGCCAACCCGGCGATCATGAGCCCGTTGGAGGAGACCAGAATCTTGTCGTCGATGCGTGGCGGGCTCCGGCCGGCGCGGGCGCTCTGGAGTTTCATGCGACCCGAGTGGAGGTGTGCGACCACGACGGCTTCGTCCAGCCCGAAACGGGCGGCCAGGCTCCCTTGCGGCTCGTGGATCGAAAGGTGCCAGCGTCCCGCGAAGTTTGAGGGGGCGTTGAGACCGTAGTGGGGTGCGAGGAGGCGCCATTCATCGGGACTGAGGAGGGATTCGACCCTACTCGCTTCCCAGAGATAGTAACCGCCTTCACCCTGATCCGAATCGGCGTCCAGGCTCGAATAAAATCCACCCTCGACTCCGCGCATCGACCCGAGTGCCCAGGCGGCGGTTTGTTCGGCAACCCTGCGGTAACACGGCATTTGGGTACGGCATGCGGCTTCCGCATAGATGGGCAGGAGGAGCGCATTGTCGTAGAGCATTTTTTCGAAATGCGGGATCGCCCATTCTTCGTCTACACAATAGCGGAAGAAGCCGCCGCCGATGTGGTCATAGATCCCACCCTCGGCCATTCGGGTGAGCGTGGTGGTGAGCTGGGTGTGGGGATCGGGTTCCACGCCACTCGAGGCGTGTGTGGGCGTTCGTGTGTCGAGCAGGAACGAGAGCGCGCTTGCGCGCGGGAACTTGGGTGCGGTGCCAAACCCGCCCGAACGCGCATCGAAACTCCGCGCGAGGTAGGCGAGAGCGAGCGAGGCGGGATCGCGCTGGCCGCGATCGTCGGCCACTGCCCCATTTTGGCCGATGGATACGAAAATCTCCCGCACCCTCCGGCAGGTCAGCTCGCGCTCGGCGGTCGGGGTGCGGAAATAGGCTTCAACCCGGGTCAGGATGTCCGGGAATGCCGGCAGCCCGAAGCGGGGAGCACGCGGGAAGTAGGTGCCCGCAAAAAAGGGGGTGAGATCGTCGGGTTCGAGAAAGACCGTGAGTGGCCAGCCGCCCGGGCGGCGGACCAGGATTTCATGGGCCAGCTGGTAGATCTGGTCGAGATCCGGGCGCTCCTCCCGATCGACCTTGATGTTGACGTAGAGCCGGTTCATGAGTTCTGCAGTGCTCGGATCCTCGAACGATTCCTGGGCCATCACGTGACACCAGTGACAGGCCAGGTAGCCGATCGACAGCAGGATGGGCTTGTTTTCCACTCGTGCACGCTCGAGTGCTTGGGGACTGAACGGGTACCAGTCAACCGGGTTTTCGGCATGCTCGATGAGATAGGGACTGGTTTCATTCGCCAGATGGTTCATGGTCGCTTGGGGTTCGTACGGATGGAAGGGAGGGGCCAGGTTCGAGCCAGCGACGCTTGTCGGGTGCCCCGATCCAGCGATCCGCATCAGCTGGGTGCGGCAACGGATGGATGAGTGTGGGCCACTCGCGTGCGAGCCTTGCATTCAAGACGAGGAAATCCTGTTCGGTATCCCGGAGATCATCTGCGTGCTTGATTGCCTCAAGGGGACAGGCGGGAACACAAAGTGCACAGTCGATGCAGACATCCGGGTCGATTGCAACAAAGACCGGTCCGATGTGGAAACAGTCAACGGGGCAGCGTTCCACGCAGTCCGTATAGCGGCAGCGGATGCACGATTCGGTCACCACATGGGTCATGGATGGGGCACACGGGGAGTTTGGGAGATGATAGCCTGCCGCCCGCGCGGATCAAACTCCGCGCAGTCTGGGCGGGCTTGGGCTCGAATCAGGCAGGCACTCGAGCGGCGGCCGTGATCTAAAACCAAGAGGCTGCCAGGACGCATGACCTTGAACCTGTTGGGTTTTTTTCTAAATACCATTCCCCAAATGGGTGCACGCTTCTTATAATAAAGTTTATGAGCAGCAAAGTCGTCCTCGATCGAGCGGGCCGCATCGTCCTTCCCAAGACGCTCCGGGACGAGCTGCGCCTCTCCCCAGGCGACTCTCTCGATCTTACGGTCCAGGGCGAGGAGGTCACGTTGCGCCCCCCGGCGCAGCTCCACGCCCCTGCAAAAGAAGAAGGGCATTTGGGTGTTCAGCACCGGCAAGCCCATGGCCTCCGACGAAACAGCGGAAGCGCTCGGCGACATCCGCGCGCAGCGTGACCAGCACAACTCCTGGGAGAGCAAGTGAAGGCATTTCTCGACACGTCTGTCTTGGTAGCACGTTCCACACCGACCACCCGCACCACAAGCCCAGCTTTGATCTTCT
>JAJZBR010000005.1:18508-52431 GCA_021798795.1 Pseudomonadota bacterium
CGACCGCGTGAAAACTCCCGCTCGCCATGGTATCGTTCGGTGGCCGGTCGCTTACGAGCCCGCAGGCCTCTTGTCTCGGGCATTAAACGGGTGAAAGAGATGGACACTCAGGCGCATTGGGAAAAAGTCTATGGCACCAAAGCACCAGATCAGGTGAGTTGGTTCCGTCCTCATCTGCAGACATCGCTTGCCCTGATTGAACGTGCGGCTGGTGACCGGTCGGCTTCGATCATCGACGTAGGCGCCGGTGCGTCCACTTTAGTTGATGACCTGATGGGGGCAGGATACGGCAACCTCACAGTCCTCGACATCTCTCAGACGGCAATCGATGTGGCAAGGAACAGACTGGGCGAAGCTTCAAAATCGATCCAATGGCTGCGTGCGGATGTAACCCAAGGAAACTTTCCGGCGCATTCCTACGACGTGTGGCATGATCGAGCCGTTTTTCACTTCCTGACCAAGCCAGAAGAGCGTCTCGCTTATGTTCGGAACGTCGCCTGGGCCGTCAAGCCGGGCGGGCACGTGATTGTCAGCACTTTCGGCCCCGAAGGTCCTGAGAAATGCAGCGGGCTTGATGTCATGCGATACGACGCCAAATCCCTTCACCAGGAATTTGGTTCGCGCTTCCGCCTGATCGAAAGCTCAAAGGAATTGCACCATACCCCGTTCGGAACCACGCAGCAGTTTCTTTACTGTCACTGCACGTTGACACAATAATCGCTATTCGCGCTGGGCGCAGGCAGTGGCGTTGCCGCTGGAGTATGCGATGAGCGTGGCCGACACGGCCTAGGTTATTGGCATGTCGCCGGGTTGGGCCTGCCAACTGCGTCGGCGCTAGCCTGGCCGACAACCTGCTGCACCGCCACAACCCCGACAAACGCCATCCTCAAAGTGACCCACTGGCTCAGGAGGAGTGGGAAAAACTCCCCGAAGCGCTCGCCGAAATCCGCCAAGACCGGGCACAGGGCAAAACCATCAAGCCGATGTTTCAGGACGAAGCACGCTTGGGATGCATCTCGGACGTACGCAGGTGCTGATCCCCCAAGCCCCTACGCCTATGGCGCAGTGGATGTCTGCACTGGCGAGCTCGATAGCCTGATCCTGCCCTGGATCCAGTCCCAGAGCCTAGCCTCCAAGATCCTGTCCCGAGCCGCCCGGCAACTCCCTCATGATTGGCAGCAACGCTACGGTTATCGCCCGGTGCTGTTGGAGACCTTTGTCGAATCCGATCGCCACCGCGGCACCTGCTACCAGACCACGAACTGGATTCCTGTTGGAAAGACCACTGGCCGGGGCAAGAAGTGCCCCACCTACAAACAGATCATTCCCATCAAGGATATTTGGTTGTATCCCCTACGCCGGAACTTCGCGCGCGTGCTGTGCCGATAGGGAACGGCTACGGGGTTACCGAATGCGTACCGAATTTATGAACCAGACTACTAAGCCATTGTTTTTAATGGCGCTCCCTAGGGGATTCGAACCCCTGTTTTCGCCGTGAGAGGGCGACGTCCTGGGCCTCTAGACGAAGGGAGCCTGGGTCGATGCCGGTTGGGGCCTAGAACTTGTTATTATAGCCATGAAACAAAGCTCCAGGCTGAAGTGCTCGAACAAGAACCCGGCTCCAGACCCGAACCGCTCGTCATACCGAGCGTGGATCATCGCCTGTCCAGGGAGCAGTTCTCGGACGCGTCCCGTTTTGTGGTTGAACGGCTTGCGGATCAGGGTTATCCGGCCTATATCGTGGGCGGAGGGGTGCGGGATCTGCTCATCGGTGTCCCGCCCAAGGATTTCGATGTCGCCACGGTCGCACGACCGGATCAGGTTCGCCGTCTATTTCGCAGGAGTCGGATCATCGGGCGCAGGTTCAGGCTGGTCCATATCTATTTCGGATCCGAAATCGTCGAAGTCGCGACTTTCCGGAGTGGAACACTCCCATCCGGCCACGCGCCGGCGAATCTGGAACTCTCGGCTGCCGGACGCCTGCTGCGGGACAACGTTTATGGCACGGAGCAGCAGGATGCCTTACGCCGCGACTTTACGATGAACGCGCTTTATTTTGATCCGGTCAGTGAAACGATCCGTGACTGGGTCGGGGGCTACGAGGATATCCGCGCCCGGATGATCCGCCTGATCGGCGATCCGGAGAACCGGTATCGGGAAGACCCTGTACGGATGCTCCGCGCTATCCGCTTTGAGGCCCGGACCGGCTTTAGCCTCGAAGCGGAAACGGCCGCACCGATCCAGCGTCTCGCGGCGCTCCTCGCAACGGTGCCCTCGGCCCGCCTCTTCGACGAGATCACCAAGCTTTTTCTCCTGGGTCAGGCACAGAACAGTTTCCGGGGCCTGCTCGAGATGCGGCTTCTGAAGCCGCTCTTCCCCTGGACCCAGGAGATGCTGGTTTCAGACACAGGAGGAGCGGTCCGCTCCCTCATTGAGCAGGCACTCCTCGAGACGGACACCATGATCCGGACCGGCCATCCCCCCTCGCTCGTACCGCTCATCACAGCCTTCCTCTGGGCTGCAACCCAGCAGTATGTCGAGTGGCACGAAAAAGAGGGGATGGAAACACTCACCGCCATGCATCGCGCCCTTGCGATCCTCATGCGCGAACAGCAGAAACATGTGGCCATCCCGCGCCGGATCCTGGATCAGGTCGAAGCCCTGATCTTGAACCAGATCCGGCTCGAGCGGGGCACTGCGGTGACTTCGGCCACTCGTCTGCTCAGGCATCCGGATTTCAGACCGAGCCTCGATTTTTTGAGGCTCCGGGTGGAATCGGGAGAGGCGCCAGCCGCGCTCTGGTCGGATTGGCAGGCTTTTTCCGAGTTGCACCCGGTCGCGGAAACCTTACCCGGCGAGACCCGTCCCGCGCATCGCAGGCGCAGGCCGCGCAGCCGGACGCCCCGGCCATCCTGACCCGACCCGTTCGATGCCCCTCGTCACGGGCGTCTATATCGGTCTCGGCAGCAATCTCGATGATCCGCCGGAGCAGATCAGGCGTGCCGTCCGGGCGCTGGGTGCCCACCCCGGCATCCGTCTGAAAAACCGCTCGTCCCTCTACCGTAGTGCTCCGATGGACGGCGCTAGGCAACCGGATTATTGCAACGCAGTGGTCGAGGTCGAATCCGCGCTCGATCCGTTCGGACTCATCGCGGTTTGCCAAAGTATCGAGCGGGATCAGGGGCGTACCCGGGGTATCCATTGGGGTCCCCGGACGCTCGATCTCGATCTTTTGGTCTTTGCCGATCAGAGGATCGCGACCGAGCGGCTCATTGTCCCGCACCCGGGTCTGGCGGAACGGGCATTTGTGCTTTATCCTCTTTTGGAACTGGCCCCCGATCTCGACGTGCCGGGGGTCGGTCTGGTCTCGGATCTCGTCGCTCGATGCGGAAGTCACCCACTTGAATGCACCCCATTCACTGATTCCGAAACTCGGTAATGCCCGATATATCGTGGTCGATGGCCCAATCGGCGTGGGCAAAACCACCCTTGCGCTCAAGCTCGCCGAGACGTTCAATGGCCAGGCGCTCCTCGAACAGGCGGACGACAATCCGTTTCTCGAGCGTTTCTACCGCGATCCGCGTCATGCGGCGCTACCGACCCAGCTGTACTTTCTCTTCCAGCGCGCACGGGCACTTGCGGAACTCAAGCAGGGCGAGCTCTTCCAGCCACTTCGAATCGGGGATTATCTCTTCGCGAAAGACCGGGTTTTCGCCCAGGTCACACTCGAACGCGACGAGCTCGCCCTTTATGACCAGGTTTACGAACGGCTTGCGGTTGACCTCCCGGTTCCGGATCTCGTCATCGGTCTCCAGGCATCCGCCGAGATTCTCGCGCGTCGCATCGCGCGGCGCGGGATCGCCTATGAGCAGTTCATGCGTCGTGACTACCTGGAGCAGGTGGTGGCTGCCTATACCCAGTTTTTCCACCACTACGACGACTCTCCGATCCTGATTGTGAACGCGAGCGAAATCAATCCCATTGAGCGGGAGGAGGATTACGCGAACCTTCTGGCCGAGATTGGACGGACTCGGGCGGGACGTCACTTTTTCAACCCCCGTCGAGCACCTCCACCGCCCGCACCCCCGACATGACCGCCATCTATTCGCAGCCGGAGCCCTCCGCCAGTTCCTCTCCCGTCACGCTGGTGACGCTCCGACGCCTGAAGAAATCGCGGCAGAAAATCGTCTGTCTCACCGCCTATGATGCGAGCTTCGCCGCTTTAGAGGATGAAGCCGGGATTGATCTCGTCCTGGTTGGCGATTCCTTGGGTATGGTCATTCAGGGGCATCCGAGCACGATCCCCGTCACGGTTGACCACATGGTTTATCACACGCAGCTCGTGGCGCGTGGTCTCAAGCGCGCCTGGCTTGTGGCCGATCTTCCATTTTTGAGCTACCGTGATCCCCAAACCGCCCTCCATAATGCCGGGCGGCTCCTCCAGGAAGGGGGGGCGCACATGGTCAAACTTGAGGGCAACGCGGCCCAGGCTGAGATTGTCGCGGCTCTTGCGGGAGCCGGGATACCGGTTTGCGCCCACCTCGGTCTGAGACCCCAGTCACAGCACAAGATCGGAGGATTCCGGGTGGCGGGGCGTTCCGATGCGGAGGCTGCGTGCATGATCGAGGATGCCAAGAGGCTCGAAGCGGCAGGAGCCGATCTCCTGCTTCTTGAGTGTGTGCCTACTCCGCTCGCTGCACGGATCACCGAGGCGTCCCGTGTGCCGGTGATCGGCATTGGCGCGGGTCCTGCGGTCGATGGCCAGATTCTCGTGCTTTATGACATTCTCGGGATCGGGGGCAGCGTACGCCCGCGCTTCGCCGTGAATTTCCTTTTGGGCGGAGGCACCATCGCCGGGGCCGTGGCGGCCTACGCCGAGGCGGTCCGGGCTCTTACCTATCCCGGTCCCGAGCATGGGTTCGAATGACGGAGCTCGTGCGGCAACGGGATCAACTCGAGCGGATCCGGGCGCTTTGGCGGCGGGCGGAAGAGCCGGTTGCATTCGTGCCGACGATGGGCAACCTCCACGCCGGACACTATCGACTGGTCGAGCGTGCACGGGCTCTCGCACCGCGGGTGGTCGTGAGCATCTTCGTCAACCCGACCCAGTTTGGAGCGAACGAGGATTATCTCCGCTATCCGCGCACGCTTGAGGCGGATCTCCAAGGGCTCAGAGCCCTTGAAGTCGACCTCGTCTACGCCCCCAAGGTGACCGATCTCTACCCTCTCGGGGTCGATCAGGCGGTCCGCGTCGAGGTCCCCGGGCTCTCGGAGATCCTCTGTGGCGCATCCCGTCCCGGGCATTTCGCCGGTGTGGCCTCCGTGGTACTCCGGCTTCTGTTCGCGATTGAACCGGCCGTGGCCATTTTCGGCGAAAAGGATTTCCAGCAGTGTGCCCTGATCCGCCGCCTCGTAGTTGATCTGAATCTCCCGGTCGCGCTCGAACGGGTTCCAACGGTGCGCGATCCCGACGGGCTCGCCCTGAGCTCACGCAACCAGTATCTCTCGGTTGAAGAGCGGATCCGGGCGCCGGTTCTCTACCAGAGTCTCCAGGCGGTGGCGGAGGCGCTGGATCAGGGTCGGCGCGATTTCCCGGTTCTGGAACGGAAAGCCGTCATGCAACTCGAGCAAGCCGGTTTTGTGCCGGACTATGTTGCGATCCGGACCGAGGAGACACTGGCGGAGCCGGATGGGAGACTGGGTCCAGTGCGATACCGGATCCTCGGTGCGGCCCGTCTGGGTGCGACCCGGCTGATCGACAATATCGGATGGCCAGCGGTCTGATCCCGAGGGCTCCGGGTACAATACGGCATGTGACCATCGGGTGACTCATGCAGATAACCATACTCAAGTCCAAAATCCACCGCGCCCGGGTAACCGAGGTGCATCCGGACTACGAGGGATCCTGCGCCATCGACAGCCGCTTGCTTGAGGCGGCCCAGATCCTCGAGTTCGAGCAGATCCATGTCTACAACGTCACGAATGGCGAACGCCTGGTGACCTATGCCATAGCAGCCCGCCCGGGAACCGGCACCATCTCGCTCAATGGCGCCGCTGCGCACAAGGCACATGCTGAGGACATCGTCATCATCGCCGCCTATGCGGGTGTCTCCGAATCCGAGGCCCGGGATTTCCACCCAGAGCTCGTTTATGTGAACGAGCAAAACCAGGTCATCCGTACGGGATCTCGGATCTCTTCGACCGTCTCCGACCGCTGATCGACAAGAAAGATGTCGAATGTGCGGCCCATGGACCCGGGCCCGTCTTGGCGGGCATCCCGAACGGCCATGATTTCTGAACGATCATTCTGGATGCACGGGCAGCGGGTCTCCTCATGGGGCGTGCCCGGAAGGTTCCTGCATCCGCAGTAAACGCGCGCCCGCGCATCGACTATGTTAAATTGCACTTCTAGCGCTTGCTAGAAGTTGCCTCTCGACCTCGTGCGCGCAATCGATACCCGCAAGCAGGTGTCTCGCCTGTGCGCGGCCCTGGTGACGACAACGATACTGATACTTGATGACTGATCCCGCACTCCTCGCCCTGGCCGACGGAACCGTGTTCGAGGGCGTCGCCGTGGGCCGGTTGGGTATGAGCTCGGGTGAAGTGATATTCAATACCGCGCTCACCGGCTATCAGGAAATTCTCACCGACCCCTCCTATCTTGGCCAGCTCGTGGTTCTCACCATGCCGCATGTCGGCAATGTCGGCATGAATGCCGCCGACTGCGAAAGCGCGGTTCCTGCCGCAGCCGGATTCATCATGCGGACGGCATCCTCCGAGACGAGCAGTTGGCGGTCCGAGGGCACCCTCTCCGGTTTTCTCGAGACCCGCGGCATCGTCGCAATTGCCGAGGTGGATACCCGCAAACTCACTCGCCACCTGCGCGATCGGGGTGCGCAGAACGGCTGCATCATCGCAGGGCCCGGTGCTCGTGCGGCGCGCGCGCGCGCCATCCAGGAGGCCCAACAGGCCCCCCTCATGGCCGGGCGCGATCTTTCCCAGGCCGTCAGCACGGAGCGGGAGAGCCGGTGGGAGGAGGGGAGCTGGATCCCGAGCGAAGAGGTATCCACATCGCACCGGTCCCAAGCGTGCGGATTTCATGTGGTGGTCTACGATTTCGGGGTCAAACGGAACATCTTGCGGTTGCTTGTGGATGCCGGGTGCCGGGTGACGGTTGTGCCTGCTGTCAGTCCGGTCGATGGGGTGATCAAACGCCACCACCCGGATGGCGTGCTGTTCTCGAACGGACCGGGCGATCCCGAAGCCATGACGGACGCCATCGACTGTGCCCGGACCTGGCTCGGCCTCGGGGTGCCATTTTTTGGCATCTGTCTTGGGCATCAGATTCTGGGGCTCGCATCGGGTGCGCGGACCCGCAAGATGAAGTTTGGTCACCACGGAGCGAATCATCCCGTCTCGGAATTGGCGACGGGACGGGTCTGGATCACGAGCCAGAACCACGGCTTCGCAGTCGATGAAACGGATCTGCCCGCCACGCTCATACCCACTCATCGTTCGCTCTTCGACGGATCGCTCCAAGGTGTCCGGCGCACCGATGTTCCCGCGCTCGGTTTCCAGGGGCATCCGGAGGCAAGTCCCGGGCCCCACGACGCCAGAGGGCTCTTTGACCACTTTGTGTCCCTCATGCAAGCGCATGCCAGGAGACGTGACCCGCGCCGGGGGGGAGGCTCCCATGCCCAGACGTGAGGATCTTCAGAGCATTCTCGTCATCGGCGCCGGTCCGATCGTGATCGGACAGGCCTCGGAGTTCGATTATTCCGGCACCCAGGCACTTAAGGCGCTCCGCGAGGAGGGCTACCGGGTGATTCTCGTCAACTCGAATCCTGCGACGATCATGACCGATCCTGAGATGGCCGATCAGATCTACATCGAGCCAATCCAGTGGCAATCGGTCGCGCAGATCATCGAACGTGAACATCCCGATGCGCTGTTGCCCACCATGGGCGGTCAGACCGCACTCAATACTGCGCTCGATCTCGTGCGCGAGGGAGTCTTGGAACGGTGCGGAGTGGAACTGATCGGCGCCTCGCGCGATGCGATCGATGTTGCGGAGGACCGCGAGCGATTCAAGCGCGCGATGACCGAGATCGGGCTTCGGACACCGCATTCGGCGCTCGCCCACACGCTCAAGGAAGCACTGGCCATCCAGGCCGGGATCGGTTTCCCGACCGTGATCCGGCCATCGTTTACCTTAGGCGGATCCGGAGGTGGAATCGCCTACAATCGGGCCGAGTTCCTGGTCATCGCCGAACGGGGTCTCGACCAGTCACCGACCGGCGAGATCCTGGTCGAGGCATCCCTGCTCGGGTGGAAGGAGTTCGAACTCGAGGTGGTACGCGACCGGGCCGATAACTGCATCATCGTCTGCACGATTGAAAACGTCGATCCGATGGGTGTCCACACCGGGGATTCGATCACGGTGGCGCCGGCCCTCACGCTCACGGACAAGGAGGCGCAAAGACTGCGCGATCAGGCGATCGCAGTGCTCCGCAAGGTTGGAGTGGATACGGGCGGATCCAACGTGCAGTTCGCGATCCATCCCAAAACCGGGGAAATTCAGGTCATCGAAATGAATCCCCGTGTGTCGCGTTCCTCGGCCCTGGCTTCCAAGGCCACGGGGTTTCCGATTGCCCGGGTCGCAGCGAAACTCGCCGTGGGCTATACCCTGGACGAGTTGCGCAACGAGATCACCGGTGGCCGGACACCCGCTTCCTTCGAACCCACGATCGACTATGTCGTCACCAAAATCCCGCGGTTCAACTTCGAGAAGTTTCCGGAAGCGTCCGACCGTCTCACGACCCAGATGCGGGCGGTTGGCGAGGTCATGGCCATCGGCCGGAGTTTCGCCGAGTCGTTTCAGAAGGCGCTCCGGGGTCTCGAAGCGGGTTTCGATGGATTGAACGAACGGGTGGTTTCCACTCCGATTGGCTCTGATGAACGGGAAAAGCTCGAAAACGAACTGCGTTTTCCCGGTCCCGAGCGCCTCTGGTTTGTGGCGGATGCGCTGCGCCAAGGGTGGAGCGTGTCCGAACTTGCGGCACTGACCGCGATTGATCCCTGGTTTCTCGGCCAGATCCGGCAGCTTGTCGAGGAGGAGCGGATCGTAAGGAGCGAGGGGATGGCGGGGCTCACGCCGACGCGCCTGCGGGCGCTCAAGCGGCTCGGGTTTTCCGACAGCCGGCTCGCGACCCTGGCCGGGGAGACCGAATCCGCAATCCGCAGACTCAGGCTTGCCTCCGGAGTGAAGCCGGTCTACAAGCGGGTCGATTCCTGTGCGGGCGAGTTTCCGACCGAGACTGCGTATCTCTATTCGACCTATGAGGAGGAATGCGAATCCGCGCCCAGCGCGCGGCGCAAGGTCATGATTCTGGGAGGCGGACCCAACCGGATCGGACAGGGGATCGAGTTCGATTACTGCTGCGTGCATGCGGTCCAGGCTCTTCGTGCCGATGGGTTCGAGACCATCATGGTGAACTGCAATCCCGAGACCGTCTCGACCGACTATGATGTGGCGGATCGGCTCTATTTCGAGCCGCTCACGCTCGAGGACGTGCTCGCAGTGATCGAACTCGAGCGTCCGGAAGGAGTGGTTGTGCAATACGGCGGCCAGACGCCCCTGAAACTTGCGGTTCCCCTGGCTCGCGAGGGCGTGCCGCTTTTGGGAACGCCTGCGGATTCGATCGACCTGTCCGAGGATCGCGAGCGTTTCCAGGGGCTCGTGACCAAGCTTGGACTCACGCAGCCGCCGAACCGAACGGTCCGGAGTGCGAAGGAAGCACGGGAGGCTGCACTCGTCCTCGGTTTCCCGCTCCTCGCGCGACCCTCTTATGTCCTTGGCGGACGGGCCATGGAAGTGATCTTCAAGCTGGCCGAACTCGAGGAATACATGGGGCGGGCGGAGCGGATTCCCCAGTCCATGCCCGTGCTTCTCGATCGCTATCTCGATCACGCGACCGAAGTCGATGTCGATGTCGTGGCCGATGGCGAGCGCGTGCTCATCGGTGGAATCATGGAACATGTCGAGCAGGCCGGGGTCCATTCCGGTGATTCGGCCTGTTCGCTCCCACCGAACGAGCTCACCTCCGAACTCCAGGCGGTACTGGAGAGCCAGGTGGTGTGTCTCGCCGAACAGCTCGGGGTCTCTGGCCTGATGAACGTCCAGTTTGCCATCCAGGACGGTACGGTCTATCTGATCGAGGTCAACCCGCGCGCGTCCCGCACCGTCCCCTTCGTCTCCAAGGCGACCGGGCGCCCGCTGGCCAAGATTGCGGCGCGAGTCATGGTGGGGGTGTCGCTCGCGCGCCAGGGCTGCCTCGGCGGTCAGACACCCCGCCACTATGCCGTGAAAATGCCGGTGTTCCCCTTTGTCAAGTTTCAGGGTGCGGATCCGATCCTCGGGCCGGAAATGAAATCCACTGGCGAGGTCATGGGCTTCGGGACGAGTTTTGCCGAAGCCTACGCCAAAGCCCAGCTCGCGACCGGTATGGTTCCGCCGCAGTCGGGCGTAGCGCTCATCTCGGTCCGCGATGCCGACAAGCCTCAGGCCGTGCGTCTCGCCCAGGGACTCGTGAGTCGCGGCTTTCGTCTGGTTGCCACGCGGCATACGGCCGAGACACTCCGGGCAGCGGGTCTCGCGTGTGCGATGGTGAACAAAGTCCGGGAAGGGCGTCCCCATGTCGTGGATCTCATTATCAGTCGCGAAATCGATCTCATCGTCAATACCACACAGGGACGGGAGGCCATTCTCGAATCCCGCTCGATCCGGCGTGAGGCAATTCACCAGAAGATCACGTACTATACGAGCGTCGAGGCGGCCCACGCGATGCTGACGGCTTGGGTCCACACTCAGGATTTCAAGGTTCACCCGATCCGGGATTGGCTCGAGGGAGGCAGTTGCATGTGAACGGGGTCACGACAAACCGGTACCCGATGACGCGGCGCGGCGTAGAGCGCCTGCGCGAGGAGTTGCGCACGCTCAAAACCGTGGAGCGGCCGAGGATCATCCAGGCGATCGCGGAGGCGCGCGCGCATGGAGATTTGAAGGAGAACGCCGAATACCATGCCGCCCGCGAGCAGCAAAGTTTCGTGGAAGGCCGGATTCACGAAATCGAGGACAAACTTGCGAATGCGGATGTGATCGATCTGGCCGATCTCAGGCCGGAGGGGCGGGTCGTATTCGGCGCGACCGTGGTCGTCCTGGATCTCGACCAGGGTACGACCCTGCACTATGAAATCGTGGGAGCGGATGAAGCTGATCTCCGCCTGTTCCGCATCTCGAATACGTCCCCCCTGGCACGTGCCCTGATCGGCCGCCAGGCGGGCGATGAGGTCGAGGTTCAGGTTCCGGGAGGCATGCTTCATCTCGAGATCCAGGATGTGCGATATGAATAGTCCCGCACTGATCCGTACCCTTGCCATTCTTGCCTTGGCCTTCTCGCTCGGATCCTACAGCTCGATGATCACTCTCGCGCCCGTTTGGATCAGCCGGTTCCCGGTCGGCACGCTGCTACGGGGCGCACTCGGTTTAACTTTCGCGGTCCTTGGATGGAGTGGCTTCCTGTGGCTGGTCCTGGCTTTTGTGCTCTTATCTCTCACGCCCCAGATGCGGCTCAGGTTTTTCGGAAGCCACGCCATCCCGCTTCCGGGGGTACTCGGCGCGAGTGCGATGCTGGCCGGGATCTGGGTTATCGGGATTGTTCCTCTGACGGGAGCGCTCGCGCGTGCGGGTCACCGTCTCCAAACACTTTTCATACTGAGCCATCTGCTCTCGGTGGCCTGCGTGGTCGCGATCGTCGCTCTCGAAATCTGGGGAATGTCCGCGCTCACCCGCATGTCATGACCGAGCGGCGCGACCGGCGCTGGATCGTCGAACACCTCCGTGATCCGTATGTCCGCCGGGCGCAACAGGAGGGATACCGGACGCGGGCGAGCTATAAGCTTGCTGAGCTGAACGAGCGGGAGCACCTGTTCAAGACCGGTCAGATCGTCCTCGACCTCGGAGCGGCGCCCGGTGGG
The DNA here is from genome assembly GCA_021798795.1 of Pseudomonadota bacterium. Classification (GTDB taxonomy): domain Bacteria; phylum Pseudomonadota; class Gammaproteobacteria; order JAKAQQ01; family JAKAQQ01; genus JAJZNM01. The sequence goes on from JAJZBR010000005.1 coordinate 30,545, forward strand.
TGGAGCCAGTATGCGCGCCGCGCCGTGGGCCGATCCGGACGTGTGGTGGCGATCGACCGTCTCCCCCTGGCGGATCTCGAGGGGGTGGATATCATCGAGTGCGACCTGCGTGAATCCGGTGTCGTCTCAAAGCGCCTTCGGACGTTAGGGATTGAACCGGGTGCCGTGGGGCTTGTTTTATCCGATATGGCCCCCAACTTAACAGGAGATGCCTCGGTTGACCAGGCGGGCATGCTCGAGCTCGGGATCTCCGCGCTCGATCTGGCCCGGAGTTGGCTTGCCCCGGAAGGTGCGCTCGTCTTCAAGTTTTTCCAGGGAGCCGAGTTTGCGGGCATGCGGGAGATGCTCGAACGGGATTTTTCCCGGGTCAAGGTGGTGAAGCCCCGAGCCTCTCGCGCCCGGAGCGCGGAGCTATATTTTTTGGCGCGTAATCGGCGCTTGGTGTAGGCTAGATGAGTCTAAGTCGCGGCAATGGGCTGATGGGGCTCTGATCTGTGGCGCGGGCTCGGAGGATTGATACCGGTGAATGAGCAACTGAAAACCGCCTTGCTTTGGGGATTGGTCATTGCGGCCATTTTCTTCTTTGTCATGCATTTTGGTCAAAGTCCCGAGCGGGCGCAGGCGATCACGTTTTCTCAGTTCGTGCGGGACGTCAAGAGTCACGGCGTCACGAGTGTGACGCTTCAGCAGAACAAGGTGACCGGGCAGTTGAGCTCCGGAACAAAGTTCAGTACCTACAATCCCGAAACCAACAATACGGCGCTTCTCGGCCGCTTGGAGCGCAACCACGTCCGGATCATTGCCAAGCCTCCGCCGAAACCGTCCTTTTTCATGAGCCTGCTCGAAAATGTCCTGCCTTTTGTCCTTCTGATCGGACTCTGGTGGTGGCTCATGCGCAGCATGATGCAAGGTGGGGGGGGGCGTGGGGCGCTCTCGTTCGGGAAAAGCCGCGCCAAGCTTATGACCGAAGATCAGGTCCGGATCACCTTCGCGGATGTCGCAGGAGTTGACGAGGCCAAGGAAGAGGTCATGGAACTTGTTGATTTCTTAAAAGATCCTGGGAAATTCCAGCGTCTCGGCGGGCGCATCCCGCGAGGTGTGCTCCTGATCGGGTCACCCGGTACCGGCAAGACACTCCTTGCCAAGGCGATCGCCGGCGAGGCCAAGGTACCTTTTTTCAGCATTTCAGGCTCGGATTTTGTCGAGATGTTCGTAGGCGTGGGTGCCTCGCGAGTCCGGGACATGTTCGAGCAGGCCAAAAAGCATGCGCCCTGTATCGTATTCATAGACGAGATCGACGCGGTGGGTCGCCACCGGGGTGCCGGGCTCGGCGGCGGGCATGATGAGCGCGAACAGACCCTCAACCAGCTTCTGGTCGAGATGGACGGGTTTTCCGGCAACGAAGGCGTGATCGTGATTGCGGCCACCAACCGGCCCGATGTGCTCGATCCGGCGCTGCTGCGTCCCGGACGGTTCGACCGGCAGGTGATCGTTCCCCTGCCCGATGTTCGCGGCCGCGAGCAGATCGTCCGGGTTCACATGCGTCGGCTGCCGATCGGAGACGACGTTCGCCCCGAGATCATTGCCCGGGGTACGCCCGGCTTTTCCGGAGCCGACCTCATGAATCTCGTCAATGAAGCGGCCCTGATCGCGGCACGGATGAACGCCCGGGTCGTCGCCATGACGGATTTCGAAAAGGCCAAAGACAAAATCCTGATGGGCGTCGAGCGCCGCTCCATGGTCATGAGTGACAAGGAAAAACAGCTCACGGCCTATCATGAGGCGGGTCATGCCATCGTCGGGCTCAACGTGCCGGATCACGATCCGGTCTACAAGGTGAGCATTATCCCGCGTGGCCGCGCACTCGGGGTCACCATGTTTCTGCCCGAGGCGGATCGCTACAGTTACAGCAAGCAGCGTCTGGACAGCCAGATCTGCAGTCTTTTCGGTGGCCGGGTGGCAGAGGAGCTCGTATTCGGACCGGATCAGGTCACAACCGGTGCTTCGAACGACATCGAGCGCGCCACCGAGATCGCCCGCAACATGGTCACCAAGTGGGGTCTGTCCGACCGGCTCGGCCCCCAAGCCTATAGCGAGGAGGAGGGGGAAGTGTTCCTGGGCCATGCGGTCTCGCGTCACAAGCAGGTCTCCGATGAGACCAATCACATCATCGACGAGGAAGTCCGTAATATCATCAACCGTAACTATGCACAAGCCCAGGTGATCCTCACGGCCCACCGGGTGCATCTCGATCTCATGGCCGACGCGCTCGTTCGCTACGAGACGATCGATCTCAAGCAGATCCAGGATATCCTCGAAGGCAAAACGCCCCGCCCGCCACCGGGCTGGAACGATTCGGGCAGCAGCGGCACAGTCGCTCCTGTGGTCCCCGCTGCGCCGGGTGGCAACGCCAAGGAAGGGACCATCGGGGGTCCCGCGAGCCAGCACTGAGTCCGGAGCGCGGATTGTTCTGGGCCGGTTTTGATCTCGAACGCCCCCGGGTCGTCGGGGTACTCAACGTAACGCCCGACTCCTTTTACGACGGGGGACGTTCGATCGATCCAGGCCGCGCACTCGAATGTGCCGAGAGCCTTGTCGGGGAAGGGGTTGATCTCATCGAAATCGGCGGTGAATCAACCCGGCCGGGTGCATGCCCCGTTCCCTTCGATGAGGAGCGTCGCCGGGTCATCCCGGTGGTCGAACGTGTGGCACGGGCGCTCGCCGTGCCCATTGCGGTTGATACCAGCCAGCCTGAAATCATGCGTGCGGCTCATGGGGTGGGCGCCCGGATCATCAACGATGTGAGGGGGTTGAGACTCCCTGGTGCGTTGGATGCGGTATCCGACCTCAAGATCCCGGTCTGTCTCATGCACATGCAGGGAGAACCCGCGACGATGCAGATCCGGCCGGTTTATGGCGATGTTGTGGCCGAGGTGGCGGACTATCTGCTTGAGCGGGCGGGTACAGCCCAGGCTGCCGGGGTTTCCCGGGATGCCATCGCCATCGACCCCGGCTTTGGATTCGGCAAGAGCTTGGAACACAATCTCGCGCTGCTCAGGGGACTTGGTCGGTTTGCCCATCTCGGTTACCCCCTCATGGTCGGGTTGTCACGAAAATCCCTGATCGGCGCCCTGACAGGTCGCCCCGTCACCGAGCGTCTCGCCGGAAGTCTTGCGGCTGCCGCGCTCGCACTCCAGTCCGGAGCACGATTGATTCGTACCCATGATGTGGCGCAGACGCAGGACGTGATCCGGATCTGGGAGGCCGCGCGTGGCGCGTCCCCGATCGCAGCCTGAGGGGCATCTTTCTCCCGGGCGCCCGAACCTGGGATTGGGGAGGCTCTAGCTTGTGAACGGGCGTGGGATTTTTGGAACCGATGGCGTCCGCGGCGAGGTCGGCGTCGCACCCATGACACCCGAATGGGTATTGAGGCTCGGATGGGCCGCAGGTCGTATCCTGGCTCGGGATCAGGCCCATCGCGGGGTCGTGATCGGCAAGGATACCCGCAACTCGGGCTATCTCTTCGAGTCCGCTCTCGAATCAGGTCTCTCGGCCGCCGGCGTTTCAGTCTTCTTGCTGGGCCCGTTTCCGACACCCGGGGTCTCCTATATCACGCAGGCGATCGGTGCGGCAGCGGGCATCGTGATCAGCGCTTCGCATAATCCCTACACCGACAACGGAATCAAGTTTTTCGGCCCGGACGGGCGCAAACTCCCGGACTCGCTCGAACAGGCGATCGAAGCGCAGTTGCGTGAGTCCATGGAGCTCGTCCCGCTTCATGCACTCGGACAGGTGCGGCGGCTGGACGATGCCAGTGACCGTTATCTTGATTTTTGCATGAGCTGTGTTCCCTCGAGCATGAATCTTTCGGGTTGGACCCTTTGCCTCGACTGTGCCCACGGCGCCACTTACCGGTTTGCTCCGATCCTGTTCGAGCGGCTGGGTGCGCACGTGATCCCGTTAGGGACCGCACCCAACGGACTCAATATCAACGACGGGGTGGGATCCGTCCACCCTGAAGCGCTGGTCCGGGCCGTATTGGCTCACGGCGCAGATCTCGGCGTGGCGTTTGACGGCGATGGGGATCGGGTGATTTTCGTGGACGCCGAAGGGCACATCGTCGACGGGGATGCCCTGCTTTACGTTCTTGCGTGCGACCGGTTGGCCGAAAATCGGCTGAGGGGGCCTGTCGTGGGCACCGTCATGGCGAACCTCGGTCTCGAAGAAACGTTCCACGCGCACAAGATTCCATTCTGTCGAACACCGGTCGGGGATCGGCACGTTCTGGCACGTCTCGAAACCGAAGGTGGCGTACTCGGCGGCGAGAGTTCGGGGCATCTCATCAATCTGGATCTCACACCGACCGGCGATGGCTTGATCTCGGCACTCCAGGTCATTCGAGCGAGTTGGCGGCAGGGCCGCCCCCTGTCCGATCTCGTCGCGGACTTACGCCGATATCCCCAGAAAACGGTCAATGTGCCCTGGCCCCGTGGATGCGGGGTGCCGAATGAGGAGAAGATGGCGGAGGATCTCAGGGCAGCCAAACAGCTGCTCGGTCATCCTGCCCGGATCCTGATCCGTCCCTCTGGCACGGAGCCGCTTTTGCGGGTCACGGTCGAGGGTGGAGAATCCGGAAGCCTCGAAAGAGTATCCGCCCAACTGAGTGCGCGTCTGGCTGAACTGCGGGATGCCGAACGGTGAGTGCGAGCCGGCCCTGTCCATCTTCCGCGTCGCATCCGGTCAAAACAGTCATCGCAAACTGGAAGCTTCACGGCTCGATTGCTCAGGTCGAAGGCTGGATCGATGCTCTTCAATCTTTGGAAGTGATCCGCTCGGGCCGGATCCAGCTCATCCTGTGCCCACCCGCGATCTGGCTTGATCGGGCATGCAAAGAGACACGCGGTCGGCCGATCGTTCTCGGCGCGCAAAACGTCGCAGCCCATGACCGAGGGCCCTATACGGGAGAAATTTCGGCTGCCATGGCCTTCGAAGCGGGTGCGCGCTATACGCTCGTTGGCCATTCCGAACGGCGCCGGCTCTTCGGAGAAACCGAACAGATGGTCAGGGAGAAGATCGGACAGGCCGTCCGCGCCGGGCTTGTCCCGGTCGTCTGCATCGGGGAGACCGCCGAGGAGAGGCGAGCCGGAGAGACGGAGACAGTCCTCACCCGTCAACTCGAGGCGATCCGGGCCCTTTGCGAAGAGTCCGGGCCGGATCCTTGGGTTGCCTATGAGCCGGTTTGGTCCATCGGCACCGGAATCCCCGCCGCACCGGAAGAACTGGTCGAGATCGTGACCTTCATCCGCGCGCAGATGGCATCTGCTAATGCTACAATGCGCAACCGGTTACGCCTGCTTTACGGAGGAAGTGTGAGTGCAGGGAACGCAGCCCTGCTCGGCTGTCTTCAGGGAATCGACGGACTCCTCGTGGGCGGAGCGTCAGTCGAGGCGGATTCGATGGCCGCGCTCTGTCGCGCGGTGGGAGGGGAGGAGTCCCCGGATGGCTATGAGGTGGGAGCGGATGCGGGTTCGTCTTTGAGGGGCTGAAGTTTACAATGTTGCTGATATTCTTGACTGCTTTTCAGTTTGTGCTGGCTCTTGTGCTTCTGGTCGTGATCCTTTTGCAGCATGGCAAAGGAGCGGATGCGGGTGCGGGATTTGGCGCAGGCGCGTCCGGCACGGTATTCGGCGCTCGGGGTGCTGCCAACTTTTTGAGCCGCACAACCGCGGTTGCCGCCGTTCTTTTCTTTGCAAACTGCATTGCCCTGACCTATGTCATCCAGACCGCCGGGGGGGCGAGCGCGAGTCTCATTCTGAGTGCCAAGCCACGGCACAAGATCCGGGTGCCCACGAAGTCGAAACCGCTTCCGGCGCCCGCAAAAACATCCCGGACACTTCCGGTTCCGGGTTCGAAAGGTTGATCGCCCGGAGGGCGTGAGTCAGGCGATCGCGGGACGAGCCGACGTGGTGGAATTGGTAGACACGCCGTCTTGAGGGGGCGGTGGCGAAAGCCGTGTGAGTTCGAGTCTCACCGTCGGTACCAGATGGAGCAGGCATTGCTCGAATCCTTCGGGTGCCTCTCACTCTCGAAGACAGCCCAGGAGACAGCAGGTCCGGCCGGCATCGGTTAAAATATCCATATCAAATTGAAAGCTGTGGCCACCCGATGCTTCCAAACTACCTCACCGTCCTTCTGTTCCTGGGTGTCGGTGGTGCGGTCGGGGTGGCGCTTCTCGCACTCGGATTTTTCTTGGGGCCCAACCGACGCGATCCGGCCAAGACGCGGCCCTATGAATGCGGGTTTGAACCCTTCGAAGACGCGCGCATGAAGTTCGAAGTTCGCTATTACCTGGTCGCAATCCTTTTCATCCTGTTCGATCTTGAGATCACCTTTCTGTTTCCCTGGGCGGTTGCCTTGCCTAAGATCGGATGGCCCGGCTTCTGGGCCATGGGCCTGTTCCTCTTGGTTCTGGTCGTGGGCTACCTTTACGAATGGAGCAAGGGAGGTCTCGAATGGGAGTGACTGGGGCGGCCCTGCCCCCGGAACTCGGTCTGCTCGATCGTCAGGGATATGCCACAACGTCTTTGGATCAACTCATCAACTGGGCCCGCACCGGTTCGCTCTGGCCCATGACTTTCGGGCTGGCTTGCTGTGCCGTCGAGATGATGCATGCGGGAGCGGCCCGCTATGACCTCGACCAGTTCGGGGTCGTCTTCCGCCCGAGCCCACGCCAGTCCGATGTGATGATCGTGGCCGGGACGCTGGTCAACAAGATGGCGCCGGCCCTGCGCCGCGTCTACGACCAGATGCCGGAGCCCAAATGGGTGATTTCGATGGGGTCCTGTGCGAACGGCGGCGGCTACTATCACTACTCCTACTCGGTGGTCAGGGGGTGTGACCGGATCATACCGGTCGATATCTACGTGCCGGGATGCCCGCCGACCGCTGAGGCACTTCTCTACGGCATCTTGCAGCTCCAGAAAAAAATCCGGCGGCATCCGGCGCCGGTTCTTCAGGCTGCTCCATGACCGAGTGTCCGCACGCGCCGGAGATCGAGCTTCGGTACCGGATTCTCAGTGTCTGGCCCGATGCGGCGGTCGAGATCAACCGTGTCGGGGAAGTGGTCTGGATCCTTGCCCCAAACCGGCTCCTCGATGTGGCTCAAACACTGAGATCGGATACGCGCTTCGGCTTCGAACAGCTGATAGATGTTACCGCCGTCGATTACCTCACCTATGGTGAGGAAGATTGGGTGACCGAGTCGAGTACGCAAACCGGATTCAGCCGGGCAGCGACCCGGGACCCCATCCGGGATCCGGACGTGCGCCCCGCGAAGCCGGGCCGCCGTTTTGTCGTTGTCTATCATCTTCTGTCCCTGGTCGAGAACTGGCGGCTACGCATCAAGGTTCCCCCGGATTCCGATGCGGCGCCGCTCGTGCCGTCGGTCGTTGGCATCTACGCATCCGCCAACTGGTTCGAGCGGGAAGTCTTCGATCTCTTCGGTATCCTTTTCACAGGTCACCCGGATCTCCGCCGCATTCTGACCGACTATGGATTCATCGGACACCCCTTCCGCAAGGATTTTCCTCTATCCGGTGAGGTGGAGGTCCGTTACGACCCCGAGGCCGGACGGGTGGTCTATGAGCCCGTCTCGATCGCCCCCCGTGAGCTGGTTCCCCGGGTGATCCGGCACGACGCGCGTTACCTCGATCCCAAGCCGCCCAAAGACCATGCCTGAGATCCAGAACTACACGATGAACTTTGGGCCGCAGCACCCAGCTGCCCACGGGGTCCTGCGCCTCGTCCTCGAAATGGACGGCGAGGTGATCCGCAAGGTGGATCCCCATGTGGGACTTTTGCACCGGGCCACCGAGAAGCTGGCTGAAAGCAAGCCGTTCAACCAGAGCATCGGCTATATGGACCGGCTCGACTATGTCTCGATGATGTGTAATGAACACGCCTATGTCCTTGCCATCGAACGATTGCTCGGGGTCGCAATCCCGATCCGTGCCCAGTACATCCGGGTTCTGTTCGACGAGCTCACCCGGATCACGAACCATCTGCTCTGGCTCGGAGCCCATGCACTCGATATCGGGGCCATGAGCGTCTTCCTGTACTGCTTCCGGGACCGGGAAGATATCATGGACATGTACGAGGCGGTATCGGGGGCCCGTATGCATGCGACCTACTACCGTCCGGGCGGGGTGCATGCCGATCTGCCGGAGCGGATGCCGCAGTATGCACCCTCGCACTTCCGTTCGAAGCGCGAGCAACGCGAGCGCAACCGGAACCGCGAGGGTTCCCTTCTGGATTTCATTCGGGATTTTTCCGAGCGATTCCCGAAACGCATCGACGAGTCGGAAGCGCTCCTCACGGATAATCGGATCTGGAAACAGCGCACGGTCGGGATTGGGGTGGTTTCCCCGGAGCGTGCCCTCCAGCTCGGCTTCACGGGACCCATGCTGCGCGGATCGGGAGTGGCGTGGGACCTGAGGAAGATGCAACCCTATGAAGTCTATGACCGGCTCGCATTCGACATTCCCATCGGTCGGGCAGGGGACTGCTACGACCGCTACCTGGTCCGGATCGCGGAGTTGCGCCAGTCGAATCATTTGGTTCGCCAGTGTGTCGACTGGCTCGCGGCCCACCCGGGACCGGTCCAGATCGATGACTACAAGGTGGTCGCCCCCCCGCGCGCCGTGATGAAACACGACATGGAAGCATTGATCCACCACTTCAAGCTTTTCACCGAGGGCTATGTTGTGCCGGAAGGGGAAGTCTATGCGGCGGTCGAGCATCCGAAAGGCGAGTTCGGGATCTACCTCGTCTCGGACGGGGCCAACAAGCCCTACCGTGTCAAGGTGCGCCCGGCAGGGTTCCCGCATCTGGCCGCGCTGGATGAAATGTCGAGAGGACACATGATCGCGGACCTGGTTGCGATCATCGGGACTCAGGACATCGTATTCGGGGAGATTGACCGGTGAATGAGTCCTCCGTCCTCTCGCCTGAAGTGCGTGCCGAGATCGACCGGTGGGTGGCTCACTATCCGCCGGAAGGCAAGCGATCGGCCCTACTCGCGGCCCTTAGGATCGTGCAGGAGGCGAATGGTGGATGGATCCGCCCGGAACTCCTCGAGGCCATCGCGCACTATCTCGATCTGCCCCCGGTCGCCGTAGAAGAGGTGGCGAGCTTCTACTCGATGTATGAAAGCAAGCCGGTCGGTCGCCACAGCATTTCGGTCTGCACGAATGTCTCCTGTCTGCTCTGTGGAGGCGAGGAGATCCTGGCCCATATCGAGAAACGGCTCGGGATCCGTCCCGGGCAGTCCACACCGGATGGGCGGATCTATCTCAAGCCGGAAGAGGAATGCCTCGCGGCTTGTGCGGGCGCCCCGATGATGATGGTTGACCACATCTATCACGAGCACCTCACTCCCGAGCGGGTCGATGAGATCCTGGATAGCCTGCGATGAACGACAGCCATCCCGGTCCAGTCTGCTATGCGACGCTCGATCATCCGGTGCCGTGGAGTCTTGAGACCTATCGCGCGATCGGTGGCTACGAGGCCTGGGAGCGGATACTGAGCGAGAGAATCCCCCCCGTTTCGGTCATCGAGATCGTCAAACAGTCCGGGCTGAGAGGCCGGGGTGGGGCCGGTTTTCCGACGGGGATCAAATGGGGATTCATGCCCCAGGGAACCTTGGGTCCGAAATATATCGTCTGCAACTCGGATGAGAGCGAGCCCGGGACCTGCAAGGACCGTGATATTCTCCGGTTCAATCCGCATGCGCTCGTCGAAGGCATGGCGATCGCCTGCTATGCCATGGGCGTTGAGGTCGGTTACAACTACATCCGGGGGGAGTTCATGGGCGAGCCCTATCACCGTTTCGAGGAGGCACTCGGGGAGGCCTACCGCGAGGGCTGGCTCGGTGCGAATATCCGCGGCAGTGGAATCACGATCGATGTCCATACCCATCTCGGCGCTGGCGCCTATATCTGCGGGGAGGAGACTGCGCTTCTCGAATCGCTCGAAGGCAAAAAAGGTTTCCCGCGCTTCAAGCCGCCTTTTCCCGCAAGCTTTGGACTCTACGGGCGTCCCACCACCATCAACAACACCGAAACCCTGGCCTCGGTTCCATCCATCCTGCGCAACGGTGCCCGGTGGTTTGCGGATCAGGGCGTGCCCGGTGCCGGCGGACCCAAGATTTTCTCGGTGACGGGACATGTGACCCATCCGGGAAACTACGAAGTTCCGCTCGGCATGCCCTTCGCCGAACTCCTCGCGCGGGCAGGGGGGGTGCGTGCCGGACACCGTCTCAAGGCGGTGATCCCCGGTGGATCCTCGGTCCCGATCCTTCCAGGTGACGTCATGATGCAGGTCAACATGGACTATGACAGCATCAAGAAAGCCGGTTCACTGCTCGGATCAGGAGCTGTGATCGTGATGGATGAGACGACCTGCCTCGTCCGGGTCCTCGAACGGATCAGCCGGTTCTACTATTCAGAATCCTGTGGCCAATGTACGCCCTGCCGGGAGGGAACCGGCTGGCTCTATCGCATGGTCCGGCGTATGGAGAGGGGAGAGGGACGGCCGGAGGATCTCGAGCGGCTGGTCGGAGTGGCCCACAACATCGAGGGACACACGATCTGCGCGCTCGGCGATGCCGCAGCCATGCCGGTCTGGAGTTTCATCCAGCACTTTGCTGACGAGTTTCAAGCCCACATCCGTGAGCACGGATGCCCGTTTTCAGCCCCGCAGCCGGATCGCGAGCGGTCAGTCGCATGAACTCCGTCACTTCGAAAACCCTGATTCACCTCGAGATTGACGGGCAATCGCTTGAGGCCGAGAAAGGTGAGATGGTGATCCAGGTGGCCGACCGGGCTGGAATCTACATTCCGCGTTTCTGCTATCACCCGCATCTCGCCATTGCGGCCAACTGCCGGATGTGTCTCGTCGAAGTAGAAAAGGCACCAAAGCCCCTGCCGGCCTGCGCGACACCCGTCACCGAGGGCATGCGGGTTTCGACCCGCTCACCGCGTGCGCTTTCCGCCCAACACGCAACGATGGAGTTTCTCCTCATCAACCACCCGCTCGATTGCCCGGTCTGCGACCAGGGCGGCGAGTGCGAACTCCAGGATCTCGCCATGGGATTCGGATTCGACCATTCCCGCTTCGAGGAATCCAAGCGGGTCGTTCCGGATGAGGATATCGGCCCGCTCGTGAGCACCGACATGACCCGTTGCATCTACTGCTCGCGATGCGTACGCTTTGGGCAGGAGATTGCGGGCGTGCAGGAACTCGCGATCACAGGTCGAGGCGAGCACTCCGAGGTGAGGAGTTTTCTCGGCCGGGAACTCGAATCGGAACTCTCGGGCAATATCATCGACCTCTGCCCGGTCGGCGCACTCAACTCCAAGCCCTTCCGTTTTGCCGCCCGGACCTGGGAGATGCTGGCCCTGCCGGGCATCTCGGCGCACGATGCTCTGGGGTCCCATTTTTGGGCTCATACCCTGAGGGGGCGGCTCATGCGCGTCGTCCCGCGGGAGGCACCCGAGCGTAACGAGATCTGGCTGTCGGACCGTGACCGCTTCAGTTACGCGGGTCTTTACACCAAGGATCGGGTCGTCGCTCCCCAGATCCGGCAAGCGCAGGGTACACTCGCCCAATCCGACTGGGAGGCTGCTCTCGACGCGTTTGCCGACCGGCTCAAGCGGACGGTCGCCCAAACCGGACCCGAATCCGTGGCTGCGCTCCTTTCGCCCCAATGCACGCTCGAGGAAATGTATCTTTTCGAAAAGATCCTGGGCGGGCTTGGGATCGAAGGAATCGATTCGCGCCTGTTCCGGGCGGATCCGCGACCTTCGGTCTGTGATCGGGGGGAGGGGGAGACGCTCGGGCAGGGGCTCGCCGGATTCGAAGCCCAGGATGCTTTTTTCCTGATCGGAACGGATCTCCGGACCGAATACCCGCTTCTCAACTGGCGGGTGCGGCGCGCGGCATTGCGCGGGGCTCGGGTTGCCGTGCTCAATCCGGTTCGGTTTGCTGCCAACTTCCCGACCGTTTTCAATGAACCCCTCGGGCCTTGGGGTCTCATCGCAGGACTCGCCGCCCTGTTCAAGACCGTGCACCCGGACGCACTCCCGGAGTGGGTGGAGCGATGGGTCGCCCAATCCCCGATCGCTCCCGATGCGCTTCGGGCGCTCGGCGAACTGTTCGCGGCCGGGCCCCGCACGCAGATCGTGGTCGGGGAGTGGATCGAGGCTCACCCGGAAGGCAGCGCCATGATCGGACTCATCAGCGAGATCGCCCGCAGGACGGGCGCGCGCTGGGTGCATCTGCCGAGCGGGTCGAATGCGCTCGGTGCCCGCCGGATTGCAGCGCTCCGGAGGCGAACCTCTCCGCAGGCGACAGCCCGGGCGCTCCTCGACCGGCCCCGGAAACTCTATTGCCTCCTCGGCGTTGAGCCCGAATACGATCTTTGGGATCCTAAAACGGCGCTTTGCGCGCTCGATCAGGCCGAAGATATCCTGGTCCTCGCATCCTGGCTGGCCCCCTCCCACGCCGTGCATGCAGGCGTCATCCTGCCGGTTGCCGCTCCGGCGGAAACCGGCGGTACCTATATCGATCTCGAAGGGGGGAGCCAGAGTTTTGAAGCCCTGGTCCCGCCGCTTGGCGATGCGCGGCCGGGTTGGAAGGTGCTCCGGATGCTCGGAGAGCGGTTGGGCCTCGATGGCTTCGGATACGAATCCCGCGCGGAGATTCTCGCGGAGATCGTGGCACAGACGCCATCTGCCGGATCGGCAGATGGGTATGAACAGCCGGTGCCGGAGGTGCCTGGATCAGTCCGGCCACCCTGGTACCGGCTCGCACGCCGGGCACCTTATGGGAGCGATGCCTATGTGCGGCGATCGGCACCGCTTCAGTCTACGGGGCTGGCACGCCGGGCGCGCACCCTCTTGATGCATCCCGCGGACGCCCGGAAATACGGCGTTCCGACCGGCAGTCTGGCCCGTCCGCGTGCATCGGCGGATCTAGCTCCCGTCCCGGTCGCCTGGCATGACGGCGTGCCGCAGGGCATGGTCTGGCTCGATGCCGCGACGGAAGCGGCTTCCGGATGGGGCGCGGCATGGGGGCCTCTGGATCTTGTTTTCACGCCGCCTGGGGATCCGGTGGCAGGCCCATGAAACTCTGGCTTTCCGCTCTCGGATCGTGGTTTCTGCCCCACCTCGTGGCCATCCTCGTGGTCACCGTGGTTGTGATTCTTTCGGTGGCCTATCTCACGTATGCCGAACGGAAGGTGATCGGCTACATGCAATCGCGGCTCGGCCCGAACCGCGTCGGAAAGTGGGGATTGCTCCAGCCGTTCGCGGACGTGCTGAAGCTCCTGTTCAAGGAGATCGTCATTCCGGAGCGTTCGAGCGGACTGCTCTTCGTCGTGGCACCGATTCTGGCCATCGTTCCGGCGCTCGCGACCTGGGCCGTGATTCCGTTCGCGCGCGGTCTCATTCTGGCCAATCTCAACGCGGGGCTCATCTACGTTCTGGCCCTCACCTCGATCGGCGTCTACGGGGTGATCCTGGCCGGTTGGGCCTCGAACTCGAAATATGCCCTCCTGGGTGCGATGCGGTCGGCCGCGCAGATTGTCTCCTACGAGATCGCGATGGGGTTTGCCCTGATCGGCGTGGTCATGGCGGCCCGGACGCTCAATCTCGAACACATCGTGGAAGCCCAGTCCGGAGGGATCCTGAACTGGTACGTCATCCCGCTCCTGCCGCTTTTTGTCGTCTACTTCGTATCCGGCGTCGCGGAAACCAACCGTGCACCCTTTGACGTGGCTGAAGGGGAGTCCGAAATCGTGGCCGGTTTCCATGTCGAATATTCGGGAACGGCCTTCGCGGTTTTTTTCCTTGCCGAGTACGCCAACATGATCCTGATCGCGGCGCTCGCCGCGACGCTCTTTTTGGGTGGCTGGGGTTCGCCTTTGGCCGGGCTCGGGATCCCGCTCGTGAGCGCGAACGGCCTTTTCTGGCTCGCCCTCAAGATGGGTGTGCTCCTGTTCCTGTTTCTCTGGTTTCGTGCCACTTTTCCCCGTTATCGCTACGACCAGATCATGCGGCTCGGCTGGAAAGTGTTCATTCCCGTCACGCTCATCTGGCTGGCTGTTGAATCCGCCTTCATCATCGGACAAGTGGGACCCTGGTTCCGGGGGGGGCTGTCATGAACCGATTCCGGGAGTTGCTCAAGGGATTCCTCCTGGTCGAGCTTTTTACCGGACTCGGTGTCACGTTTCGTGAGTTCGTTTCACGCAAGTTCACGCTCCGCTATCCAGCCGAGAAAACCCCGCAGTCGCCACGCTTCCGCGGACTCCACGCGCTCCGCCGCTATCCGAACGGCGAGGAACGCTGCATCGCCTGCAAACTCTGTGAAGCCGTCTGTCCCGCGCTCGCGATCACCATCGATTCGGAAAAGCGGGAGGATGGAACGCGACGGACGACCCGCTACGACATTGACCTCTTCAAGTGCATCTACTGCGGATTTTGCGAGGAAGCCTGCCCGGTCGACTCCATCGTTGAGACCCGGATCTACGAGTTTCACTTCGAGGAACGGGGGCAACAGATCATGACGAAGGAAAAACTTCTCGCCTTGGGCGACAAATTCGAGGCCGAGATCGCACGCGACCGCGAATCGGACGCATCCTTCCGGTAAGCCCAGATGATGAATCCGGCTGACTGGATCGAAGCGGGCGTGTTCTGGGTCTTTGGGGCCATCCTCGTGGTATCCGCGTTCCGCGTCATCACGGTCCGGCACCCGGTCCACGCGGCGCTGTTTCTGGTCCTTTGTTTTTTCAATACTGCCGTGCTCTGGATCCTGTCCGGCGCGGAGTTCCTGGGAATCATCCTGATCCTGATCTACGTGGGCGCGGTTTTGGTTCTGCTCCTTTTTGTGGTCATGATGCTCGATGTGGAGATCGAGAAACTTCGTGAAGGTTTTGTCCGCTACGCACCGCTTGGGGCGATCGTCGGCCTGATTCTCGCACTCGAGCTTGTCTACCTGTTTTGGGCTCACGCCCTCGGGTTCCACGGTCTTACGGTCGCGCTTCGGGTTTCGGCCCGGCACGACAACACCCGTGCCCTCGGGGTGAGTCTCTACCGGCGGGATCTCTACCCGTTTGAACTCGCCGGCATGATCCTCCTGGTCGGTCTCATCGCCGCAATCCTCCTCACACTCCGGCGCCGGACGGGCATCCGGAACCAGAACCCGGCCGATCAGGTCCGGGTCCGGGCACGCGACCGGGTGCGGCTCGTCTCGCCCACTCCGCCCCGCCACGGAGGCCCGTCATGATCACACTCAACGACTACCTTATTCTGGGCGCGATTCTCTTCGCGCTCGGGGTCATGGGGCTCTTCATCAACCGCAAGAACCTGGTCGTCCTGCTCATGTGCGTCGAGCTCATCCTGCTTGCGGTCAACATCAACTTCGTGGCGTTTTCCCGCTATCTCATGAACCGGGAAGGTCAGGTCTTCGTTTTCTTTGTGCTCACGGTCGCCGCTGCCGAGTCCGCGATCGGTCTCGCGCTTCTGGTCGTGGTGTTCCGCCACCGCCAGAGCATTAACGTCCAAGATCTCAACCAGCTCAAGGGTTAGAACCCGTGGCCACACTTGCGCTTTGGATTCTCCTGTCTCCGCTTCTCGCGGCTTTGATCACGGCGCTGGCCGGATCGCGTCTCGGGCGGCGTTGCACTCACGTGCTCACGATCGCGGGAGTTGCGGTTTCCTGTATCCTGTCGTTTTGGATTCTCCTCCGGGTTCTTGTTGGCGCTCACCTGGATGCCCCCCTCTACACCTGGATGGTGAGCGGAGGCATCCCGTTCCAGATCGGCTTCCTGATCGATCCGTTGAGTGCCCTTCTGGCCTTGGTGGTCACCTTCGTCTCCTTAGCCGTCCACATCTACAGCATCGGATACATGGCAGATGACCCCGGAGAAATCCGTTTCTTCGGCTATATCTCGCTTTTCACCTTCGCCATGCTGCTGCTTGTCCTCGCGAACAATTTTCTTCAGCTCTTCATCGGCTGGGAAGGAGTCGGACTCGTGTCCTACCTCCTGATCGGATTCTGGTTCGAGAAGCCGACCGCAACAGCCGCCGCACTCAAGGCGTTCGTGGTGAATCGCATCGGCGATCTGGGCTTTATTTTGGGTATCGCCATGGTGCTCCACTACACGGGATCCCTGACCTATGCGAGCGTGTTCGCACGGGTTCCGGCGCTTGCCGGTCGGACGGTGGGGCTCGGATTCGGATGGCGGGTGCCGGTTTTGACACTGATGGGACTACTCCTTTTCGTTGGAGCGATGGGTAAATCCGCGCAGATTCCGCTCCATGTCTGGCTGCCTGATTCCATGGAGGGGCCGACCCCGATCTCCGCGCTGATTCATGCGGCCACCATGGTGACCGCCGGAGTCTACCTCGTGGCACGGCTTTCCCCGCTCTACATCCACGCCCCGGATGCGCTTGGCGTGATCCTCGTGATCGGATCGCTCACGGCCTTTTTCATGGGCATTCTGGGCGTGGTCGCGACCGACATCAAGCGGGTGATCGCCTACTCGACCCTCTCGCAGCTGGGCTACATGATGGCTGGTCTCGGAGCATCCGCTTTTGCGGCCGGTATTTTTCATCTCGTGACCCATGCCTTCTTCAAGGCCCTGCTTTTCCTGGCGGCAGGATCGGTGATTATCGCCATGCATCACGAACAGGATATGCGCAAGATGGGCGGATTGCGCAAGTATCTGCCTGTGACCTATGTCACCTTCCTGGTCGGCTCTCTGGCCCTGGTCGCGTTTCCCGGCTTCTCCGGCTATTTTTCCAAGGATGCCCTGATCGATGCCGTGGGCCAAAGCCCGATTCCCGGAGCCGCGTTCGCCTACACGCTCCTTCTCCTGAGCGTCTTCGTGACAGCGCTTTATACCTTTCGCATGCTGTTTCTGGTATTCCATGGCCCCGAGCGGATGGGTGAGGGGATCCGTGCCCATCTTCACGAGAGCTCCTGGGTTGTGACCCTGCCGCTCGTCATGCTCGCCGTTCCGGCGCTTGCAGTGGGCTGGATTCTCTTTCACCCGCTCCTCGGCGGGTCGTTCTTTGGTTCTTCTCTGGCCACCCCGGTGGGAATCAATCCGCTCGCCTCATTTGCGCACCTTTCTCCCTGGCGCTTTTTCCTCGCTGCCTGGGATGCTCCCTCCTTTTATCTCATGCTGGCTGGATTGGGGGTTGCGGCCTACGGCTATCTCTGGCGACCCGAATGGCCCGCGCGCCTCGCCGCACGGATCCATCCGCTCTACCGACTCCTCGTTCAGGGTTATTACTTCGACGCTTTCTATCTTCGTCTGGGGGCACCCGGGAGCGTACGCCTCGGCCGGAGTCTCTGGAAGTGGGGAGATGAGCGGGCGATCGACGGCTTGGGAGTGAACGGAACCGCCTCCCGGATCGGTTGGCTCGGCGCGCTCGTGCGCAGGTTCCAGACCGGTTTTCTCTACCAGTACGCCTTTACCATGGTGGCCGCGCTCGTGGTTCTTGTGTCCTGGGCTCTGGTTCGGTATTGAGGGATGTTCAAATGATACCCGCCTGGCCCTGGTTGAGTCTCCTGATTGGGTTCCCGGTTGCGGGCGGACTCGTGCTGCTCGCACTCGGATCGCGCGCGCCATCCTTCGCGCGCAGCTTCGCGCTCGTGACTTCGATTGTGGCTTTCGCCCTGAGCGTGATCGTCTGGATCGGATTCCGCGACGGGACCGCGAGCATGCAGTTTGTCGAGCGGATAGGCTGGATCCCGCTGCTCCATGCGAACTATCATTTGGGGATCGACGGCATTTCCCTGCCGTTCCTCGTGCTCACAACCTTCAGTACCGTGCTTGTGGTACTTGCGGGCTGGCGAGTCATCGAATACAAGCAGGCCGCGTATTTCGCGGCATTTCTCCTCATGGAAGGATTCATGAACGGAGTGTTTGCGGCACTGGATGGACTTTTGTTCTATTTCTTCTGGGAAGCCATGCTCATCCCGATGTTCCTCATCATCGGGGTCTGGGGCGGACCGCGCCGGATCTACGCAAGCTTCAAGTTTTTCCTCTACACGTTCCTCGGATCCGTCCTCATGCTCGTCGCGCTCATCTACCTCGGAGTGCGGACCGGGAGCTATGACCTCTTGGCTTTCCAGCGTGCACCACTCGGTCTCGGGACGCAGATCTGGCTGTTCATCGCCTTTCTTCTCGCGTTTGCGGTCAAGGTTCCCATGTGGCCCGTGCATACCTGGTTGCCGGATGCGCATGTCGAGGCACCGACCGGCGGGTCTGTCATCCTGGCTGCGATCATGCTCAAGATGGGAGCGTACGGCTTTTTGCGCCTGAGCCTCCCGATCGCCCCGGATGCAAGCCGATATTTTTCGGGGCTCATGGTGGCACTCTCGCTGGTCGCCATCGTTTATATCGGTTTTGTCGCACTCGTCCAGACCGACATGAAGAAGCTCATTGCCTATTCCTCGATCGTGCATATGGGTTTTGTGACCCTCGGGTTTTTTGCGCTCTTCTTCATGGCGGGCGCTTCCGCTATCGAGGCCGCCCGAATGGGCATCCAGGGCGGAATTTTCCAAATGATTTCCCACGGGCTCGTCGCGGCGGCTCTCTTCCTCTGTGTGGGCGTTCTCTACGACCGCCTCCATTCAAGAGACATTGCGACCTATGGCGGCGTCGCCCGGAGCATGCCCGTATTCGGGGCTCTGTTCGTATTCTTTGCCATGGCGAACGTGGGTCTCCCCGGAACGAGTGGGTTCGTGGGAGAGTTTCAGGTGATCCTTGCCACCTGGGTGGCTAATCCCTGGTGGAGTCTCCTGGCCGCTTTGAATCTCGTCATCGGTGCGGGCTTTACACTCTGGCTCATCAAGCGTGTGGTGTTCGGACCGATCGTAAACGAGCCGGTCGCGAAGCTGCCTGATGTCACCGTGCGGGAACGGTTATTCCTGTTCCTCCTCGTGATCCCGGTTCTCCTTTTCGGTCTCTGGCCCGCACCGATTCTTGATGTCATGCGGGCCTCGGTCGCTCACCTGGTTCACCAGGCGCTGATGAGCAAGATTCCATGAGGCGTCGACCCATGACCAGAGGGGTGATGAAATCATGATGTCGATGACGGCGATTGCGCCCGAGGCCTGGATCGCGGGTGGCGCCCTCTTCGTGGTGCTGCTTGAAGCCCTGCGTCCTTTTGTGAAGGACCGCGTGCTGGCTTGGGCGATTCCGGCGAGCACGCTTGTCGCGCTCGGGCTTGCCGCGATGACCGCGAGTTTTTGGCGTGGATCCAGTCAGGGTGTCTTCTTCGACGGAACACTCGTGGTCGACCCCCTCTCGCGCCTGCTTGTGGTCGCCGTGTCGGTTGTGGCGCTCCTCGTCGTGATCTACTCGGTCGGCGATCTCGAGCGGCATGATCTCGGACACGGGGAGTACTATGCACTGCTTCTGACCGCAACCCTTGGAATACTCGCGATCGTGACGGGAGCGGATGTTCTGGTACTCTTCCTCGGGATCGAACTCCTTTCCCTGTCGCTTTATGCCATGGTCTCGATTGACCGCGAACGGGCGATTGCCGCCGAAGCCGCCATGAAGTACTTCTTTCTGGGCGCGATTGCCTCAGGCATTCTGCTCTATGGCCTTTCGCTCCTTTACGGTCTGAGCGGGACACTCTCGCTGGTGACTCTGCCCCGGATGATCCTCGGGCTCGGAGGTGGGGACCATCTGCTTTTCTTCTTCGCGACCACATTTGTGATCGTAGCCCTCGCGTTCAAGTTCGGCGCGGCTCCCTTCCACATGTGGGTGCCGGACGTCTATGAAGGGTCGCCCACACCGATCACCCTTTTGGTTGCGACCATCCCCGAGCTCGGCGCGATTGCGCTATTTGTACGGCTTCTGGTTGTGGGGCTGCATCCCCTGATGAGCCAGTGGGCGCCCCTGGTGCTTGGAGTGGCCATCCTGTCTCTTCTGATCGGTAATCTGGCCGCGCTCGCCCAGAGCAACTTCAAGCGTCTGTTGGCGTATTCAGCCATCGCGCATGTAGGTTTCATTCTGCTCGGTATTGCGACCGGAACGATTGAGGGCGAGATTGCGGCCATCTATTACACGGTCATCTATGTGAGCATGACACTTCTCGCGTTCGGTCTGCTGCTCGCGCTCCGGGCGCGTGGACGGGACGTCGAGAGTCTCGATGATCTTGCCGGCTTGAGCCAGGTTCATCCCTGGTGGTCACTTCTCATGCTCTTTGCCATGTTTTCCTTGGCTGGTGTGCCGCCATTCATCGGGTTCTGGGCCAAGCTTGCGATTCTCCGTGCGCTCCTTGGAAATGGCGAAGCCTGGGTCGCCGTCTTGGCCGTGGTCATGGCGGTCGTTGGAGCTTTCTACTACCTCCGGGTCGTCAAAATCATGTATTTCGACCGCATCGCCAATGAGAAATCGGTGCCCGCACCGTGGGGAGTCCCCGAGATTGTCCTCTCTGTGAACGGCTGCGCTCTTTTTGTTCTGGGGCTCATGCCGGATGCGCTGTGGCAGCTTTGTGCCTGGGCCGTGCACCACTGATCCATTGCGAAGGCGGGCTCGGTAAAGGAGCGATGCGGGACGCTTCCGGATGCGCTCCAAGCCTTGTGAATTTGATGATTGGCCGCCAAGCGGTTAAAATGAGCATGCAACCGGGATGCGGGGTGGAGCAGTCTGGCAGCTCGTCGGGCTCATAACCCGAAGGTCGCAGGTTCAAATCCTGCCCCCGCTACCAACTTGATTTGGTGTGCGCTCGGGCATTGCGCTCCAGCCAGACCGCGAGATCTTCCTCGTTCAGTGAACCGTCGGCCACTGCCACGATTGTGGTGACCTCATCAGTCTGCGACGGCTCCAGTTCCCGCCCATTCAGATACAGAAATGCTCGTGTCGCCAAGAGCGCGGTGCGCTTGTTTCCGTCATTGAAGGGATGGTTCCTGGCGATTCCCAGGCACAGCGTGGCGGCGAGCCGAAAGATAGATGCTCGAGATTCGTATGCGAGCAGATTGCGCGGTCGGTCCAGGGCGCTCTCAAGCAGTCCGCCATCGCGGACTCCTGCAAGACCACCGAATTCATAAATGGCCTCGTCGTGAATTGCGGTCGCGATCGCTGAGCTGATCCGCTTCGGCTCGTTCACCGTTTGGCCAGTTCGTGCAAAGCATCGCGATGACGCCGCATGTACTCGCGCGTCGACTCGATCGCCGTCACGAAATCCGGGTCATACGGCGTGAGCCGAATGCCGTCGGACGTACGGATGGCGAACAGTTCGTCGCCCTCAGCCACGCCGAGGGACTCAACGACGTCCTTCGTCAGGATGACACCCAGGGAATTGCCGACTTTGCGTACCTTGACCACGACTGTCATAAAATTCACTCCCGTCATGCCAACTGTTATAACATACGTAATACACTCTGGCAAGCAGAGGCAGGACTTGCCGTTTGCGCTTGCTGCGACCAGGACCAAGCGGAATAATTGCAGATCAATTTCTATAAAATCAGGGCCGTTCAAAGCCCAACTCGCGCCCCCGCTACCATGCTGAAACCCGCTCAGCGGCAGCTGATGCAGCCGGATTCCAGGCTACCTGTCTCTTTTGGCTCGCCGTCACTTCGGCCAAAAAATGGGATGCTTTTTTGACGGTGCGTAGGGAGCAGATTTTCACCAGAGACCACATATAAAAACTCCTTGTTGCGGACATGGCTGATTTGCCCAACTTTCTCGCCCTTGGGACTGTAAATGCCGATCTGGGCGCCGACGTAGCGTTTGAAATCGTTTTCGATGACCGTGATATAACGCTTCCCATCATATAGAGTTGCTAACAATCCCTCCATCTCTT
>JAJZBR010000054.1 GCA_021798795.1 Pseudomonadota bacterium
GGAACGACGCGAAGCTCAAAACGCTGATGCAAGTGAAAGAGTATCTGGAAGGGACACGGGATGTGGGGTTCCAGATACGGGGAAATGACCGGTCTGTCCCGGCAACAAGTGACACGTTGCGTCTAGCGGTTCCGGGAGACAGGAACCATGACGCTCCGGTACCGCTCTCCCCCCAGGAGATTCCTGAAGGTCTTCGACTCCCGGGATGTGGCTCTATTGGCGGAAACAGACGAACGTCATGGCACCCTTTCCGGACCCGCCACAAAGAAGCTTCTGGAACGGGCTTTTGAACTCTATGGGGACAGCCGGTACGAGAGGCTGTCCCGTATTCCGTCTCTCACCTGTACAACCTGAGAGGGATTGCGGACCATCCCGAGGATCAGCCGTGGACGCCTACCATGAGACCCTCTACCGGTTCATTTATGCCCGCCCGGCGGGTTCGGGATCTCACCGAAATAGCGAACCTCACCATCCCCCGCTGTGGCCACGGCGGCGGCGATCGATTCCTTGTGCACATCCAACCCGACATACTTGTTAAACTTCTTCATGACCTGTCCCCTCCGTTATGGCTCTGTGTGGAAGTGAATCATGCCGCCTCCAACATAACCTACGTGATCAGAGGCGGACAGGTCCAAACATAATGTCTGGCGCATTCGCGCCCGCCCCAACGGCGCGCAGCATCGAATGCTCGATCGCCGGTTCGGGGCCTCGCGGTCGCGTACAGATGGATGTGAAAATTCCTGTGAGGCTCCAGCGGTCAGGGTACGCGGGAGATTCGTATCCACGAGTGCAATCGGGATTTTGCATCCATTGGGAGTGCGTGCGGTGTAGAGGTCATGGATCGTATACTGTTCCTATAAACCTGTACAAACCGGTACAGAGGATTGATCCGCACACGGTTGATAGGCAGACATCGCCTGCAACTCGTGCCCCTTGACGCTCAGTTGCGCCGGAGAACGTGACAGAAGAATACGTCGGACTTCCGGATAGGGAGTGAACCGAGTGATCCCGGTATCAACGTATCTTGCCAGCACGTTCAATGCAGCGTTGTGGTCAGCCTGAAGCACATCCCCGTTCACACGGTAAAATCGATCCCCAACGCGCTTGCCTTCCAGCAAGCCGGTGGTGGAGTCCATTTGCGATGTATAGGCTGCATTCACCAGGCAGTGTTCCGCCTGTCGCTGCATACATACGGAGTCCAAGGCTTCGGCCAACACGGCTTTGGCCCAGGCACCCATCCGTCTGTTGTACTGCTTCCATGCCTGCTTTTTGGCGATGGGAGCCGTCAAATCTTCCGAAATCACGACCGCCGCTTTATCCACGATCGACTGTGCGGACTGGTAAGCGATCGTGCGCAGTTGCTTGCGGATCCGTTCCTTGCGAGCGTCGATCTTGAGGCGTCCGAGATTACAGAACCGGATATGATCCGCTTTGGCGGTACGCCCCGCCTCCCGATGCTTCTTTTCCAGCGCATGGAGTTTGTTGCGCGCCTGGCCGGTCGCGGATGCTTGATCACTGTACGCTTTCAGCACCGAACCGAACGCCGTTCCATGGGCACCACCGTCCGAATCCGTGAAGGCTTCCGTATATCCTTTGTCGATCCCCAGCGTCTGATGGCCGCAAGGTCGCCCACGTTCTTTTGCCGTGGCGTAGTGAATCTCCGAAAAACCGTTCTTCACGATAATCCGCAGATTGCAGCCGGACAGACTGACGTTCTTGCCGCTGGATGTGGTGGCGAGTCGAAGGGCCTCGCCGTATTTTTTGGCCATCTGGATGACGATGACCAGGCGTCCATCCACGATTTCGGTGCCGTACTTGTCGGAACGCACCACAAACTGATTGGCGACCTGGGATTTTCCATGACGAAAATGCTTGCGCATCTGTCGATGCAGAAAATTGTCGGCGAGCCATTGGTCCTTGCGCAGCAAGGCATACAGGCGCTTGCGCTCCGCCTCATCCGATGTTCGCGCGGCAACGGCCTTGCGAACCTTCTGCATGGCAGCGGCCTTGTATAGCAGTATGTCGTTCACGATGTCCTTGGTGGTTTCGTTGCGGATGGTGCCGTCCACCGGGAGATCCAGGTACCAACGTGCCGCCGATATCTCCTTGCGAACCTCGTTGGCGGACTTGCCCACGGTCCCCAAAGCCCCCAAACGCCGCCACAGGTCGGCCCGCACCGTTCCCATCGACTTGCAGATGAAGGGCAAGGATTCGGGAACATCAGCCTGTAGGGTGCGGGTCACCGTCGTCATTGCAAAATATCCTTGGGTTCTTTCATGGGAAACTCCGGATAATCCTCGCGCAATTGTTTCTTGTATTTCCGCATGCCGGATAACCGACCACTGAAGGTCTGTACAATGGAAAACAGATCTTCAACCATTTCTTGCTGCGGAGACAGGGAGTTTTGATTGACGACCACGATCTCGCAGCCGTTTTCAGAGGCCAGATGCGCAATGAGATCATACCCGAAGCGCACCAGCCGATCCTTGTGCGCGACCAGCAGCTTTTCGATTTCCCCACGTTGAATGCGGTCCAGGATATTAAGAAATCGCTCGCGCTTAAAGTTCATGCCGCCGCCAATCTCCTGAACCCATTCGTCCACGGCGGCACCGGCGTTACGGCACCAGGTTTCCATGGCCTCAACCTGAGCGGCCAGATCGTCTTTTTGCCCGGCTCTGCTCACGCGGCAATAAACAACTGTCAGCCGGTTTTCCGGTGCGCCCCCCATCATGCGTCGCACGTCTGATTCATCAAAATAGCGATGCCCGGAGGGAAGCCGTTTGGCAATCAGTTTGCCTTCGCGTTCCCATCGACGCACCGTCTGAACCGACCGTCCGATGCGCTTGGCAAACCCACCAATGCTGTATGCATGACTCATAATGGCCAATTATAGACATATATGTGCAGAAATCAAACATCAGTTATGTGCTCCCGGACCGGGCAGATCCGGTGCGTCAAAGTCGCGTGGCTTGCCAGAGTTCCAGGAGATAAGGTCTGAGTCCTTGAGGGGTCTTGGCTTTTTCGATGAGACTCGATCCCACGATCACGCCGGCAGCGCCCGCCCGAAGCACGCGGCGGACATCTTCAGGGTTCGAGATGCCAAAACCCACCAGTGCGGGAGGCGCTCCGAGATCCCGCAGTCGTGCCAGGAGCTCGTTCGACGGACGCCCCGCAACGGTTTCCGTGCCGGTGATCCCGCTACGGCTGAGAACATATGTATACCCCTGACTCGTACGGGCGATTTGTGCCAAGGTCCGATCCGAAGCATTCGGCGGCGCGATCAGGATCGGATCGATCCCATGGGCGCACGCCGCATTTGAAAAGGGTTGGATCTCGCTGACCGGTACATCGGCTACGAGAACCGAGTCGACTCCCGCCTGATGCGCGGTCTCATAGAAGGCATCCAGGCCCGTGCGATAAACCAGGTTTGCGTATACGAGGAGTCCGATCGGAAGATCCGGGTATTCCGCACGGATGCGTGCCAGGATGGCGAAGTGGGTGGCCCGTGTGGCGCCGGCTCGAAGGGCCATGTGGGCGGCCTTCTGGATCGCGGGCCCGTCGGCGATAGGATCCGAGAACGGGAATCCGAGTTCGAGCGCGTCCGCCCGTTCGATGAGGGGACGGATCCAATCGAGCGAGGATGCGGGGCTTGGATAGCCCAGGATCGCAAACGGAACGAATGCCGCGCGACCGGTTTTCCGGAGCCGGTTAAACAGGTCTTGATATCGGTTCACGGCGTAGAACCATCGAGATACTTCTGGACATGGCTGAGATCCTTGTCGCCGCGTCCGGAGAGGTTGACGAGCATCCGTGAGGCTGGCGGCCTTTCTCGAGCCAACCGGATGCAGTAGGCCAGCGCGTGGGCGGATTCGAGCGCCGGGATGATACCTTCCTCGCGTGAGAGGCGTGTGAATGCATCAAGTGCTTCGGCATCCGTCGCCGAGACGTATTCCACCCGGCCGCGTTCGCAAAGGTCGACGTGTTCGGGTCCGACACCGGGATAGTCGAGGCCCGCAGAAATCGAATGCGATTCCTGAATCTGGCCTTCCTCGTCAGTGAGAATCATCGTTTCGGCTCCGTGGAGGATGCCGGGGGTACCCCGTGCCAGGGTGGCTCCGTGCCGACCACTCGCAAGCCCCTGACCGGCCGGTTCGACACCCACGAGACGGGTTTCGGAATCCGCCAAAAAAGCGCTGAAGATGCCGATCGCATTCGAACCACCTCCGACACACGCGATCACAGCATCGGGGGGGTGACCACATTCCTCAAGCATCTGGGCACGTGCCTCCTCACCGATCACCTGCTGGAATTCCCGAACCAGGGTCGGAAAAGGATGTGGGCCGGCCACGGTTCCCACGAGATAATGCGTTTGTTCATAGCTGGCTGCCCAGTCGCGCAGGGCTTCATTCATCGCATCCTTGAGGGTTGCACTGCCTGAGTCGACGGGGATGACTTCCGCGCCGAAGAGTTTCATCCGGAAGACGTTGGGCGCCTGTCGTTCGCAGTCCCGCTGTCCCATGTAAATGCGGACCGGGATCTGGAAACGAGCGCCTGCCAGCGCGACGGCGACCCCATGTTGTCCGGCACCGGTTTCGGCGATGACCCGTCTTTTCCCCATGCGCCGCGCGAGCAGCATCTGGGCGAGAACCTGGTTGGTTTTGTGCGCACCGCCGTGCAAGAGGTCCTCACGTTTGAGATAAACTTCGAGTCCCGACCCCCTGAGAAAGTTGGCGCAGCGGGTGATGGGCGTCGGCCGGCCCGCGAAGTGCGTGAGAAGATGGGAGAGCTCCGCCTGAAAATCAGGATCGCATCGCGCGTGTTCAAATGCTGTTTCGAGCTGATCCAGAGCCGGCACTAGAATTTCGGGAACATATCGTCCACCCCACCGGCCGAATCGGCCTGCCCGGGGAGGGTCTGGATCGGGATGCGTAGCGCTCATGGTTCCTGTCCACGTCGGGGAGGGAAGGTATCCAGCCGGCTGAACAGCCGGGTGAGTTTCTGAAGGTCTTTCACGCCGGGCGAGGTTTCGACGCCCGAGTTGACATCGATCATCCAGGGACTCAGAGCGAGCGCGGTATCGATGTTCTCGTGATCGATTCCGCCCGCAACGATGGTTTCCTGGAGGTCGGGCCAGCTTCGCGCCCGTGCGGGGTCGAGCGGAACACCGGTTCCGCCAAAACGAGTTGCGGTTCTCGAATCGAGCACGAGCCGGTCTGCCGCGAAATCAGAAGCGAAAACCGGAACGTGGTCCCAAGGGAGCGCCTTCCAGATCGAGACGCCTGCCGGCAGTCGCGACCGAAGCGCTTCGATGAAGGCGCGGGATTCCCCACCGTGGAGCTGGATGGCTGCGAGTTCAAGCCGATGGACCGCATCGAGCACAAAATCAGGTTCTGGATCCTGGAAAATGCCTACCCACTCGAGTGGTGCGGCAAGACGGATGGCACGTGCCGTTTCAAGATCCAGACGGCGGGGGGAACCGGGAGCGAGATTGAGGCCTCCATGTGTTGCCCCGAGCCTCCAGGCTGCTTGCGCGTCTTGTGCGCGGGTGAGACCACAGATCTTGATCGCCCCCCGGCGCAGCATCCGGGCCAAAAGGTCCGGGCGACGCGCGCGCATCAAGGCGCTGCCAATCAGGAAGCCATCGACATGCGGCCCAAGCGACAGGATATCACCCCGGTTCTCGATTCCGGATTCGGAAAGAACAGGGATCTCGGGAGGAATGCGGGATGCCATGAGCGGAGTGGTCCCGAGATCGACGGTCATGGTTTTGAGATCGCGGTTGTTGATGCCGATGCATTCAGCGCCCAGGCGGAGGGCCCGTTCCAACTCGCGCTCGTCATGCACTTCGCTGATCGCGTCGAGACCAAGTTCGCGAGCCAACCCCAGGCAGTCACGATAGACTTCATCCGCGAGAACCGAGAGCATGAGGAGAACCGCATCGGCTCCGAACCAGCGTGCTTCGATCACTTCGTAGGGGTCGACCAGGATATCCTTACGGAGGAGCGGCAGTTGGACGCGCTTGCGCCACGCGAGTAGATCATCGAGGCTGCCCTGAAAAAAACGTGCTTCGGTCAATACCGAAACCGCGTGCGCCCACTGCGAATAAACAGCAGCGAGCTCATCGAGATCCACTTCTTCTCGCAGCACGCCCTGAGATGGGGAAGCGCGTTTGCATTCAAAAATGAAAAGATGCCCGGGTTCGCGCAGGCGCGCCCGCAGGCGGCGATCTCCGGGAGTGGTTTCTGCCTGAAGGCGAGCCCACGGGATCAAACGGCGTCGTTCGGCAACGACGGCTCGTTTGTGCTCGACGATTGATTCAAGTACCACGGGCGATGTTCTGCAAGATGAGGAGGCGCTCTCGTGCGCGACCCTGACGCAGCGCCTCGTATGCTTCGGCGATCCCATCCCGCAGGCTCGTGGCTCGTCCGGCTACCCAGAGCAGTACACCGGTATTCAAGGCGACTGACCAGGCATACGCCGGCCGTCCGGATCCCGCAAGCAGTGCTTCCAGTTCGCGTGCATTCGATTCCGCGTCCGCGCCCCGCAACGCTTCGATGGGATGGTGCGGTACTCCAAGCGATTGAGGCTCGAGCGTGAGGGTTTCGACTGCTCCGGCGCGGAGGACGGCCATGCGGGTCGATCCGTGCAACGCAATTTCATCCAGTCCGGAGCCGTGCACGACCGCTGCGGCTTTGCACCCGATCGCGCCGAGCGCGTGTGCCATGGGGAGAATGCGGTCGGTATCGTAGACTCCAACCAGCTGGAAAGGTGGGCGGGCCGGGTTAACGAGTGGCCCGAGGAAATTGAAGAGTGTCCGGATGCCCAGCGCACGCCGGACCGGCATGGCGTGCCGGAGCCCCGGATGGTAATGCGGTGCAAACAGAAAGCACAACCCCGCTTGATCGAGACAACGGCGTGCCATCTCGGGTGTCAAGGTCATCGGAATCCCGAGTTGCTCGAATACATCTGCAGAGCCGGTTTTCGAGGAGACCGAGCGATTGCCATGTTTGACGATCGGAAGTCCGCAGACCGGCGCGAGAAAGGCCACGGCGGACGAAATGTTCAAGGTGCCCTGGCCATCCCCGCCGGTACCACAGGTGTCGGCAAAGTCGTAGTCGGGTCTCGTGAACGGTCGCGCGCATTCGAGAAAAACCTGCGCGGCGGAGGCGATTTCCGCCCCACTCTCCCCTTTGATCCGCAACCCGACCAGGAGCGCGGCGAGTTGGCTGGGATCGAGTTCACCTCGCACGAGTTTATGAAACAACTCGTCGATCTCGCCGGGCTCAAGATCGAATCCAGCCAGTAGTTTTTCGAGTATCGGGCGAAAGTCCATGTTGCCCTGGCTAGCGGCCTGGCTCAAAGTCATGCGCCCAGTTCATGATGCGTACCATGAGCGCACGGCCCTCAGGCGTGAGAATAGACTCCGGGTGAAACTGGAGTCCGATCAGGGGGCGGGTATCGTGACTCATTGCCATGGGGATTTTTTGTCCATGGTCCAGGGACCAGGCCTGTGTCCGGAATCCGGGCGGGAGCGTATCCACAACGAGCGAGTGATAGCGTCCGGCCATGAATGGCGAGGGCAGGCCCGCGAAGATCCCCTCGCCATGGTGGAAGACGGGAGCGGGCTTGCCGTGGATCAGGACGGGTGCCCGATTGACGGTTCCACCGAGTGTAGATGCGAGCGCCTGATGTCCGAGACAGATGCCGAGAGTCGGGATCTGGCCAGAAGTTGCGCGAATGAGTTCCGGTAGGCAACCGGCTTCATCCGGGTGACCGGGCCCGGGAGAGAGCGCGAGGAGCGTCGGGTTGATTTCGGCGAGGCGCTGGATCAGGCGATCCTTTGGGGCGTCGTTGCGCCAGATTTCGACCGTTGCTCCGATGGATCGAAACTCGTCGACCAGGTTATAGGTGAAGGAATCGAAATTATCAATGAAGAAAACGTGGTTCTCAGTTCGCATCCGGCTCACTCTCCCGTGCCCGGCCAATGGCTGCCAGGACCGCTTCCGCCTTGCGGCGGGTTTCATGGCATTCTTCCACCGGATCGGAATCCGCAACGACGCCACAGCCGGCCTGGATCCAGGCCAGCCCGTTTTCGACCCAAGCCGATCGGATCACGATCGCGGTATCCATGTTCCCCAGGGCGTCGAGATAGCCCACGGCCCCCCCGTAGGGCCCTCGCGGGTATTCTTCGAGTCCGCGGAGGATCTGCATCGCCCGAATCTTGGGGGCTCCGGTCAGGGTACCCATGTTGAGGCATGCCTGGTAGGCGTGGAGCGCGTCGAGCCCCGGACGGAGTTCTCCCCTGACACGTGAGACGAGATGCATCACATGGGAATAACGCTCGATGGCCATAAGCTCGGTCACGGTTCGGGTTCCGGGTTTTGAGACGCGCGCCACATCATTGCGGGCCAGGTCGATGAGCATGGCGTGTTCGGCGAGCTCTTTGGTATTCAGTCGGAGTTCAAGTTCGAGACGGCCGTCCCGATCCCTGTCGAGTGTCCCATCTGGGTTGAGGGCGCGCGGTCGTGTGCCTGCGATAGGTCGGATCTCGATACTGTGTTCAATCGCATGGATCTTGAGTGCGCTCTCGGGAGATGCGCCGAAAAGGGTCGAGCCGCCTTCCTCCAGGTAAAACATGTATGGGCTCGGGTTGAGGCGCCGAAGCTCGGCATAGGCCTTGAGCGGATCCGGGCAAGGGATCTCGAACCTTCGGGAGGGGACGATCTGGAAGACTTCTCCCCGGTCGATTTCAGTTTTGAGCGTCTCGACCGTGCGGGCAAACTCCGCGTCCGCTGTGACCGTACGGTACCCTTTCGGCTGCAGCCGAGGTGCAGTTGTTTCGGCGCGCACCGTCGGAGTGCCCTGAATCACCCGCTCGAGCTCGCTCAGGCGCCGCCTTGCGCCGAGCTCGAGATCCGGTGGCGGATGCTCTCCGAACACGACGGTTGTGACCGTCGTGGTGCCGTGGTCGTGATCAATCAGGATGCGGCTTTCGCAAAGATAGAATGCGTAGTCCGTCCGGATGCGTTCAGCCGGTCGGCGTGGCGGAAGGAGCTCGAAACGGTCGACGAAATCGTAGGCGAAGGTACCGAAGGCATGCACGCTCTCGAGTATGCGGGGATCGGCATTCCAGCTCCAGATGAGCGAGCGGAGCGGATCCAGGGGGCTCGGTGCCTTGAGGCGGGCTTCCTCATCGAGGTCACGCGCTGGATTCGGGAGCGGGAAAGTGAGACCCGTTTGGCTGTTCCCCTGGGCTTCGCGTGTCCAGCCACTCTCGATCAGGCTCTGGATGGCCTGTCGGCCGTGGTCACTGAGCGGTTTCCAGACGACCCGATCGTCGGTCAGTTGGCAGGAGACGGCAGGGTCGACATAGATCAGGCTCCGCGCGTCGCCTGAGGCGGCGTGGTCGGCCGTTTCGAAGAGTGCGCGCGGGAGTCCGGGAGCGCTCGCGCGCAACTGGCTGTAGAGGGCAAGCGGATCCGGGAGATGGGTGAGACGCCGCGAGAGGACATGCAGCCGGGGCTTGTGCAGCGGAACGTGCGGGGATTTCATGGAATATGCCGCCCGATCACTTGGGCCAAGGGGCGCAGCTCGCGCATCAGCCGGGAGAACGTTTCGGGTGTCAGCGACTGTCGGCCATCAGACCACGCATGCGTGGGATCCGGATGCACCTCGATCAGGAGTCCGTCGGCTCCGACCGCGAGCGCCGCTTTGCTCAAAGGCGGAACGAGTTCCGCAAGTCCCGTTCCATGGGAGGGATCCACGAGGACCGGCAGATGCGTTTTGTTTTTGAGCCAGGCCACGGCATTGAGATCAAGCGTATTGCGCGTTGCCGTTTCGAAGGTTCGGATACCCCGTTCGCAGAGAATCACCTGATCATTCCCGGCATTGACGATGTATTCCGCTGCGAGCAGCAGTTCTTCGAGCGTCGCCGACAGGCCGCGTTTCAGGATCACGGGTAGCGGCTGGGATCCGACCGCTTTGAGGAGCGAGAAGTTTTGCATGTTGCGGGCCCCGACCTGGAGCGCCTGAACGTGTGCCGCGAGATCAGGCAGATCCTGGGCATCCATGATTTCACTCACAACCGGGAGACCGTAACGGATTCCGGCTGCCGACAGCATGACGAGTCCCTGGACGCCGTGTCCCTGGAAACTGTAGGGACTCGACCGCGGTTTGTAGGCACCCCCCCTTAGACCGTGGGCACCCGCAGCCTGGATTTGGGATGCAATGGTCTGCATCTGCTCCGGAGTCTCGACCGCACAGGGACCGCCGATCACGACGAAGGCATCGCCACCAACCGTGAGGGAGCCGATTTCGACGAGCGTGTCATGCGGGTGGAGTGCACGGGCAACGCGCTTATAGGGTGCTTCATCGCGGATGAGCTCCTCGACATACGGGTGGGAGGCAAAACGCTCGGCTGCCTGAGAGGGGCCAACCAGTGCCAGCGCGCGCCGATCCAAACCGGGTAGTGCCACCACGTCGAGGTGGGCATGCTTCAGTTCTTCGATGAAGCGATCCTGCGCTTCGGGATCGAGATCCGGTTTCAGGACAACATACATCAGGGTGAACCCTCAAAAGCAGACGGCCCGCATGAGCGGGCCGTCCAATAATAGAGAAAACGGGATGCCCGCTAGGTTGGAACCTGGCACCACCATCCCGTGTCGGCGCCGGTCGCAGGACACCTCAGGGCGCATCCCAAGCGTCGCCCGAACCTACCGCTTGGTACGGATCCGTTGCGCCGGATTGGAACGGTGGGATGACTGACCATGCTGCCAGAATAGAAACGAATCGCGCATTTGTCAAGTTGGAGCATATTCCAATGACATAGTAGGATGAAACGGGTTCCGTGTTTCCAACGGCATGGGAGGGTGAAGCAGGAGGTTTGGGGTCGATCATAGGCAAAATGGCGATCGACATGAGATGATCCGCGCTCGGGACCATCGAGCTAACCCAGACCTTTCTGGCCGGCACATCCGATGTGTGCTTTGCTTTTCCCTGTGACGAACTCGCCAGATGTGCCCTCGTTGAGGGAGTGCTCCGCCGTTTCATCTGCCTGTGCCTTCCAGGGAAGCGGCGCGGAGTCTTATGCCGTTACCTGCAGCATGTCTGTGGCTACTCCCGCCAGCACCTCGACCGCCTGATCGCCAGGCAACGGGAGAACCAACCGCTCGGGCCCGGTCACACTGGCCCTGGCGCGGTGTGCCCCGGAAAAGTTCGGGGATGTGCGTTATGCAAGGCTCGCCACGATCTCCGTGTCCCGTCTCCACAGCCAGCGCGCCCTGCCAGTGGCAGCGCAAGACCCGGCCATTCCCCATGGCGATCGCCATTTGCAAGGCACCCGCACCGCTTACGATTGGAAAATACTCTCCGAGCCTTTCCAATATGAAATGAATCTGAAGGGGACGTGTATTTCCGGTTCGTGCGAGAGTTTATGAGTGTCCGAACCGGCTGATCGC
>JAJZBR010000055.1 GCA_021798795.1 Pseudomonadota bacterium
GGGCCCAGCTCTCGGCCTGCTCTTTGGTATTGAAGGTCCGGTACTGGGCCGGGAACCCCTGCCGCACGATCTGGACCTGCCAGACGTTCCGGCCATTCGGTCCCTTGCGTTTTCTCAATGAGGCCATGGCAAAACCCTCGCAACTATGGCAAGAGTATGGCATAGAGCCTGTTCTACGTCAATCCAATATTCTTACGTCATGTAAATATATGATTTTATTGGTGGGCCGTGTAGGACTTGAACCTACAACCAATTGATTAAGAGTCAACTGCTCTACCAAATTGAGCTAACGGCCCACATGTAACCCGCTCACAATCCCTTCGCCTTTCCACGAAAACCCTGACAACCCAGAGTCCATTTATCCACAATCTAAGGGGGTGTGGGGTGGACGGTGGGATTTGAACCCACGACAACCGGATCCACAATCCGGGACTCTAACCTGCTGAGCTACGTCCACCATTTTAGCGCCCGGGCTCTTGTCAGCCCAAGCCATGTCCGCACTATTTTAGCGCATACCCGAAGAGAACCACTTAAAATCGCTCCCTATGGATCCCGCTGCGGTGACGCTTGTGCCAGAGGAGACCGCCAATACCCAAGCCGCCAGATCAAATGGACGAGGGGATCAACTGGAGGCTGGCCGCTCTAGCGTCCCAAGGCCGGGAGCTGAGCGGTTCAATCATTCGCCTCTCTTCAAGAGGTTCCGGAGTGCTCCCAGCATGGATCGCGCATCCGCGCCATTCCGGTGTATCATGAAAGTCATGCCGCCTACGGACCGATTCGTGGTGCGTCGGGGCGATTGAGCGGGAGAGCCGACATGTCCGGATCCTTTACCGCTGTCTGTATTTCCCACAGGCGACAGGCCTCAGGCGTCACGATCGTGGCGGGGTTGCTCTTGGCATCTTCGGGGCTTGCCTCAGGAACTCCTCCGCCTCTCGTTCTGCCTCTTCATCCCTGCCATGGATCTATCGATCGTTGTCTGCCTCGTTCAGGACCAAACGGATGGGTGCGGCGTGGAGACACTCCTCGGCGTCCGGCTGTGACTTTACCCATTCCCGCGCGCGCACGCCCCACCACCGAAGCCTCCAGGCTGCGACTGCGCGTGACACGTCTCAAACCCCATACCCTGGGACTCTACGGGCTTGTGACGCCTGAGAGACTCCTCTCCACACTCTCCTCTCGCACCAAGTCCGAAGCTAACGGAAACCTCTGCTATGCCGCGGGCTCCGCGCACCTTTGCTCCCGGACGATTGTTCTCGTCGATGGCAAGAGATGGCGCCCGGGAGGGCTCCTGGGCTATACGGAAGCTGCCATCCCGGCACGCTGGATCAGCCACGTGGATGTCTTGGAAAACACTCCTGCAACCGACCCCAAGGGTACACAACACGCGAAGGGAGGAGATCCCGGGATCGTCGATGTGATCCTCCACCGCCTGCGTGTCAGCGGAGAAGCGAGTGTGACGGCGGGAGTGCTCGAGGGCGGCGGAGCCTATTCGGGGGCCAATGCCGAGGACTACAACATCCTTCTCGACGCCCGCGACCGAGAGGGTGATTCTTTCCTCTTCGATTTCAACTACGAGCACGTCTACGGGCCCTGGTGGTATGCGCCCCCCTGAGTGAAATCGTCTTCAAAGAAGCCTCCCGAAGACACCTCGCGCCAGCCTCGAACAACCCCTCCAAGTGGCCTGATCAGCACTCAACCGATCCCCTGGCTGGCCAGGATCCCGATAGGTGCCCTGCTACCGGAACAGTGGATTTTCGGCAACCGCTATTTGGCGCGCCTGGCAGGACTCGAACCTGCAACCGCCGGCTTAGAAGGCCGGTGCTCTATCCGCTTGAGCTACAGGCGCATGTGAGGGGGGATGATGGTCGGGGTAGAGGGATTCGAACCCCCGACTTCCTGCTCCCAAAGCAGGCGCGCTACCAGACTGCGCTATACCCCGAAATCTAGAGCGGAAACGGAGCGCATTCCCGTGGTTATCTCAACTATCACGTCAGAGGCACTCCTCCTCCAGAACGATGGAGCCTTGAATGAACCCTGCCCAACGTTCCGCTACATTATAGGGCGTGTGGTGATCCGGATGCCACCGGCTTGAGCAGAAAGCTGCTTGTCTACCTGCATCCCGAATCCGATCTGTCTCCCGGTCGACCATTGGGTTTGCCACGCCACGGGCCGAAGTGCGACAATTGTCCCCAGTCGGGAGGGGATCGATCGTGCTCAACCGGATCGGGCGATGATTGCCGGGGAGATGCCCCCTCTGATTCCTGAACCGTCACGACTCGACGACCCTAAGGATGTCTCATGACCGCCACGCTGATCGATGGAAAGGCCGCTGCCCTGGAGATCGAGGCGTCCATACGCGAGCGCATCGTTGGGCATCGAGCCGGAGGGCATCGCCCCCCTACCCTTGCCGTGATCCGCATCGGCGATCACGCCCCATCCGGAATCTATGTTGAAAACAAGCGCCGAGCCTGTCAGCGGGTTGGCATCGAAGCGGCGCTTTATGCGCTCCCCGTGGATACGACGGAGACCGCTCTCGCATCACTCATCCAGGATCTCAACCGGGATGATGGGGTTGACGGTATTCTGCTCCAGCTGCCGCTACCCGCTCATTTGAAGGAGGCTCCCTTCATCGAGACGATCGACCCGTCCAAGGATGTGGACGGATCCCACCCGATGAATCTCGGCCGGCTGGCTGCCCGGACCCCGGGCCTGCGGCCCTGCACCTCGCGCGGGATCATTCATTTGCTCACGGGGATCGGCGAGCCGTTCTACGGCCGTCATGCGGTGATCGTCGGCGCCTCCAATCTCGTCGGTCGTCCGATGGCGCTCGAACTCCTTCTCGCAGGCGCCACCGTGACCATCTGCCACCGGTTCACGCGCGAACTCGCATCACACGTCCGCCGCGCCGACATCCTCGTGGTTGCGGTAGGCCAGCCGCGTCTCATACCCGGTGACTGGATCGCGAAGGGTGCGACCGTGATTGACGTCGGGATCAATCGTGAGAAGGATC
This sequence comes from Pseudomonadota bacterium, assembly GCA_021798795.1. Lineage (GTDB taxonomy): Bacteria > Pseudomonadota > Gammaproteobacteria > JAKAQQ01 > JAKAQQ01 > JAJZNM01. The sequence goes on from JAJZBR010000055.1 coordinate 3,011, forward strand.
GGCTGGTCGGCGATGTCGACTTTGAGGATGCGCGGATGCAGGCTGCATTCATCACGCCTGTCCCAGGCGGAGTCGGACCCATGACGGTTGCGATGCTCCTCGACAACACGCTCGAGGCGGCCATCACACACGCCGGTCGGCTCCGGACCTACTGAGTGCTACGACGCCAGAGCGTTCTCCCCCCCTCACCGTCCTCGATCACAATCCCCCGTTCCGCGAGTTCGTCACGGATGCGGTCAGCTTCCGCAAAATTCCGTGCGAGACGCACCTTCTGGCGCTCTTCGATCCTCCGCTCGATCCACGCCGTATCGGCGTCGGAGTCGGCTCCACGCAAAAAACCATCCGCTTCGGACTCGAGTAGCCCCAAAAGCTGTCCCAGCCTGCGCATGCCCTCACCCAAGGCCGCTGCCGCACCCGGCTCACGATCCCGCACCCGGTTGATCTCCCGTGCCATCTCAAAGAGCACCGCGAGTGCCCCGGGGGTATTGAAATCATCGTCCATGGCCGCCTCGAAACGCGCCTGCCACGGATCCACCCGTTCAGGTGGAGGAGAGGGGGATTCAGGCAATCCCCTGAGCGCGAGATAAAGCCGCCCGAGTCCTGCGCGGGATTGCGCCAGAAGCCCCTCGCTGAAGACAACGGGACTCCGGTAGTGGCTCGCGAGCAGCCAGAATCGGATGGTCTCGCGGTCGAAGTGCTTGAGCGCCTCGCGCACGGTCAGGAAGTTGCCCAGGGATTTGGCCATTTTTTCTTCTCCGACCTGCACGAGCCCGTTATGGATCCAGCACCGGACGAAAGGCGTGCCAGAGGCGGCTTCTGCTTGCGCAATCTCGTTTTCGTGGTGCGGAAACTCGAGATCCTGGCCCCCACCGTGGAGATCGATCGGGGTTTCGAGGAGCGATGTCGCCATGGCCGAGCACTCGATATGCCAGCCGGGACGGCCGGACCCCCAAGGCGAATCCCATGCGGGCTCGCCACTCTTGGCCGCCTTCCAGAGCGTGAAATCCAGCGGATCCTCTTTGGCTTCCCCCACCTCGACACGGCTACCCGCGCGGAGTTCGTCGAGCCGGCGGCCCGATAGCGCCCCATAGGCGGGAAAATGCTCCACACGGAAGTAGACATCTCCATTCGGCGCAAGATAGGCAAAACCCCGTTCAACGAGTTTCGAGACGAGATCGATCATGGCCGGGATGTATTCGGTCGCCCGGGGTTCTTCATCGGGCGGGAGCACGCCCAACGCAGCCTGATCCTCGTGGAAACGTTCGATCATGCGTCTGGTCAGGCTCGCGACGGATTCCCCCGTCTCCCGGGCGCGCCGGATAATCTTGTCATCGATGTCAGTGAGGTTCCGGATGTATCGCACCCCATATCCCTCGTGGCGGAGATAGCGCACGATCATGTCGAAGACGACGAGCAAGCGCGCATGACCGAGGTGACAGTCGTCGTAGACCGTTACACCGCAGACATAAAGCTGGACCCGCTCACGCCGGAGGGGGACGAAGGGTTCCTTCGATCGGGTTCGCGAGTTAAACAGCTGAATCACGTCTGCCTCCCCTGCGCGGGTGCGGTATGTATCCGGCAGGCTTCCTGGAAGCGTTCGCGCCGCCCCTCTGGGCGGTACCACGACCAGATCCGACCGAGTTCCGGACCCTCGAGGCTACCTGTGAGTATCGCGCGCAGAACGGGGTAGAGCTGGCGCGCCGGGGCAGCTTCCGGGTGAGCGCTCCGGTAACGGTCGATGAAAGCCCGTGTGTCCCCCACCCCCCCATCGGTCACCCCGAATCGCAAGAATGCAGGATCAACTGCTGCAACGGCCGCGCGGGCTTCAGGCGTGAGGGAGACCCGCCCCTCGAGCCGGTCGCGCCAGAGGCCGAGATCGGCATAATCGACAACATTCTCGCGAACGAGCGCGGCCAGATCCGGATTCACGCATGCGGGGGCATCCCGTGCCCAGGCTTCGAACATTCGCGCATCGAGCCTGGCAAGCGCCTGTTTCTGCCAGTGTGCAAGCTGCACCGGATCCATGACAGCCCGAGCCCGCCCGATCTTCCCGAGATCGAATGCCTCAATCAGTTTCGTGAGATCGAGAAGATCGGACGAAGCATAGGGGTGACCGAGCCGGGCGAGGTAGTTACACACCGCATCGGGTAAAAACCCCTGGCTACGAACCCACGCGATGGATCGCGCACCCTCGCGCTTGGCCAGCGGCGCCCCCCCGGGGTTCACAAGGAGCGGCAGGTGTCCGTACTCTGGTGGGCGGGATTCCAACCCCTCGTATAGGAGGATCTGTCGCGCGGTATTGCTCAGATGATCCTCGCCCCGCAACACGTGACTCACCTCCATCTCGAGATCATCCACGGCATTCGCGAACAGGAATCCGACACGTCCCTCCATGTGGCTGATCACGAAATCCCCGAGTTCGTCAGTTTCCATGCGGCGTGACCCGAAAACGAGATCCTCCCAGACCAGTGTGCGTGACCGACCGACCCGCCACCGCCAGACTGCCGACTCACCCTGTGCCAGGCGACGCTCGCCCTCTGTACGGGACAACTTTCCGCAACGGCCCACATAGCGTGGCGCCTGCCGCCGGGATTCCTGCTCCGCACGATCGCGGGCCAGCTGCTCCATCGAGCAAAAGCAGGGATAAATGCGCTCGCCCTTTCGGCAGCGTTCAAGATGACGGGCGTAGATCGCCGAACGCTCCGACTGCCGATAGGGCCCATGGGGTCCTCCAACGTCCGGGCCCTCAGCCCAAAGCAGGCCGAGCCACCGGAGATCGGACAAAAGCTGACTCTCATGCCGCAACTCGCTTCTTTCCCGATCCGTATCCTCGACCCGGATCAGGAACGTCCCGCCGAGACGCGCGGCCAGGAGAAAGTTGAATAAGGCGGTCCGGGCGTTGCCAAGATGAATGGCGCCGGTCGGACTCGGAGCGAAACGGAGACGAATGGTGGCCTGCATGGATGCCATGTTAACGGGACCGCGGGAGCGCCGCCACCCCCCATGACTCCCGCTTCCGGCTATCATGGCACGAGACATGGCTCTCTACTTCATCTCCGATCTCCATCTGGACCCGGGGCGGCCTCAAACCCTCGCGGTAGCCGACCGTTGGCTGGCATCCATCGAGCCTGATACCACCGCCCTCTACATCCTGGGCGATCTTTTTGAAACCTGGATCGGAGATGATGCCCGGGATCCGGCATTTGATCCGCTCTTCGTGCGCTTGAACGACTTCAAGGCACGGGGGGCCCAGGTCTTTTTCATGGCGGGTAACCGTGATTTTCTGGCCGGCCCGGAAGTCGCCCGGCAGGCTGGGTGGACCATGCTCGAAGAACCCACTCACCTCGATTGCTACGGTACCCGGGTCGCCCTCCTCCACGGCGACAGTTTTTGCACCGCCGATCCGGACTACCAGCGCTTCCGCGCCCAGGTCCGTAACCCCGACTGGCAGCGTGCCTTCCTGTCCCAGCCCATTGCACGGCGGCGGGAGTTGGCCCGGATCGCGCGCCAGGCCAGCCAATCCCACATGAGTCAGGTCACGGAGGAGATCACGGATGTCGATCCGGAAGCGATCAACGCATTCATGCGCGAGACGGGCATCACCTGCCTGATTCACGGCCACACCCACCGTCCGGCCACCCACGAATGGGTGCTGGATGGCACAACCCGGACCCGTATCGTTTTGGGCGACTGGTACGAGCAGGGACGCATTCTGCGCTGGGATGCCCACGGTCCGAACCTGCTCACGGTCGCACCCGGTTCGCAGTGAGACTAGAGCCGTTCTTCCTCGAAACGGAGATCGAGTTCGGCCATCTGTTCCTCGCGCCGCAAGGCAGACCGTTCGGATGACAGCTCCCCGAGATATTCCGGCGTGACATCCCCCGCCACATAATCACCTGAAAAACACGAGTCTTCGAAGCGCTCGATTGTGGGATTGTGCTCGCGCACAGCGGCGATCAGGTCGGGCAGCTCCTGATAAATCAGGCCATCCGCACCGATCAGCTGCCGGATGGTCTCCGTGCTGCGTCCGGCAGCGACCAGTTCGTCGCTCGAGGGCATGTCGATTCCGTAAACGTTCGGGAAACGCACCGGTGGCGCCGCCGAGGCGAAAAAGACCCGGCGCGCACCGGCCTCCCGGGCCAGCTCCACAATCTGCCGCGAAGTCGTGCCGCGCACGATCGAGTCATCCACAAGAAGAACATTCTTGTTGCGGAACTCGACGTCAATTACGTTGAGTTTCCTCCGGACCGAACGTTCCCGGCTCTTCTGTTCCGGCATGATGAACGTACGCCCGATATAGCGGTTCTTGATGAAGCCCTCCCGATAATCCAATCCCAGACGATTGGCAAGCTGGAGCGCGCTCATCCGGCTCGTGTCGGGTATCGGAATCACCACATCGACCGGCCACCTCACATCCTCGCGCCGGATCTTCTCGGCCAGACGCTCGCCCATGGCGAGGCGGGCCTGGTGGATTGAGATGCCTTCCATGCGTGAATCCGGTCGCGCCAGATACACATACTCGAATAGACACGGATGACGTTCACTGAGATCGGAACAGACGCGCGCATCGAGTTCACCATCCGGGCGGATCAGGATCGCCTCGCCCGGCGTGATGTCGCGCAGCACATCGAAGCCCAATACATCGAGAGCCACACTTTCGGATGCAACCATATAGGCATCTCCGCCGGATCCCGGGCGTTTTCCGATCACGAGTGGCCGAATCCCGTTCGGGTCGCGGAACGCCACGAGTCCAACGCCTGCGATCAGCGCAATGGCGGAATACGCTCCGCGGCAGCGGGCATGGATGCGCCGGATGGCCGCGAAGACCTGCTCCGGACCGAGTTCGCCACGGACCGAGTCCTGGAGCTCGTGGGCAAGTACGTTGAGCAGGACCTCACTGTCCGAGTCCGTGTTGAGATGCCGTCGATCTTCCCGGAAGAGGAGCTGGCGGAGTTCGCGGGCGTTGGTGAGGTTTCCGTTGTGCACCAGCCCGATCCCATAGGGGGAGTTCGTATAAAAGGGCTGGGCTTCGAGCGCGCTCAGGCTCCCGGCAGTCGGATAACGCACATGACCGATTCCGATCGATCCCGTGAGATAGTGCATGTGGCGCTCATAGACCACGTCGCGGACGAGGCCATTGCCGCGGCGGACATGAAATTTCTCTCCATCACTCGTCATGAGGCCGGCTGCATCCTGACCCCTGTGCTGAAGCACCGTGAGCGCATCGTAGAGGTCGGTGTTGACCGCCCGGGTAGCGACAATCCCCACGATGCCACACATGATCAGCCCACCTCGAGCGGCGGCAGATGCCGGACCAGCCAGCCCGTGAGCGGTTGGACCCAGGGAATGAGACGCGAATCGCGCCAATACGGTTTTTGTTCGAGATGGGCGAGCTGCCCGAGCCAGACCAGAATGCAGGCGATGAGAACGCCCCGAGCCAGCCCGAATACACCACCCAACACCCGATCCATGAACCCCAGTGGACTTTTGCGGACGGCCGCTCCGATCAGGCTCACGAGGATGCCCCCCACGATCAGGACGACGATAAAGACAATTCCCTCCCCCAATCCGAGTCGCCAGGTGGGCGAGTGAACGATCAGGATGAGGAAGCGACCGATCCAGGGGCCTAGTCTCGCGGCAAGGAAAAACGCAAGAATCCAGACCACGAGGGCAAGGGCCTCGCGAATGAGTCCCCGCAGAAGACTGAACAGGAAGGACAACCCCACCACGAGAATCAGGACGAAATCGACCCAGTTCATCCCCCTCTCCCGCCTTCAAACGGCATGTCGCGACCTCCTTCGGCCGGTTTAATGCACATGAGGGGATCCGACCCGGACCCAGAACGGTGAGGCCCCGGCGAGTGCCGTGATGCGTGCCATGTGGGGATAGGCACTCCGCCGGGTACGGTAGGGCCCGATCCAGATCCGGACATACCGCCTTCCGTGATAGACCGTGGGGCTGAACCACATCCCGAATCCTGCCTGGCGCAACTTTTGCGCGAGGGGTTTCGCGGATGCCACCCCGTAGTAGGCGGCAACCTGGAGGTACCATCCCGGGGGGGGCTTCGGGAGCAATCGGGGCGGCGGGGGCGGGGACGATGGCGGGATCATGCCCGCTACGGGTGGGAGCGGTTTCAGTTCGATCGACGCACGGTGCGCGGCCGAGGCATGGGTTCCGCTGCGGCCTGAGTGGATGTTCCCGGGTGGTGGCGGAAGGGTTACGGTCTCGTTTCCGGCAGGCGATCGAGGACTCGCCCCTTCCTGCCGATAGATCGCAAACCCGATGATGAGGAAGAGAAGACCCGCGATCAGACCCAAGACACTTTTTCTACGCACAGTCCTGCTCCCGCTCCGCCCGCACGGAACCTCCACCGGGCGGTGAACGCTCCTCGATCAGGGGCAGCATCTGCTCGAGCGTTCGAAACGAACCGGTGACGATCACGACGGGGGCGTTCTCAGCCGTTTCCCAGTTCAAGAAAAGCTCCCGAAGCCGGTCGACACACTCAACGGATTCAATTCTGGCACAAGGCAGCCCCGAGCGCACCCGTGCCGAGAGTTCGGAAGCGGTGAGGCCACGCGGTTTGGGCAACCCGATCGGGTGCCAGACATCGACCGAGGGGCCAAGCTCCCGAACGAATCCCTCGACATCCTTGTCAGCCAGCATGCCGAGGAGCGCGTGCACGAGACGGGTTTCAGTCAGGCCTTCGAACTCCCGTGCAAGGATCGCCGCTGCAGCCGGGTTATGTGCCGCATCAAGGCACCAACGAATCCGGCCGGTTTCACGCCATTCGTAACGCCCGGGGAGCCGCGCGCGGGTCAATCCATTTCGAACCGCGCCATCTGTGACCGGCCACTCCCGGGCGATGGCATCGATCAGCGCGAGAGCCGTCGCGGCATTGCCCAGTTGGAAGGTGCCGCGCAGTGCCGGGGGCGGCAATCCCCTCCGCTCCCCCCATAGGCTCCGGTAGGTCCAATGATCCCCTCCTCCTTCCCGGCTCCAGTCAAAATCCCGCCCACGCAGCCGGAGTTCGGCACCCACTCGGTGGGCCTCATTGAGCAGGCTCTGCGGTGGATCCGGATCCCCCACGATCGCCGGTCTCCGGGAACGGAAAATTCCCGCTTTTTCACGCCCGATGGATTCCCGGTCTGC
>JAJZBR010000056.1 GCA_021798795.1 Pseudomonadota bacterium
TTCACGAGATCATAGGGGGCAAAATAGCGCCGGATACTGGATGCATCCACCTCAAGACGCATTTTCTCGTCGATCGTGACCTCAACACCCATGAGCCTCAGCAGTTCGATCGTCGTCGTCACGTCCTGAAGATGGGGTACGTTGCTGATTTCCATCGGCTCGTCACAGAGCAGACAGGCTGCAAGAATCGGCAGCGTGGAGTTCTTGGCCCCTGAAATGCGGATCTCCCCCTCAAGCGGGTACCCCCCTTCGATGATGAGCTTGTCCATGTTCAACGTCCCCGGCGTTCCCACTCGTCAGGCGTGAAGGCCTGAACCGAAAGGGCATGAATCGCGGAACCGACCTGCCCGCCCAAAGCGGCATAGATCCGTCGATGCCGCTCAACGGGAGCAACCCCCTCAAATGCGGCGGCGATCACCCGGGTCGTGAAATGGCGCCCGTCCTCGCTTCTGACCTCGACCCGGGAACCCGGGATGGCCCCTTCAACGAGCTTTTTCATTTCCTCTGGTTTCATATCAGCCCGCATTCACGATGATCTCTCATGATAGCTGGTTTGGGACACCTCCGGCGGAGGAGATCCCGCACTTCGAGCCGCCCCGACCCCTGTCCAAGAGTCGCTGGAACAGGGAACGGTATGCTATTCTTGATCGTCTACCACGGGCGACGGGTTCGCAACTCCGGATAGCCGGAACACGCCCCCGATCGTCTCATCGTCAGCCGAGGCATCCCTTTGCCCAGCGGATCTCAGCTCCCATGACGTCGCGAACTTCCAAGGCGCTCAATCCGAAAGGCCCGCTCGCCCCTCCGTACCGCGCGACGGGCAACACCTCTATTACAGATGAGGCACTCATCAAACGCGGCCAGACCGTACTCGGCATCGAATCCCAAGCGCTTGCAGCACTTGCAAAAACCCCACCATCCGCTTTCGCAAAAGCCTGCCGGCTCTGTCTCGCCTGCCGGGGACGGGTCATCGTCACCGGCATGGGCAAGAGCGGGCATGTGGGACACAAAATTGCTGCAACTCTGGCGAGCACCGGCACACCGGCGTTTTTCATCCATCCGGCGGAAGCCTGCCATGGCGACCTCGGCATGCTGGTCGAAGGCGATGTCGTTCTTGCGATTTCCTATTCCGGGGAGACCGAGGAGATCCTCGCCATGCTTCCCCGTATCAAGCGGCTCGGGTTAACCCTGATCGCACTCACCGGCTTTCCCCAATCGCGCCTCGCTCAATCGTCGGACGCCGTGTTGGAAGCATCGGTCGCACAGGAAGCCTGCTCCCTCAATCTGGCTCCGACTGCCAGTACGACCGTCGCCCTCGCTCTGGGCGACGCACTTGCCGTTGCGCTCCTTGAAGCCCGCGGATTCACAGAAGATGACTTTGCCCATGCACATCCGTCCGGACGTCTCGGACGGCGGCTCTGGCTGCGCGTATCCGATCTCATGCACACGGGCGAGCGGATTCCCGCGGTTCGCCCCGAGACCCAAATCGGCCAGGCGCTCATGGAGATGACCCAAAAAGGTCTGGGCATGACGGCCATCACCACTCCAGAAGGCGTGCTGCTCGGTATTTTTACCGATGGTGACCTGAGGCGGGTACTGGACCGGCGCCTCGATATCCATGACTGCCGGATCGACGCCGTCATGACGGTCGATCCCAAAACCATTCCCTCCACAACGCTGGCGGTCGAGGCCCTCAATCTCATGGAGCAACATCAGATCAGCGCCTTGCTCGCGACTGCTCCATCCGGCATCCTGATCGGTGCAATTAACATGCATGACCTTCTCAGGGCCGGAGTGGTCTAGCCTTGGATCCCCTCAGAATCAAACTCGGCCGAATCCGCCTGCTTGCCCTCGATGCTGACGGCGTCCTGACGGACGGCTCCCTGTACTGGAGCCATGCGGGTGAACTCTGCCAGGCCTTCCATGTCCGCGACGGGTATGGCGTGAAGCGCCTCCTCGAAGAGGGATTCGATGTCGCAGTCATTTCCGGCCGCCGCTCGGATGGACTCGCCTCCCGGGTGCACGATCTCGGCATCCCCCACCTCTATCAGGGCGTGACGGAAAAAGGTGCTGTCCTCACTGCACTGCAAAACCAGTTGGCACGAACGCCGGAGCAAACCGCTGCGTTGGGTGATGACGAGCCCGATCTTGCTCTTTTTGCCCAAGCGGGCGTGACACTCGCCGTAGCCGACGCCCACCCCAAACTCCGGAGCGTAGCGGAGTATGTGACCCGCACACCTGGAGGAAAGGGTGCCGTTCGTGAAATCGCGGATCTCCTCCTCGCCTGCCGGGTCGGAACATGAATCTTCGCAAGCTCACGGGCATTTTGAGCCTGTTCACGATTACCGGATTGAGTTTCTGGCTCCTTGGGCAGGTGCAAACCCATCCCGCGCACCGCGCGAACCCGATCACCGCGCCACGTTACTTCCTGACCCAGGCCACGCTGGTCCACTGGAACCGCACGGGGCAACCGCTCTACCGGGTCCACGCCTTGAGAGTCGAGCGGATGGGGCGGCCCGGATTTTTCGTACTGAGCGAGCCTGAGTTTGAATCCCGGCCCCCACCGGCCACTGCCTGGATGGTACGGGCACGTCACGGAATCCTGTACAGTCAAAATCATGTACTCAAACTCTGGGATCAAGTGTTTGCCCGCGGAATCCGCCCCACTATGCGATTCCCCTTGACGCTCGCCACTTCGCGCCTCACCATCGCGCTCGAAACGGATCGGGCCCGATCACCTGCGCAGACTACCCTCCGCTACGGTTTGAATCGAGTGACGGGTGTAGGATTTACGCTTGACTTCAAATCGGACCATCTCTCGCTCCTGTCACACGTACACGGCCACTTCGTGTGGCCCAAACCGGGACCGACCCGATGACACCGTGCCCAAACGCTCGGCGATGCGCGTGCGCGGCCGTCCTGACCGGGTCACTGCTCATGCTCCTTGGGATCACAGCCCGAGCCGCACCTCCGAAAAACAAATCCGTGGCAACGATCCAGAATCCGATTGCCGTCCGCTCCGAGCGCTTCCATATCAAGGGCGCCAAGGGCAAATCCAGCAATGAGGTCTTTTCCGGCGACGTGACCCTGCACCAGGGCGATATCACGATCCACGCCAACCGGGCACGCATGCAGCTGTCCCCATCCGGAAATCTCCTGAGTGCAAGCGCTTGGGGTACCCCTGCGCATTTTGTGCAGACACCGCCGAATGAAGCTGCCACAACCGGCGTGGCACGCCAAATTGTTTATGAAGCCCGTCACAATACCTACCTCCTGATCGGCGGGGCCATCCTGAACCGGGGCACCGAGCACGTGAAAGCGCACCAGATCGACTACGATGTGACGACTAAAACCATTAATGCATCCCAGAAGCCTGGCGGCAAACGGGTCTATATCGTGATTCCTTCGAAACATCACCCGCACCCGTGAATAGCCTGATCGCGAGAGGGCTGCACAAGCGGTATCGACGGCGTGTCGTGGTCGATTCAGTGGATCTCGCGGTCGCGGGCGGGGAAGTGGTCGGACTGCTGGGACCGAACGGTGCGGGCAAAACCACCACGTTTTACATGATGGTCGGATTGATCCGGCCCGATCGGGGAACGATCCGGCTGAACGAACGCGATCTCACCCGTCTGCCGATTCATGAACGGGCCCGGCTTGGCGTCGGCTACCTTCCCCAGGAAGCATCGATTTTCCGCAAGCTCACGGTCGAAGACAATCTGCGTGCGATCCTCGAAATGCGTACGGAGCTATCTGTGAATGAACGCAACACCCGTATGCTGAACCTGCTCGAGGAACTGCATATCGGACACCTCGCCAATCATCTCGGGTTGAGCCTGTCGGGTGGCGAACGGCGGCGCGTCGAAATTGCCCGTGCGCTCGCGGTCCATCCGCAGTTCATGCTTCTCGACGAACCCTTTGCCGGCGTCGACCCCCTTTCGCTCCTGGATATCCAGCGGATTATCCAGCACCTGTCCAGCCAGGGCATCGGAATTCTCATCACCGACCACAACGTCCGCGAAACCCTCGGAATCTGCCATCGCGCGTATATCCTGCATTCGGGACAGATCATCGCCGAGGGGCCTTCCCGAGAAATCCTCGCAAACCCTGAAGTCCGGCGGGTTTACCTGGGCGAACACTTCCAGCTCTGAACCCGTTCCCCTCTCTCTCGCGAACGGGCATAAAATCACCAGTATGATTCCATCGCCCGGAGGCGTTTTGCGTCTCAAGTCAACCGTGAGTCTCGTCCAGAGCACCAGCACACGCCTGAACCTCACTCCAGAGCTCCGGCAGATGATGGCGCTACTGCCGTTGCCGGCTCTTGAGCTCGCACAATATCTCCGCACCTGCGCGCAAACCAACGTACTCCTCGAGGTACTCGAGCCCGAATCCGGGATGGATGGAGAAATCGAACCGGAGACCTCCTCTGATCTCGAACCCGAACCGGATCTCACGAGAGAACTGTCCGGTGTGACGGATGACGAACCTGTGCCTGCTGAAGAACAGGTCGAGGCCAACTTTGACCTGGAGGATATCCCCCGGTCTCGATCCCAAACCGGAGCAGGCTTCCAGGCAGACCGAACGGCCAGTCGTGAGACCCTTCTCGATTACCTGCTCTGGCAACTGGACCTCACACCACTTACGGCACGCGAGAGGTCGATCGCTTGGGCGCTGGTCGAAGGACTCAACGAGGATGGCTATCTTACTGCGCCCGATGCGGAGATCCTCTCGGGTCTTGATCCCGCCCTCGCTGTGACTCCCGAGGAGCTCGAGGTCGTGCGACACCAGATCCTGCAGCTCGATCCGGTGGGTGTGGGGGCCCGGTCACTCACCGAATGCCTCACCGCCCAACTGCTGGCTCTGCCCACGGATACTCCGGGCTGCGCACTCGCACTGCACTGGATCCGTAACGCTCCGGCATCCCTGGCCCACGGAACGAGCGAAGCCCAGGCCGCGCGTCTCGGGGTATGCCTGTCCGACCTCCAACGCGCCTGGGCACTCATCCGAACACTCCACCCCATACCGGGCAGCAGCTATCCAAACGCATCGGAGACCCCCGCATACGTGATCCCCGATCTGCGCATCGTCCAAGAAGGTGGGCGCTGGGTCGCGCACCTCGAAACCCGTTACCTGCCCCGTCTGCGCCTGGACCCGCTCTACAGTGTCTGGCTCGATGGACCGCACCCGGCCCTCAATCACCCAGGCTTGCGCACCCAGCTCCGTGAAGCACGTATGATCATCAAAAACCTGAGTCTCCGAAACGGATCCTTGCTCCGCATGGCCCAGGCCGTAGTCGATCACCAAGCGGGTTACTTTACCGATGGCGAGGCCGGTCTACGCCCACTCACGCTACGTGAGATGGCCGGCCAGCTCGAGCTTCACGAATCCACGGTTTCACGTATGGTTCAGGGGAAATACCTGACCACTCCCCGCGGGGTCATCCCCTTCCGCCGTCTTTTTTCGGTCTCCCTCGAGACGCAAACCGGAACCACCTCCGCAGCAGCCGTACGGGCCCGACTGCGTACCTGGATCACCTCAGAGGATCCGGGGCAACCCCTCACCGATGATGCCCTCGCCCAGCGCCTGAGCCGGGAAGGGATCATGATTGCGAGGCGTACCGTCGCGAAATATCGCGAAGCGCTTGGATTTCCACCGTTTCGGGAACGCGTAAAACCGCACCCTACGACCGCATCCAGATCACACGAGGAGACGTCACCATGCAGCTAACCATTACCGGACACCATATCGAAATCACTCCTGCACTCAAAAGTTACACGGAAGGCAAAATGGAGCGACTGACCCACTTTGAACCGCTCATTGATCTCCATGTTGTATTGAGTGTCGAAAAGCAGCATCACAAAGCCGAAGCGACCGGACACGCACCAGGAACCCGTTTTCATAGCGAAGCGACCTCGCGCGATCTTTACGCCACGATCGATCTGCTCGTCGACAAACTCACGGCCCAGGTCTGCAGGGATAAGGAACGCCGGACCCGACACCACCTGCGACACTCCGACACACCCTGACCTGCAGTCCAGCAGACCGATGGCACCCGAACTTCCATGAACCGACCCGATACGCGACTCATCCTCCTGAGTGGCCAATCCGGCTCGGGTAAGTCGGTTGCCCTCCACGAACTCGAAGATGAAGGCTACTACTGCATCGACAATCTTCCACCCAACCTCTTCGACAGCGTGATCGAAAGAACGATCAAGAGCGGAGCGAAACTCTACCGTCTTCTGGCCCTTGGAATCGATGCACGCAGTGGCGATCTCGACCTCACTCCCGTCATCCAATCCTGCGCCACACTCAGACGGGAAAGACTCGACTGCCTCATCGTCTTTCTCCATACGGATGAGGAAATACTCATCCACCGCTACAGTGAGACCCGCAGGCGTCATCCGCTCTCTACGGATCGGGTCTCGCTCAGGGAAGCAATCCGAAAGGAACGGGATCTGCTCGCGTCGCTGTCCGAAGAGGCGGACCTCACGATTGATACAAGCCGCAAAACGGTCCATGAACTCCGAACCGAGATTCGCGTCCGCCTCAACCATCACCAGCGCGGCCACCTCGTGCTTCTGTTCGAATCGTTTGCTTACCGTGACGGCGTGCCACTGGATGCCGATCTGGTTTTCGATGCCCGCTGTCTGCCCAACCCGCACTGGGAGCCCGGGCTACGAAACCTGACGGGCATGGATCCGGCAGTCAAGCATTACCTGGAGAGTTTCAACCAGGTGGGAGAGCTCGTACGCGATATCGAGCAACTGGTCAGGAAATGGCTGCCCGCTTTCGAGGCTCAAAACCGGAGCTACTTCACCGTAGCAATCGGCTGTACCGGTGGCCGTCATCGATCCGTCTACGTTTCAGAAGCGCTCGCCCGACGGTTGACCACCAGTCAAAACCCCGCGCTCGTGCGGCATCTCAAGCTCGACCCCGAATCCCATCCGGCACCTCGGGATCAGTTGCCCGAATCGTTCGACCCCGTTGGCTGAACCTGCGCGGCATGCCCCTTCCGGACTCCCTCAGATCCGGGTACGATTTTATCCGGTCAGAAACTTCCGAATTTCATCTTTGCGGGACAGTGTATCCGAATAGCCAAGCTCGACCAGATTCCGACAATAATGCCCGTCAAAGAAAAGATAGCTCTCAAGTTCGAATCCTGGTGAGACGCCATCCTCGGAATCGCGCACCAACCAGCGCAACCAACGTGAGAACCGATCACGATGACGGCTCACGAGCAGGGTCGGATCGATGCTCGGGGATAAAATCAAGGTCTCGACGACGCGTAGCGGCAGATCCGGAATGAGCATGCTGCTCGCAATGCTTTCATTGATCCGCTTGAGCCGTTCGAGATCGGTATAGAGACTGTCCAGGAAAAGCGCGTCGAGCATGAATCCCGCAATGGCTGCCCAGGAGGGCGGCGTGCTCGCGGGGAGAGGGCGTGCCCGTATCCGGGTCGGGCCGTGCACCGCAATGATCAGCAGACGCTCGGCACCGAGATGCACGGCGGGAGCAAGCGGCGTCAACTGAAGCAGCGAACCATCTCCGTAATCGCACCCATTGATGCGTACCGATGGGAACAGGATCGGCAGCGCGATGGATGCCATGACGTGATCCGGCTCAAGTGCGACCGGCATCCCGACGCGTCGCACACGGGTCCAACTCTCGACCTCCGGGGAAGCCTGGTAAAACGTCACGTTCCGGTTGTCGGTATAGGAGGTGGTCGTCACCGCGACGCCACGAAGCAAGCCCGCTCCAATCACGCGGTTGAGCTCGTCCCATGCCACTTCGCGTGTAATCAGTTCGCGCAGTGGCCCGGTATCGAACAACGCATGGGCTCTTCCTTGACGGAGAGGGGGATTCCGATCCCATCGGCTGGGCCACCACCGCGACGATCCGAATCGATGCCAGAACTCAAGTGGCTGCCTCCGATAAACCCGGTCTGCCGTGAGGGTCGACCAGAGCGCCGCAAGATCATGCGCGCCACGTTCGAGATCCGCCGTCCGGCTCGCCAGATAGACCGCATTGAGCGCGCCTGCCGACGTCCCGGTCACGACATCGATGCGTGAGCCGCCCCCTCCCGGCCAAAGTTCGACCAAGGCCTGGATCACGCCCGCTTCATACGCCGCTCGCGCCCCACCGCCCGGCAGAACCAGTCCGATCCGTGGCGAGCGGCCGGAGTCCGTCACAGCACCCACCAGGAAAGACATTTCAGTCCGGCTTGCGTCCGCGTGAGGGTGTGGAATGCTATGCTTGAATCACCACCCGAAGCGCTGGCTCGGCACCGGACATGAAGAAAGTTGTGATCTTGAACCCCAAAGGAGGATCGGGGAAAACGACGATTGCGACGAATCTTGCCGCAAGCTTGGCCATCGGGGGCCTCCGAGCCTGTCTGCTCGATCTCGATCCGCAGGGTTCGAGTCTCGCCTGGCTGAAGAAACGCCCGACCGAACGCCCAAACATTCATGGCATCAACGGTTCCCATTTCAACCTGCGTGTGACCCGAAGCTGGCAGTTCCGGCAATACCCGGATGCCGAAGCCGTCCTGGTCGACACCCCTGCCGGGCTCGGCCGCGACCGCATGGCGGATCTCCTGCGTGACGCGCACCGCGTCATCATTCCCATCTTGCCCTCTGCAATCGATATCGACGCGGCGCCACGAACCCTTGCCGATCTCCTGCTGACCAACTACCCACGTGAACGCATCGCCATCATCGGCAACCGGGTGCGAACCCGTACGCAAGCACTCGGGGTATTCGAGAAGTTTCTCGCAAGCCTCAATATCACACTTCTCGCCTTCCTCAAGGATAGTCAACTCTATGTCCGGGCAAGCGCGATGGGGCTTGGGCTGCTTGAGTATCCCACCTGGATGGCCCGGCAGGAGGCGGAGGCCTGGATCCGCCTCAGGGACTGGTTCCAAGCCATCCCGGACGAGCCCTGAGGCGCTTTTGCGAATCTGGTACGCGTGCCTACGCAATCCAGACCGCTCGCACATTGACAAACTCACGCGCACCCCAGATACCGAGTTCGCGACCGAAACCGGAGTCTCGGATACCGCCAAACGGCAGGCGGGGATCGCTTTTGACCGGTGCATTGACAAAGACCATTCCGCTCGGCAACTCCTGGGCGAGTGCCTCGGCATGCTCACGATCGCGACTCCAGACACTCGCTCCGAGACCATAGGGCGTGCTCCCGGCCAAAGCCAAAGCTTCCCGCTCGTCTTCGACCCTGAATACTAGCGCGGCCGGACCGAAGACTTCTTCCTGGAACACCCGCATACCGGGGCGGATATTTGTCAGGACCGTCGGTGCATAAAAGAACCCTGGCCCATCGAGCGGATTCCCACCGATTGGGATCCCTGCGCCCGCCCTCCGCGCGTCCTCGATCTGGGCATGCAGCGTCGCCCGAAGATCGTCTCTCGCGAGCGGCGCGAGAGACGTTTGGGGGTCGATGGGGTCTCCCGGATGAAGCGCATGAACCTCTTCCACAAACCCTTCGAGAAAGCGTTCATAGACACGAGCATCGACCAGGAAGCGCTTGGCTGCGATGCAACTTTGACCGCCATTCTGGAAGCGGGCCTTGACCCCAGCCTGGATCGCTGCCTCGATATCTGCGTCGGCGAGAATGATCCAGGGGTCAGAGCCGCCCAGTTCCAAAACACATTTCTTGAGATGGGCTCCGGCTGCGGCAGCGACCGCACGACCCGCACGGGTACTTCCGGTGAGGCTCACCCCACGCACTCGAAAATCGGCAATCACGCCTCCGGTTTGCTCCACCGAAATTCGCAGGCTCTGGAAGACGCCCTCCGGGAAAC
>JAJZBR010000057.1 GCA_021798795.1 Pseudomonadota bacterium
CTAGGGGAGCGTTCGATTGACAATTGCACACATGCCGATAGTCCGGATATGACCCCAAGCATTTATGAGCTCATCGCTGAATTTCGTGAAGCGGCGCATAGCAAGCGTGACATGGATGACCAGCAGGTATGGAGCTAAAAGCCACGGAAAGGCTCTTTACCGGGAACTCGGCGGGAAATCCGGCATCCGGGCGCTCATGGACCATACGGTGAATCTGATCCGCGTGGATCAACGCATCAACCATTACTTCAATCCCGAGCTCTGGGGTTTTCTGAAGCAGCAACTCACTGCCCAGATCTGCCAGCTGAGCGGTGGATCCTGTGTCTATCGCGGCCCGACCATGGCCCAAACCCATCGCGGCATGAATATCACATCCGCCGCATTCAACGCCCTCGTTGAAGACCTCGAGAAAGCGATGGCCGCTCGACGGGTGCCGCTTGCTGCCCAAAATGCCCTGCTCCGGATCTTGGCTCCGATGAAGCCCGCAGTCATCAATAACGGCCGCGCGCTGCACAGCTGAACTCGTAGCCTCAGGATTCGCCCCCCCCCGGTTCCGGGGGGGCGCCCGCCTCTACCCCTTCGCGCCACCCCAGAGGATCCGGCCGCTCAGACCGGATAGGGCCCCGCGAGCCGGTCGAGTCCCCGATCTTCAGGCCAGCCCCGTGCCAGATTGAGATTCTGGATCGCCTGTCCTGCCATGCCCTTCACAAGGTTGTCGAGCACCACGAACACCGCGAGACGCCGACCCCGAACGGCGCCACCAATCAAACAGTGATTACCCCCGACGACACTTTGGAGCGCGGGTGGGTCCTCCACCCAGTGAACAAAGGAGCTTTGGCGATAGCTTTCCTGGTAGATTTGAGCGAGCAGCTCTTGGTCGGGCAGGGGTTGGGAGAGGCGAGCCTCGATCGTGACGTGGATCCCCCGGACCCAGGGTGCCGAGTAGGGAATGAAGCTCCAATCGATCGGATGGGCACATCGGGCCAGCACATGATCGACTTCCTGAGTGTGCCGATGACGAAACGGCTGGTAGGGCTGGAAGTTGTGCGCACGAAACGGATGGTGCGTCCGTTCGGTCGGTGTGAGCCCTGCACCCGAAGATCCCGTGAACCCAAAGGCCGAGACACTCTCTAGATCCAACTCACGCGCGAGTGGCAGAAGACCGAGCGCGAGAGCAGTGGCAAAGCATCCGGGATTCGCAATGCGGCTTGCGCCCCGGAGCGCCTCGGCCATCCATTCGCTCAAGCCGTATTGAAACTCCCCCGTCCCCTCCAGCCGGAAATCGGCTGAAAGGTCAATCAGGAGAACCCGCTCCTGAAGACCGGCCTCGCGCCAGCTGCTCTCGAGCGCGGCGTATTGCGCGGCGAGTTCACCCGAACGGAGCGCGGAGAAGACGACGACCCGCTCCCGCTTCGCAAGCGCAATCCAGTCAACCCCGTTCACGAATCGTTCCGAGCGGGCGCGGTTACCGAGATTCGGATGCACAGTGGACCAAACCAGACCGGAACGGGAGCGCGATACGGCATGCGTCACCCGGACGCCATCATGGAGCTCAAGGAGGCGCAAAAGTTCACCACCCCCGAAACTCGCCGCCCCAAGAATCACGACCGGATCGGTCACGGCTGCTCCCGAATCGCGGAGCGCGATTCCAGGCAGCCGCGCAGTGCGCACCCCACCTTCTCGTGTATCAATCCGGGATCGTCGAACGCGTTGAGTGCTGGGATTCCAAGCGATGCCTCGATGAAGGTCTTTCCGACCGCGTTGTCGGTGACCGGGCCGGAAACCAGTGCGACGGTGATGGACCAGCGTTCGGCGAGCAGTCGGATCCCGCCTTGCGCACCCACCGGATCCTGCGCACAGAACACGAACGCCGCACCCCACCCACGCAGTTCAGTATCGTCCAGGATCTCCTGGACGCCATATTGGCCGAGTATGCCATCTCCCGTCTCAACCACGATGACATCGAGTCTCTCGCATGCCAGCGCACCCAAAATCCGCCTGGCGGCCCGGGTTGCCGTCCCGGGTCCGGTCGCCGGATATCCCGCGTCGGTGAAATCCAGCGTGAGTGCCGCACCGTGGTCACGCATGGCGAGCGTGTCGCGCAGAAGCGAGACCCCGGTGGTCTTGACTCCACCCACCCGGAGACCCCGGTCGGACAGATCCCGGATCAGGGCGCAGGCAAATGAGGTTTTGCCCGAATCCATCGAGGTGCCCGCCACGTAAATCAAGGGTGCCCCAGGCGCGCTGGCCAGATCGGGAAGCGCACCGGATGCGAGATCGGCCGGAACTCCCTCCCGATGACGGAAATGGGGGAAAAGCACGACCTGCCCCAGGATCTCGACCTCGAACGGCGGTCCCACGGAGGGATGCCAGGAATCGCACGCACCGATCACACCGCCCAAGTTCAACAAGGCGAGCCGCGAGCCGGGCTTGACGCTCTCGGGCACGCGTCCCGCGTAGCCGTGGAGCGCGGCGCGCCCCCCCAGGGCACCCACGATGACATCCCCGCGGTTGAGCCGCACCATGCGACCGTGGACGTCCTCGAGCGTGTTGTACCCGGCCTTGTCGTTCAGGAGACGGGCCGCAACCACCGTGCCGGCTTGCGCCGCAATCGTGTCTTGGGTCGTGACCGGCGAGCTCAAACCCAGCCGGCGCGTGACCGACCCGATCTTGCGGACCTCAATTTTTCTCATCGGAAGACCTCCCTGCCCGTGCCCAGAGACCTTGGCCGATACCATGGATCCGGGCAAACCCCGAGGCATCGCGACCATCCCAGAGGGCCGCGGATTCTCCATAGCGCGCAACGCCCGCATCCATGAGGGAATGGGGCGAGCGAACACCCTCGACCACGATCCGCCCGGGCTCGAGACGCAACCGGACCTCGCCTGTGACCCGCTCCTGCGAGGATTGGAGGAAGGCCTCGAGATCCCGCGCCAAGGGATCGAAAAACCGGGCCTCATGAACAAGCGATCCATAAAGCGCGCCCAAGGTCTCCTTCCAGGCGATCTGGGCGCCACTTAAAACCAGCTTTTCGAGTTCGCGGTGGGCACTGATGAGGATCGACGCGGCGGGCGCCTCGAATGCGACCCGGCCCTTGATCCCGAGAATGGTCTCCCCGAGATGGACGCCGCGGCCGATCCCATAGCTTCTCCCGATGGCATTGAGCTGTTCGATCAGGGCAACCGGATCCGTCTCGCCCTCCATGCGGGGCTCACCCCGATCGAACGCGAGACTGAGCACCCGGGATTTGAGTCCCGGATCGACCGCACCGCCGGGGTAGACCGTATCGGGTACGCCGGTCCAGGCATCATGGGTCTCCCCACCCCCAATCGTGATCCCCCAAAGACCCTGGTTGACCGAATAGCGCGCCTTGGACGGCCACTCATCGAACCCATGGCGGGCGAGGTAGGCAGCCTCATCGGCGCGGGTCCACCCGAGCTCACGGATGAGGCAGCGATGCTCGAGTTCGGGCGCAAGCACGGCGAAGGCAACCGCAAACCGGATCTGGTCGTTGCCGGCTCCGGTCGACCCATCCACGACGCAGTCGGCCCGGAGCTCACGCGCGAGCGCGGCGACCTTGGAAGCCTGGCAGGTTCTCTCGGCTGAAACCGAAAGGGGGTAAAGCCCTCCCTTGAGCGTGTTCCCGTAAATCAGGAAGCGGAGGTACCGATCGAAGAGAAGCGCGCGCGCATCGACCAGCCGGAAAGACTCGGCGCCGAGGCGCCGGGCGCGATCGGCGAGATCCGCCCGGGTCTTTTCATCCAGCCCGCCGGTATCAACCGTGACGGCGGTCACCTGGTAGCCACTCTCGCGGAGGTAGACCAGGGCAAACGAGGTGTCGAGTCCGCCCGAATAGGCGAGCACGGCGTAACGGGTGCGGTTCATGCTTCTCCTTCCTCGAAGAGCCCGGCGTAGCAGGATTCAATGCGGGAGTGCTCCCCATCGAGCCAGGCATCTGCCCGATCGAGCATCCGCCGGACCTCAACAAGCCCAGGCGTGCTCGTTGTGTTTCCCACCGGGAGGGATCCCCAAGCGCCAGCGGATGCTTCCAGGGGAAGATTCTGGGTCAAGCGGGACTGTACAGCCTGATACGCTTCCCGAAACGGGATCCCCTGAGCCAGCACCCGCGCGTAGGCGACATGGGTCGCGAACACATCCGGTTTGAGACTGCCCAAGAGACGTTCCGGATCCGGGATGAGGGATGCGATCACCTCCCGGGTCACGGCAAAAAGCTCGCGCGCCCGGTCCAGGACGCGGACGAGTTCGGGTTTCGTGATCTGGAAATCCCGATGATAACTCGAAGGCAACCCACCCCCGAGATCCATCACGAGATGGGCACGCGCCACGATTTCGCGCGAACGCGCACGACCCATTTCGATCACGTCCGGATTGCGCTTTTGCGGCATGGCCGAAGACCCGGTCGTGAGAGCGGATCCAAGCAGGAAATACCCGAACTCCTCCGTCGTGAAAAGCGCGAGATCCCAGTAATACTTTTCGAGTGTCGCCGCAAGACTCGCGAGCCAGTGCGTGAACCAGGCCTCCTGCCGGACGCGGCCGCCCACGGCATCGAGGGTCGAAGGAACGACACCCGCAAAACCGAGACGAGCGGCTGTTTTTTCGGGATGGAGTGCAAGCGGCACCCCGAACCCGGGGCCGGCCCCGAGCGGGGAACGGTTGAGATGCGTGTAGAGCGCGGGCAGAATCTCGAGATCCTCGGCCAGGGGCCAGGCAAAAGCGAGTGTCCACTGGCCGAGATCCGACGGCATGGCACGCCGCAAATGCGTATAGCCGGCCCAGGCGAGCGCACCGTTTTGGTCGGCAAAATCGAGGAATCTCCGGCCGAGGATCACGAGATCCCGGCCACAGGCCAAAAGCTGGTCCCTGAGATAGAGCCGGAGCGCCACTGCTACCTGGTCGTTGCGCGAACGGCCGAGATGGATCCGTGCCCCGAGATCGCCGAGCCTGCGGATGAGTTCGATCTCGAGATAGGTCTGTCCGTCCTCGACATCGTCCGGCAAGATCTTGGGTGCGGTGACACCGATCGCCCGGAGTGCGCCAATCAGCTCCCGACCTTGTTGTTCGCTCAGAAACCCCCCATCCACAAGCGCACGCACATGGGCTGCGCTCGCACGCACGTCTTCCGGAAGCAGTCGGGCATCGACCCAGGCATCCTCCCCCGCGAGAAAGGCCGGGATGCCTCCCGGCTGGATCCCGGTTTGGGTCCAAAGCGTTTTCATGGGACCGTCTCAGGTTTGCTCGCAACGATCATGGTTCCACTGCCCTCGTGTGTGAACACCTCGCGCACGAGGGCGTCCGGATCCGTTCCGCTCACGAGGTGCGCGCTCTCGACGCCTCTGCGGAGCGCGGATTCCAGGGCGCGCACCTTGACGATCATGCCATCCTGGATCCCCCCCTCGATTTCAAGCCTTGCGAGATCGGCAAGATCCGCGTAGGGAATCACGGTCGTCCGGTCCGCCCGGTTCCTGAGGAGACCGGGTACGTTGAGCAGAAAGATCAGTTTGCCCGCACCGAGGCAGGCAGCCACCCCAGCAGCAACGGTATCGGCGTTGCTGTTCAGGATTTCCCCATGGGGGCCTCGGGTCAGGGGCGCCACCACCGCGATGGTCTCCTGTTCCATCCAGGCACGGAAGCCTTCCGCATCGACCCCCTCGAGGTCACCCACCGCCCCCCAGGAAACCGGACCCGCCCTGCCCGGGGCGGGCCCATCGGGGCGGGGCGTTGCAGTGAGGAGCCCACCCGTATGCCCGGTGACTCCAACGGCTTTGAGACCCTCTGCCTCGAGCGCGATCACCCACTTCTGGTTGATCATCCGGTAACTCTCAGTGACGATCTCGAGTACGGCCGGAGTCGTGATGCGCCGGCCACCGATCTTCTCTATCGCAATCCCGCATCGCAGACATTCCCGGTCGATCTCCGAACCCGCGCCATGCACCAGAATGACGCGGATCCCGAATGCGACGATCAGCCGGATCTGTTCTGCAAGCGCGCTCATCCGGAGGGGATCTTCTGCGAGCATACCGGAAAGCTTGAGCACAAAAAGCGAGCCGCGAAAACGGCTGACATACTGGGCCGCGATCCGGAGTACGGCATAGGGGTCACCCGATCGCGTGGTCATGTCCCGGATTCCCACAGCCATTCGAGAGCGGCCTGCTGGACATAGATCCGGTTCTCCGCCTGATCGAAAATGCGGCAGCGCGGGTTCCGGAGCGCAGCCTCCTCGATCTCGACATTGCGGCGGAGGGGCAGGCAATGGAGCAGGAGCGCCTGAGCGGGTGTCCGCTCGAGCCAGTCAGATCCGATCCGCCAGTCGGGATGCCATCCGGAAGGGGGGGGCTTTCCGGGATCGCCTGAGGGTCCCCAGGATTTGATGTAGAGCACCTGCTGCCCCTCCAGGCCGCAATCCGGATCCGCCGATTCGGTTACTCCGCCTCCCCGCGCTGCGGCGAGGGTGCGAGCGGCCCCGATCACAGAAGCGGGGAGCTCAAATCCAAGGGGTGCGGAGACCGTGATCCGGCAGCCGAGTGCCGCCGCAGTGAGAAGAAACGAGTTCGGAACCGCTTTGGGCAGGGGTTTGACATGAGGTACCCAGCGCAGGAGGACCGGCAGTTGGCGGGAATCCGGATGATGCTCGCGAATGGTCATCGCGTCGGCCAACCCCTGACAGGGATGCTCCGCCGCAGATTCCATGGAGATCACTGGAATTCCAGCTCCCGCACGGATCCGGTTCAGAAAGGGATCCGCAAGATCCAGAGCATCCGACTCGAGCGCGGCGAAAACCCGTACGGCCAGGGCATCGCCATAACGGCTGAGCGTGCCGAGCGCCTCCTCGATGTGCTCGATCCGATCCTGGTCCATGACCACGCCCACCCGGGTCTCGAGCGGCCACATGCCCCCTCCGGCCTCGAGCACGATCGTCGATCCACCGGCGCGAGCCATCGCGACCTGGAACGACACACGCGTCCGGAGCGATGGGGCCAGAAACAGAAGGATGAGGATCCGCCCCCGGAGCGCATCCGGGATGCACCCGCTTTTGAAGGAAAGAGCCCGTCCGATGAGGCGCTCCACTCCATCTGCTCCGAGATCGGCAAACCGGGTGAGATGCCTCATGGCGTCGGGATCCGATCAAGGGCTTCGAGGAAGCGATCTACCGAGCGCTCCCGGAGCGTGAGTGGCGGTAGCAGGCGGAGCACTCTCGGATCGCGACTCAATCCGACCAGAAACCCCTCATGGAAGAGCTTTTCACCGAGTGGACGGGCCAGACCGGTCGTCTTGAGTCCGATGAGGAGCCCGCGCCCGAGGGGTTCGTATCCTGCATGAGCGCGGATCCCATCCGCCAGCCTCGATCCAAGTGTTTGCGCATGCGGAATGCAACGCTCGGACTCGAGTACCTCGAGCGTGGCGACGAGTGCAGCCATGGCAGTCGGCCCCCCGCCGAAGGTGCTGCCGAGATCGTGGGGTTTGAGTGAGGCGGCGAGATCGTCCCGAAACGCGGTCGCCGCAACCGGAATCCCGGATCCCAATCCCTTGGCCAGGGTGAGAAGATCCGGCACCATTCCTGCCCCCCCGGAAAAAAACCAGTCCCCGGTGCGACCGAGCCCAGTCTGGATCTCATCGAAGATGACGAGACAGCCCGCCTCGTGCGCACGCTCGATGAGACGCCGGTACCAGGCGGGATCGGCCATCCGGATGCCTCCCATCGACTGGATCGGCTCGACAATGACGGCTGCAGCCGATCGGAAATCGACCTTTTCGAGGACCGCCTGATCCGCAAAGGGCAGGAACTCGACCGGAGGCCCGAGATCACGGAACGGATCCCGGATCCCTGGATCATCCGTGACCGAGAGCGCGAGAAGGGTACGTCCGTGAAACGAACCCTCAAAGGCGAGAAGTCCTTTCCGCCCGGTCAGCTGGATGGCGATCTTCAGCGCATTCTCGTTCGCCTCGGCCCCTGAGTTCGAAAAAAAGACATGCCCGAGACCGGGGGGGAGTTTTTGCACCAGGGCCCGAGCCGCCCGGTTACGGATTTCGAGCCCGCTCGATGTGGAATAGAAAATGAGTTTTCGCATCTGGCGTGCGACCATGCGACGGACATGCTTGTGCGTATGACCGGTGAGTGCGACCGCGTGTCCGCCGTAGAAATCGTAAAACATGCGGCCATCCGCGCTCCAGACCCGATCATTGCGCCCACGGGTGATTTCAATCGGCCAGATTGGGGGGGGACCAAGGAGAGGATCGGATGCCTCTGGGTTCATCTATGTTCTGCATAAAAATAAATATAAATCTAATAATATTCATTAATAATCGAAAAGTCAAGAATATTATTTAATATTTCATATTTTAATAAATATTATTTATTATTCAGCGTATAATAATAGTTATGAAAAGCACACCCGACGACGTCATTCTGCAACTCGTCATGGAAGAGACCATTTCAGACCAAGGCGTGCTTCTAGCCAAACTCCGCGAACGGGGACTCACTCTTACCCAACCTACGCTCTCGCGTCGCCTCTCACGGCTCTCGATCCGAAAAATCCAGGGCCGCTATGCCCATTTCGAGCCTATTCGCACAGCCAACCCACTCACGTTCGTGATCGAGCTGTCAGAACCCAACCTCATCGTCATCCGGACCTCTCCGGGATTCGCCCAAGCACTCGGACTCAAGATCGATCAGTTCAAGCTGGAAGAGGTCGCAGGTACCCTCGCAGGAGACGATACGGTGTTTGTGGCCATCCGTCGACCCGAGGCACTCGAGGGATTGCGTGTGCGCATCGGGATGCTGCTCGGCCAAGCGATCTGAAACCGGGGCAAACTCCGCCAACCCACTCAGAGCACTGAAACCCATCCCCTTTACAATCTTTCCAAACCAAAGACAGCCCCGAGACGCGATGCAACCCGTCTTGAGTCCGACCCCAAACAATCCGAAATTCATACCATGCAAAATCCATTCCGCAAGATCGTCGCACTGATCCGCGCACTCATCGTCCAGGGGCTCACGGCTGAAAAGATCGCACTCACCATCGCCTGCGGAGTCGTTTTGGGGCTCACGCCGGTCATCGGAACGACAACCGCGCTCTGCACGCTCGTGGCATTGGCTTTCGGGCTCAATCTGGCCCTGATCCAGCTCGTCAACTATCTCATGTATCCGCTCGAGATCCTGCTCCTCGTGCCGTTTCTGGCGCTCGGACACTGGATCGTGACCGGACGGCGTCTCCCCCTCGACGAAAAAAGCATCCTGCTCTGGTTCCACGAGGGATGGCTCTATGCTCTCGGGCGACTGTGGCGTTACCTCGTTGAGGGGCTTCTGGCCTGGGCGCTGCTCGGTGGAATCCTCGGTCTCGCGCTCTACTTCACCTTATATGGGATCTTGCGCCACTACATGCATCAGAGGGAGCCGCTCACGCCATCATCCGGAT
>JAJZBR010000006.1 GCA_021798795.1 Pseudomonadota bacterium
CTCGCCAGCCTGAATCTCGCTGGCGGTGATCGTCCCTTGGCTCTCCTTCCAGATTCTATAGGCCAAAGCAGGCGAGCGGGTCAGCAGATAGGCGGTGTACAGCCCGGCAAAGGCTCGCGTCGGATTCTTGCGATGACCATACGAGCCATAAAGATAGATCTTGCTCCAGCTGAACCAGGCTGCCGCGACGCCGGCACGGGCTGCGCGATCGATGATTACTTGCTCCATTCGTGCATCCATAGCCTGCGTTTGCTTCCGTTTTTCAGTAAGAGCTACGATACCACCGGGTCCCGTATGCTCAAGAACCCACATGGTCCGTGGATTGAGGCTCCAGGCTGCAATCCGGGCCCAGTGTACGACCGTGGTTAGCTTCTGGTAGGACTCCCCCAAACAAAAGTGATAGCTTTCCTTCAAGCGGGTGATCGCGGAAGCGAGATGCGAGGTAGGCAGCCGATGCATATCCTCGCGGGTGGCATTCATCCGGGCAATTTTCTGTTTCAGTGCGAGTGGGTCAGCAGGAAGAACTAGGGCGTCTAAAGAACAGTATGCGAATCCCTTGAACAGCAGCGTCGCTGCCCGCATATTGCCTTGGTTGGCAAGAGCCGCTTCTGTTTTGTCGAGACTGGCCAAGGACGGACCCGAGAGATCCGGCCGAATACTTTCGAGATCCAATCGATAGGTTAACTGACTCCAGCTCTTGAGCTGCTGTGGGGTTGCAGACGGCGGCGGATCATGCAGAGGATCGTAGTAATGGAAGCTATCAGAAGCCCGCTTATGGACGAACTCTAAATGCGTATTCGGCCAGGTTACGCCGGAGTGAGCCGCTCTTCTGACAGCTGAGACGCGGGCTGCCGGCTGCGCCATCTGGTGCCGCGGGACGAGGAGGATGGCACCTATTCCTGCTGCTGTCAGCAACGCGACAGTGAGGGTGATCACTCTGATACGGCGTGGTTTCGACATTGCCCTGTCACGAACACACTTCTTGATCGATGTATAGCACACCGATTGACTGAACTCAATCCGGAGTTTCCGTCAATCTAAATTCCGGAAAAATAATCCCTATTTGGGGGTCTGAACATCGAGCTCAGGTTGAGTCGTCTTCTCGGGTACCGGCTCAAGCCTGGCCATAACGAAGGCTTTCGCCCAGCCAGCGTTGCATCAACGGCTCTACGCTTTCGGGGTATTGTTCCTGAACCAGCCGGATGGCTTGGGGGATGCGTGCCAAAAGTGCACGATCACGGTAGAGATCCGCTATCCGGAATGCCAGTCCGCCGCTTTGCCGGGTCCCCCACAGTTCTCCGGGTCCGCGGATTTCGAGATCGCGCTCGGCAATGAGAAATCCATCGGTCGTTTTGCGCAGAATGTCGAGTCGTGCCTGTGCCTCAGGCGATAGGGGCCCGTAGACGAGCAGGCACTGGCCACTTTGGGTTCCGCGGCCCACGCGGCCCCGGAGCTGGTGAAGCTGAAGGAGTCCGAGACGTTCGGCTCCATCAATTACCATCACATTCGCTCGTGGAATGTCGACGCCCACCTCGACGATAGTGGTTGCCACGAGGATATCGATCTGACCTTCCTGAAAATCTGCCACGATCCGCTGGCGTGCCTCGGTCGCGAGACGCCCATGGATCATCCCGATACGCAGATCCGGTAATGCGCGATGCAGCTCGTGGAGGGCGGTCTCGACAGCACGCCCGCTGCTGCCTTCGGCATCTTCGACCCGGGGACAGACCCAAAATACCTGCTGGCCTCCCCGGCAGAGCGATCCGAGTCGATCCATCAACTCTGGTCGCCGACTCTCCGGCAGTGCCACTGTGACCACGGGAATCCGGCCGGGAGGCAACTCATCGAGACGGGATTGATCCAACCCGGCATAAAGTGACATGGCCAGAGTGCGCGGAATCGGTGTTGCGGTCATGATCAGCTGGTGGGGTCTCTGGATTCCTTTATCGGCGAGGTTCAAGCGCTGTGCAACGCCAAAACGGTGCTGCTCGTCTATGACGATGGTCATGAGGTTGGGAAACTCGACATCGCTCTGGAAGAGGCTCTGGGTCCCGAGGACGACGCAAGGTAGTCCATGGGCCAGCTCTTCCAGCAGCTCCCGGCGTTCCTTGCGTGTCAAATGGGAATGCAGCGATCGCACAGGGATATTGTGGGGTGCGAGCCATCTCGTGAAAGTCTGAACATGCTGGTGAATCAAAAGCTCCGTTGGGGCCATTACGGCAGCTTGGCCCTGATTCCGGATGGTAACGAATGCCGTAAGGGCGGCCAGTACCGTTTTCCCTGAGCCCACATCCCCTTGCAGCAGACGCAGCATCGGAATCGACCGCTCGAGATCCCGCTTGATCTCTTGCCACACCCGGATTTGCGCATGGGTCATCTGCCAGGGAAGTGATGTGACAAACCGGTTCAGGTCATCCGGCTCGATCCGGATGGGATAGGAGCGGGATGCAATCCACTCATTCCGGATTTTCTGAAGCGACAGGGCGTGAGCCAAGAGCTCTTCCAGAGCCAGGCGCTGGCGAAACGGTGCCAGCCACTCGGAGAGATGCTCAGCAGAAGCCTCCGGCGGTGGCCGGTGAATGTTTTCGAGCGCATCGATGAGATCTGATCGAGTTGAGTCAGTCATGAGTGGCCGGGGCAATCGATCGACGAGTGCCAGCTGCCCGCTCCGAAGCAATGCCAAAGCCGAATCCACGAGCCCGGCGGTTCGCTTCGAGCTGATCCCGTCACGTTTGGCATAAACCGGAGTCAACCGGTCCCGGAGCGGGGGTAGTCGTTCCGAGTGGAAAACCTGGTAGCGGGGATGAATGAGTTCGTGGCCAAGCGGCCCTTCGCGGCAGGTGCCGAACGCGCGAATCCATTTACCCCGTTGCAGTGCCTGGCGCTGAATCTCATGGAAATGGAAGAAACGCAGATTCAGAAAGCCAGTGCCATCTGCAATCCGGCAGATGAGTTGACGCCTCGGCGCGTAACGGATTTCGGTCAGCTCGATGGTCGCTTGGATCATCCCCGTCTGGCCGGGAGTCATGGCACCGATCGGAATGAGTCTGGTTTCATCTTCATAGCGCAGAGGCAGTGCGAATAGGAGATCTTCGAGACCGTCGATGCCGAGACGATCGAGTTTTGCCAGGAAGGCCGCGGCTCCTCGGCTACCGTCAGTGGTTGAGCGCGAGCCCCGCCGACTGGACTGTATGGTGTCAGTCAGCATGGGGCGGCGCGTTCCTGACCGAATGATGGTGGAATGCCCGATTGAGGAAAGTCAGGATCGTGCTCCAGATCCGTGTGATTACATGAAATCCAGTAAACCGATGGCCTTGGGTGGATTCCCTGAGGACTTGAACGGGGGTCTTGACGCGATTGAGTGCGGCCGTGACTTCATTGAGATCGCTTGGAGGTGCCTGCTCGTCCCGCTCTCCCTGGATCAGCAGTACGGCAGCCCGTATCCGGCTCGCGAGTGTGATCGGCGATCGCGCTCGCAGATGTTTCCTGCCGAGTGTCCGGTTTATAAATCTGCGCCCGGCAGGAGTGCGCCACATTCTGTCGAGTCGTGTTCGAAGGAGCTGCAGGTTGTAGTACCCGTTGAGTGAGACCACCGCCTGAACCTCTTTCGGGTGCAGGGCCGCAAGGGTCAGTGCGGCGTAACCGCCATACCCGGTTCCGATCAGTGCGAGGCGTCCGGGCGGTGCCCAATGGCGGGATTCCGCCCATCGAGCCGCCGCCCAGATTCCCCTGAGCATGATGCCGCTCCAATGTCCGTACCCCACCCGCCTCCAGGCAGCACCACTTCCAAACGAGCCCGGGTAATCGACTTCAACGACCACAAATCCATGGCTCACGAGATCTTGGATCCTTGGATCAAAAGATTTCTGGATGCCGTCTACGAATGGATGGTCGTGAATCCAGATCATGATCCCGCGGCGTTTACGAGCGGTCAGATGAGGAAAAGCGACGTAAAGGGA
Source organism: Pseudomonadota bacterium (assembly GCA_021798795.1). Taxonomy (GTDB): domain Bacteria; phylum Pseudomonadota; class Gammaproteobacteria; order JAKAQQ01; family JAKAQQ01; genus JAJZNM01. Next base: position 3,960 of record JAJZBR010000006.1, read on the forward strand.
CTCCCTCCATTTGTGCCAGATTAGGCGGAAGCTATGCAATCGTGAGAGCGTCGGAGGTTCGATATCGGGGCTTGCACTCATGAGGTAGCGCAAGGTATGTGTCCCCGGATTGAAGAGATAATAATCTCCCGGGTTGCGGTCTCCCTGTACGCGGATCAGAGCCAGATTGTTGCGCGTGGTCACGCCCAAAATCCGGATCGTTTGTTTGCGGAAAATCGGTTCGAGGAGGTGGATCCATTGCGCCTCTTCGTTGTGTGGGTCGAGAAAAGTGTAGTGAGGGTGGGCGATGCCAGTCCAGACCGCGTAAATCCTGCCCGAGGGTGCGGTGAAGGTCTTGAGGATGTCATGTCTCCTGCTCACGTAGAGACGGGTCTCGGCGGAGTTGGAGGGATTGACCGCGTACAGGCCGAGGGTACCGTAGCGACTGGTTCTGAGCAGGTAAAAACGGCGATCACCAGGCAAAAAACCGATCGGGCGTGCACGGGAAGCAGGGCCTTCCCCGCGCAGCAGTCCGCTCAGATTTTCCCATCGCAGGGAATGCCCGGTCCGATACCAGAGCTCGGCTTGCCCGGACAGGGAGTTGGCGCCGAATGCGAGTTTGACCCGGCCCGCGTGGTCCGTGAGCAGCTTGCCATTGGTTAGTGGACTGTGGATCAAGGTCTGGGTGAATCCGGTCCGGAGATTCACGGATTCAGCTAGCGGAGCCGGATCAGCGTAGGAGTACCGTTCCACCACGATCCGGTTGGTGTGCTGGGCGGAGCTGGCCAGAATCCGGTTGAATGAAAAGTTGAACTCGAGTCGATGTTTCCGGAATCCAGCCAGCAAGTGTGCCGGATGAACTTTTGCACCATTGATCCGAACGACCCAGATCTCTCCGCTCGGGAAGGGCGTGTGATAGCCTGCGAGCTTGAGCCGAGTGCTGACCAGAAGCAGTCCGTGACGAGCCCAGTGCAAATGAGCAATCTCGCTCTGGCGGACCAGATGGAGGGTTGCCCGGCGGCCTGCGTGACGCAGGTTAATGAGTGCCAGGAGTTCTCTCTGATGAGAGCGAAAATAACCTGCGATAGCAAGCCAGTGACCTTCCGGTGACAGTGCGACCGCATGGGCACGCGAGGGTTTGAACAAAATGGATCCGGGAACGCCGGCTTCGGCTGACGCGGCCAGGATCACCCCGAAAATGATTGCGGGGTAGTGCAGCCAGTGCCGGGATCGGATGCTTCGTGCAGTCATGGGGATGATGAAAATAATCAGGAGAATCGGATTTTGCTTTCGAGATTGGTCCTCGAATCGGCAAAACCCAACGCTGTTTGCAGGTCGATGATGCCTTCGCGGTACAAGCGGTGCAAGGCCACATCGAAAGTTTGCATACCTGATTCCGCACTTTGTTCCATGGCTTCCCGTATGCTGTCGAGATCCCCTTTGCGGATCACGTCCGCCATATGCGGCGTGTTGAGCAGAATTTCCACAGCGGCAACCAGCTTGGCCTGCAGGTTGGGGATGAGGCGTTGGGCGATAATCGCGCGCAAGTTGACAGAGAGATCGGTCAGGATCTGCCGTCGGGCATATTCGGGATAAAGATTCAGGATCCGCTCAAGCGTCTGGTGCGCGTTGCTGGTGTGGAGTGTAGCGAGCGTGAGATGACCGGTGCCCGCCATTTCGATGGCTGCGGTCATGGTTTCCTGGTCCCGGATTTCGCCGATCAGAATCACATCCGGAGTAGCTCGGAGCGCACTGCGCAGCGCATCAGCGTAACTGTGAACGTCGTTTCCAATCTCACGCTGGTTGACGATGGATTGACGATTGGTGTACACGTATTCGATCGGGTCCTCGATGGTGAGGATATGGTCAGTATGCTGGGCGTTTCGATAATCGATCATTGCCGCCAAGGTCGTTGATTTCCCCGCACCGGTTGCGCCAACCACGAGAATCAGACCTCGGCGCAGCTCGGTGAGTTCGGTGAGAAGAGGGGGCAAGGCGAGAGTCGACAGTTCCGGAATTTTTTGGGGGATAAACCGGATGGCCATCGCGACGCGACTGCGTTCCAGGAACGCATTGATGCGGTAGCGACCGAGATCAGTTACATCCATGGCAAACTCGGCCTGGTGTTTTTCCTCGAATTGATCGACTACCGCTTCGGGCATGATCCCCAGAGCGGCCTCGCGAATCATGGGTACATCGAGGATGGTTTTCCCAACGGACAGGATCCGACCCTGTACACGGATCTTGATCGGTGAACCGGTGGTGAGATAGAGATCGGAGGCTTTTTGTTCCGCCATGAGACGGAGATAAGGTTCGAGATTCATGCTTCTTTCCCTAAGGCGAGATCTGTCTTGTCCCGAGCAGCCAAAGGGCGGTCATCTCGGGTTGCGCAGCGGTGCGGTGCTTTTCGGTGCACCCTCAGCGAGTTTCAGCCCACCGAGATCGTCATCCTGAGGGCGACTCGCCCGGTGGCTTTCCAGTTTGATTCGAAGGCGAAGCTCATTCTGGGAATCCGCGTTGCGAATGGCTTCCTCGTAGCTGATCACGCCCCTTTCATAAAGATCAAAGATGGACTGGTCAAATGTCTGCATGCCAAGCCCCGTTGATTTAGCCATGAGCTCCTTGAGTTCAGCAACGCGCCCGTTGAAAATGAGATCTGCTACAAGAGGCGTATTGATCAGGATTTCCATGGCTGCGACCCGCCCGGATCCAGAGGCTCGTCTGAGTAGACGCTGGGATATCATTGCCTTGAGATTCAAGGAAAGATCCATGAGTAACTGCTGGCGCCGTGCCAGTGGGTAGAGGTTGATGACTCGGTCCAACGCCTGGTTGGCATTGTTTGCATGGAGTGTACTCAGGCAGAGATGCCCGGTTTCGGCGAAATCGACCGCGTAAGTCATCGCTTCCGTATCGCGGATCTCACCAATGAGGATGACATCCGGAGCCTGACGCAGCGTGTTTTTGAGTGCGGATCCCCAAGATTCGGTATCGATACCGAGTTCCCGCTGAGTGACAATGCAGGAGGCATGACTATGAACGTATTCAATGGGATCCTCGATCGTAACGATGTGATCGTGCGCATGAGTATTATGATGGTGAATCATGGCCGCCAACGTCGTTGATTTGCCCGATCCGGTTGCGCCCACGACGAGCACGAGCCCGCGCTTGGTCAGCGCAATCGGCTCGAGGACCTGGGGCAGATCCAGTTCACGGATGTTCGGAACCTGGGTATTGATCGTACGAAGCACCGCTCCGAGCCGACCCTGTTCGACGAATGCGCTAACCCGGAAACGTCCAATACCCAGGGGGGCAATGGCGAAGTTGACTTCTTTGGATGCGTCGAACTCTCTCGACTGGCGGTCATTCAGCAGGGATCGCACAAGGGTTGCCGCCTGCTCCGCCGTAAATGGGCGATCCGAGACCGGTTTGACCTCGCCATCGATTTTCATCGCAGGTGGAAAGTCAGCCGTGATGAAAAGATCGGATGCGTGGCGCTGCACCATGATCCGAAGAAGGTCTTGGATAAACTTGACAGCTTGATCGCGGTCCATGGGATTCCTCTGCGCTATGCGAACAGATCTTTGTTGCTGGCCTTGGCCCGGGCTTGATCGCGGGCGACCAAGCCGCGTTTGACCAGATCGGCGAGACATTGGTCAAGCGTTTGCATACCATGGGATTGGCCGGTCTGAATGGCAGAATACATTTGAGCGACTTTGTTCTCCCGGATCAAATTACGAATCGCAGGCGTTGCGATCATAATCTCGAAAGCAGCGATCCGTCCGCCTCCCATGCGTTTCATGAGTGTCTGAGAGATGACCGCGCGCAGCGATTCGGAGAGCATGGTGCGCACCATGTCCTTCTCGGCGGCAGGAAAGACATCGACGACGCGATCGATGGTTTTGGCTGCTGAGCTCGTATGGAGGGTGGCGAATACCAAGTGCCCCGTCTCGGCTGCTGTGAGTGCAAGGCGAATGGTTTCGAGATCGCGCATCTCGCCTACCAAGATGACATCCGGGTCTTCACGCAGACCGGCCCGCAACGCTTCCGCAAAACCGAGTGTGTGCTCATGGACTTCGCGCTGGTTGACGATGCATTTCTTGCTTTCGTGAACAAACTCGATAGGGTCCTCAATCGTGAGGATGTGCGACATCAGGTTTTCATTAACGTGGTTGACCATGCCTGCGAGGGTGGTCGATTTACCGGAGCCCGTGGGACCCGTGACCAGTATCAATCCGCGTGGCTGCAGTGAGATTTCCTTGAATATCGAGGGAGTCGCCAGATCCTCCAGGGTGAGCACCGTGGACGGAATGGTCCGGAAAACAGCACCGGGCCCGCGTTTCTGGTTGAACGCATTGACCCGGAAGCGTGCGACCCCGCTGATCTCGAAGGAAAAATCACAATCGAGAAACTCCTCGAATTGTTTGCGTTGTTTATCGTTCATAATGTCATAGATCATGTCGTGTACTTTTTTACCTTCGAGGGCCGGCAGGTTGATTCGTCGGATATCTCCGTCGACCCGAATCATGGGAGGTTCTCCCGATGACAGATGGAGATCCGAGGCGTTATTTCGTACGCCAAACTGGAGGAGCTGGGTGATATCCAGGATTTTTACAGCTTCTTCGGCCATGTTGTGGGCTCCTCTACGGCTTTCAACCCCCTTAAAGGTATAGCGAAGTGCACCGAACAGCAAGCGATCCCTCCCCGGATAGCCCATCGGCTGGAAAAGAGTCGGGTGCCTCGGACGATTACCGGATCGCGATCCTTGGCGGGGGGCATCTCGGCCGGGCCTTTGTAGCCGGATTGATCCGGTCCGGAATGGAGGCCTACCGCATACGAATCGGGGAGCCGGATGCCACGAGGCAGCTGAGTCTCGAAAGGGACTATGGCGTGGTGGCGCTGGCTGATAATCGAGACGTGGTTGAGCAGGCTGATGTGGTTCTGGTGGCCGTTCGTCCGACCGCGCTGGCTGCTGTTCTGCCCCCTCTCCAGGGGAGTTGGGGAACCCGTCGGCGGCTACTCGTCAGTCTGGCTGCGGGCGCGATGATCACCCACCTGCGGCAATGGATACCGGGTTCGGTGACCGTTGCGCGAGCCATGCCGAATCTGGCGGTCGAGCTGGGACAGGGGGTCATTGCGCTCTACATCCCAGACCCGGTTGCGAAAGTTGACCGGATGCTTCTCGAGGGTCTGTTCGGCCGTTTGGGCAGGCTTTTCTGGCTTCGGGAGGAGAGCCTTCTGAATGTGGTAACCGCACTATCCGGCAGTGGCCCTGCTTATTTCTTCTACTTTATGGAACAACTTGAAACAGCGGCACATGCTCTTGGCATGGAGCGTGATATGGCACGTGCGCTGATCCTTGGGACGGGCGCAGGTAGCATGGCCCTGGCCCAGGAAGCCAAGGGAGCGTTCCAGACCCTGCGCGAACAGGTGACCTCGCCTGGTGGAACGACGGCAGCCGCGCTCACCCACCTCGCCCAGCCTGACTTTTCAGATTCGATCGTCGCCGCCGTGCGGGCGGCCTATGAACGAACCCGTGATCTTGTAGATCCCCAGTCGGAGACGAATCCATGATTTTTCACTGGTCGAGCGCTTGGATATTCCTGATCAATTTCGCATTTACGCTGTACGCGCTCCTCTTCCTGTTACGCTTTGCGCTGAGTTTTAGCCGGCTGGATCCGCGCCATCCCCTCATCCAGGGGATTGGAAGGGTGACCTGGCCGCTTTTGCGCCCCTTCTACCTTTATGGGGGGGGTCGCCGACTGCGCAGGGATTGGTGGAGCCTCATGTTTGCGCTCCTCTTCTGCTGGCTCGATCTCGGGGTCCTTTCCCTCTGGATCGCGGGACATGGCATCCCCTGGCAGATGCTGATCCTCGCCGCTGGGGTGAAGACGTTGACACTGCTTGACGATCTTTATATTTTTACACTGATTGCAGGGGTGGTTCTGAGTTGGTTTTCGACCTATCCAGGCCACCCCATGCTGAGTTTGCTGGATACGATCAACGAGCCGATCCTGCGACCCCTTCGGCGTCTACTGCCTCCGACGGCTGGGTTCGACTTTTCTCCCGTTTTGGCGCTGGTATTCCTATTCTTTGTCAACATCTTGCTGCCAACCATCCGGATACCTTAAATCAGGGTTGGTGGACGAGCTGTCCCCGGCGCTACTTTGGGGCTCAAGTGCCTGGGCGGTGCGTGAGCGGGAGTGTGGTGCGGGTCATGTCTCGTCTACTCGTGTTCACCTTTCCGGTTGGCGTTATGGTACATTTTACGGGGTTCGTCTTTCATCCCTTCAACTACGAGGAATCACATGCCTAGCAACAATCACGCTGCCAAACCTCTGACCAAGAGTGAGCTGCTTCGGACGGTTTCCGGGGAAACCGATTTGACCCGTAAACAGGTCTCCGCGGTGTTTGACGCACTTGAGGGGCAGATCAAAAAAAGCCTTGGGAAAAGAGGCGCTGGTCTTTTCGTTCTTCCGGGAATACTCAAAATCAAGCTGGTTCACAAGCCAGCGGTGAAGGCAAGAAAGGGAGTCAATCCGTTTACCGGGGAGCCCACGACCTTCAAAGCCAGGCCCGCTCGCAACGTCGTCAAGGTTCTTGCGCTCAAGAAACTCAAGGATATGGCGTAATTGCATTCCATGGGACGAGGGACTCGTCACGTACTGAAACCTCCCGTCACTTTCATGTAGCAACGCCGGTTGCGGGTGAGTGCCGGGAGGCGCCGATACGAGTTCAGAAACTCCCTTGGTGCGCGCTCAAAAAATCAGTAACGGTTGCCCTGAGCGGCACGAGATGTCCGTGGAAGAAATGGGTGACTTCGGGGTACAGCTTGAGTTCGGGCGGGTGCTTCAGGTTTCGGCACCAGCGTTGAACGGATTCTGGAGATACCACTTCGTCCTTTCCTCCCTGGATGACGAGCCATGGGCACAGGGGTCGCTCTTCATCCTTGAGCGCCAAGTGTTCGACGGGAGGCGCGATACTGACCAGTATGCGGGCGCTGGATGGGCGAGCCGCACGGATCGCAATCCCGGCACCAAAGGAGAACCCGAGCAGCCATAAGGCAAGATCCTTCCCCCAGTTTGAACGGGCCCAACCGATGACCGCAAGGGCATCGTCGAGCTCGCCTACTCCCTCATCGTACCGCCCAGCGCTTGCACCTACGCCACGGAAATTGAACCGGACCGTGTGTGCACCGAGATTTCCCGCAGCACGCGTCAGAGTGAATACCACCTTGTTGTCCAGGGTGCCCTGAAAAAGCGGGTGTGGATGAAAGATGACTGCGATCGCTTGAGGCGCTTGTAAAGCTTCTACTATCGTGTTCCCGATGCGGGCTTCGATTGGTCCGGCTGGCCCGGGTATGAACTGCTGGATTTCGGCAACCAAGGCTGAACCTCCGCGTCTTCATTTGACACTGGTTACCTTGGGCAGTCATGTGTCCGGTGAGATCAGCCTAGGCGCCCCTCCCCACGGTTGAAGCCGTGGGGATTGATGACCCAGTCCATGGCGGGGATAGGTGCCCGAGGTTATACAGGGCATGCAACGCATTTGACCTCACCCTCCCCACCCCATCCTTTCGCACGTCGCATGATCCATGTCGGAAGCCAGTATGCCTAAGGATTGGAGAAAATAATATCAACAAATGTTGACACTTTTTGTAAACGATCGTTTACACGGGGCTTCGGACAAGGTCTGAAAACTATGGCCTATATTCATTCTGACATTGATTTTATTGATATTATAATGTTTTCATCCGGATCTTCAGCAGGACAGTGGGGTGCGGCCTTATGAAAGCACTGATACAGAGAGTGAAGGAGGCGCGTGTCGAGGTCCAAGGCGAAATCGTCGCTTCGATCGGGGTCGGCATATTGGTCTTTCTCGGATTTGAACGTGGCGACGGGCGCGACCAGGCGGTGCGCATCATTGATCGAGTCATGCATTACCGGGTGTTTTCCGATGCGAAGGATCGTATGAATCTTAACGTGCAATCCGTATCGGGTGGCGTCATTTGGGTGCCTCAGTTCACCTTGGCCGCAGACACCCGTCAGGGCAACCGTGCGGACCTGAACCGGGCCTTGCCTCGCGAGCCCAGTGCACGGCTTTTCGAGCAGCTATTGGTCCATGCACACTCCCGCTATGGTGAGGTCATGGCGCGCGCCGGACGATTTGGCGAGCAGATGAGAGTTCATCTCGTGAACGACGGTCCAGTTACCTTTCTCCTGGCAACCGAAGGCGTGTAAATAAGCTAAAATATGATCTTTACAGCGGGCTGGTTAGTCCGCCGGAGGTATAGACCATGGGACTTGATGGTCTGAGTATCTGGCACCTGCTCATCATCTTCGCGATCGTTGTGGTTATTTTTGGCACGGGTCGCCTGCGAACGATTGGCCCCGACCTGGGCAAGGCGATACGCAGTTTCAGAGAAGCACTCAGTGGGGAAACTTCTGAAACCAAGAAAGCCGATTCCTCGAAGACGGACCAACCGCAGACCCCCGAGCCCGCAAAGGAAGCCAAGGATCGAACACCCTGACGCGAACCGCTCCGTACCTATTGAGGATCGAGGCACGAAGTGGTTGGGAGAGGGGTGATGCGGACTGGATGCCCGGGTGTTTGATTTAGGATTGGGCGAGATCGTTGTACTTGCGCTGATTGCGCTAGTGGTCGTCGGACCCGAACAAATCCCAGGCGTCGCGCGTTCACTCGGGTATTGGGTTCGGCGGGCAAGAAGTATCTGGTCCCGCATGAGCGAGGACATCGAGAGTTCGCTGGATCTGGAACACAGGGCTCCGGAGCGAGAATCTGAGGAATCTTCCCCAAGAGAATCCCACGATCCCCCTGCCGCGCAATGAACGAGGCGCGTGAATCGAAATGGTTCAGCCCAACCCTCATAGCCTACCTTGTTGAGCTGAGACGCAGGCTGTTAATATCTGCAGCCGTCTTCGCCGTCGTTTTCCTGGCACTCTTGCCTTGGGCGAATCCCCTGTTCGACTGGCTGACGCTTCCTTTGGTCGACGCGCTGCCTCCTGGTGGTCATCTGATAGCGATTCATGTCACAACCACCTTCGTCGTGCCGTTCAAGCTGACCCTCCTCGTGGCCCTGCTGGGATGCATGCCCGTATTCCTCTACGAACTTTGGGCATTCGTGGCGCCTGCGCTCTATCGGAGGGAACGGCGATTCGCGCGGGTGCTACTGGTTTCTGGTATTGCGCTTTTTTATGCAGGAGTTGCCTTTGCTTACTTCGTCATTTTCCCCATGGCGTTTCATTTCTTTGCCTCGGTGACTCCGCGTGGAGTGGCGATGACCACGGATATTCAGAACTATCTCGGGTTTTGTCTGCATCTCATGCTGGCGTTCGGCGTCGCTTTTGAGATGCCGGTTGTAATTGTCCTTCTGGTTTTTACGGGGCTTATGCAGGAAGCGACACTGAGACACAACCGGCGCTATGTATTTCTGATTTGCTTTATCATCGCCGCATTTCTCACGCCACCCGATGCCCTATCGATGACTTTACTGGGGTTGCCCATGTATGGGCTATACGAACTCGGTCTTGTGCTCGTTAAATGGCTTTTGCCGGGTGCCCCCGCATGAACAGATCGCAGGGTATGAGCGGAGCGATCGGGAACGTTGCGGATTTTGTAACCATCGCAGTGTTTGATGATGTCTTTAATGCCCGAGTGGTTGCCGGGCGGCTTGAGGTCGAGGGGTTTACCGTCCGCATCAAGGATCAGCATATTGTCCAGATGGATTGGCTCTACACACTGGCAGTCGGAGGGATCAAGCTTCAGGTCCACTCGGAGGAAGTGTCCCGCGCGCAACGCGTCATTCAGGACGATTATTCTGATTGCCTGCCGTCTATTTGATCATGCGCAAGGATTCCTCTTCGAGCACGCTTAACTCCCGTTCCAGGGTTGAAAGATGCGTTTCAAAATCGGATTCAGTCGGGGTTACGACCTGAACGGAACGAAGTTCCCATTGCGCGTTGGAATCTGGTGGGTTATGAGTCAGTTCCTCCCAGACAGCGTTTTGTGCGGGGATGGTTCCAGACAACTCAGCAGGAGACAGAATCCCGAAGCGACGGGGGGACAAACACGCGCAAAACGTGCTGGAAGGAAGCCCAGCCTGCCAATGCCGGATTCGTGTTACGAACTCGGGGTTCGAAAGATCCAGCCAGGATGGTTCATCTTCCAGGGACAGGTTCAGGACTTCGAACAACGCGAGCTGAATACCGGTAGATCCTTCAAAGCCTGTCCTGAAACGCCAAGATCCGTAATCGCGGAAGGCACGGGCGTTGGGCAGTCGGGTTTGGGGTTCCAGCAACCGTTCTGACAGCAGGCGTGTCTCGAGGCGCCGGATGAGATTATGCGTGTTCCGTGCCAGGCCGTAGCGCTCCATCCGTGCCTGGATCTCCTCAAGGGATGCGGATTTGCTCCAGAAATCGTCCGCACCTGCGGCGAAGGCTCGACGCCTTTGATCATCATCGTTTCCGCCTGAGACCATGATGATCGGTACCGGACCGGAAGGGAGGGTTTGGGCTCGAATTTTTGGAATCAAAGCATATCCGGTTTGTGTATCTTCGATGAAGACATCGCAGAGCACCAGACCATAGGCGGATTTCTGCAAGGCGAGCAGCGCTTCGGCCGGTGTAAAAAAGTGGTGCAGGACGATTCCCAGTTTTTCAAAGCGGTTTTTCATGTGTTGAGCAGCGACCTGGCTATCGTCAAGATAAAGTACGGGTAACGCTGGCGGCGACCGCAGAACCCCGATCCGCTCTGCCAATGCCGTACTGATACGGTGCCGATCCTGGCGATCCACAATCTCGTAACGTGGATGCTGCATGAGGGCCATTCCCCAGCTGTCCGGATTCGAGGTCACAATGAGTGGCCAATACACGGCGTGCAAAGGCGACTGCTGGAGCAGTTCCGCGCACGTGATTCCATCCATGTCCGACAATGTGAAGGCGATGAGTGCCGAATCGCAACGGACGCTACGTGCCAGAGACAGTGCTTCCTGGCCGTTGGCTGCGAGGATCGGCACCTGACCCAGTGTACGGATGATCTTCTCCCAGTTGAGCTGATACAACCGCGATCCCTCGACGACCAGTATGTTCATCGGCTGCTTGCCGCAAGAGCGTGAGTTTGGGGAAGTGCGCGAGGGAGCCGGTCAACCGGATAGAGAGAGGGTGAGATGGGATCCTGAAACAAGTAACGATAGAAAAAATCGAGGCGTGCCGATGGATTCCCGGAAAATCCCGAGTGCATGATCCGGACAAGGAAGCGCCGCGCCAGATGTGGATGATGTCGAAGGAGTGTTCGAGCCAGTGTTTCAAGGGCACCCTGGGGACGGATGTGCAACGGCTTGAAGATGGCGCTGAAGTAACCCAGGCGATAGAGATTCAAGGGACTTTGAATATCAAGAAGGAGGTAAATGAGGCGAGCGAGCGGCTGGCGGATCGGGACAAATACCGAGCCTGCTGGGTAGACAAAATAGCGGATTTCCGGTTTTGCATTGAATGAGTCGATATCCCGATCAGGGCCTTGTTTCGATCGTCCCCATTGGATATGGCTCAGCCGGTCAGTTTGGACCTCAAGCTTGAGCGGTGCCAAAAGCCGCTTGGTTTGGATACCATGCATCCGCAGTATGGAAATGACTTGCGGAAATCCAGCAGGGATCATGTATCCCGTGAGCTCCGGCATGGGATCGCGGCCCGAGAGGCGACTGTAACGTGGCACGAGGTAGTTGCGTGGCAGGTTCCATTCATAGCGAGTCCATACCGTACCCGATATCGGGCTCAGCGTTTCGGTATAAGCATAAGTTCTCAGCAAAAATCCGGCTGGGGAGCGTTCAAGTTTCGTGTAGATGGGGAAACGCTTCCTGAATGCTCCATAATGAAATCGGATTTCGGTTGCGATGTGGTGCTCTGCCCGCAGCAGTAAAGTTCCCTTCCGAGCTAACAGCGTGATCCAGTTTGAAATCATACGGGTCATGAGGAGGCTTTTATGATGGTCCGGGTTGCGGTCATTGCAGACCAGGTGAAATGCCGGAACATTTGCGAAAGCGCTGTAGCCGAGGATGTGCCGAGGTGAAGCTGAAAGGGTCTGAACACCCCAGGCTGGATTTTCCGGATTGCGCGTCTGCATCCACGTGCCCACTGCCAAATCAGCATGGCCCCAAATGGCCTGCGCCTCGTTTGTGAGTTGCTTGGCGAGTTGTCCGAGCTCGGTCGGCAAGAGAGCGGTTGGAGTGCCCCCGAACAAAAATCCGTCACGCCACGCGGCTTTGCGACTGATCGTAATTTCTGTGACCAGATCAGGGTGCCAGCGGACGAAAAGCTTGAGCCAGGCCTGTGTCGTCGGGGTTTGCGCCAAAAGCAGATTCTGTGCATAGACGGCTGATGGGTTGGGTAAATCATTGGGCCAATGGAAGATTGCACGGGTTTGCGCCTGCGGGCGATAGCCGCGTCCCAGGAAAAAAACCAAAAGCACATGTTGCATCAGAGCGGGTTCTGTTGACCATTGCTGGATGAGGTGAACGGCGAAATCGCGGACGGCCTGACCGGAATCATCGAGAGCGGGAGTCAGCAAGATAACCAGTCTTGATTCCCCTCCCGCTTCCCTGGTGTGCAAAGGATTCCCGACAATGAGGGCGAAAAGCGGGTGATCGGTGCGTGTTTTCCCGATCAACTTGAGATGCAGCCAAGGCTTATGCTCATGTTTGAGGAACAGAGCGAGTGGCGAAGACGCTGAAGCGGTGCGTGTGACATCTTGGGGTGCGTGAGGGGCATCGGCTTGGACCGGAGCTACGAGCAGAAGAGCCAGACCCAGGCCAGCTGTCAGAAAACACCAAAGTCCCTGGCGTGGGGTTCGATTTCGAGCATCAGCCGACAGCAACGAGCGCGTCATTGCAACGATATTACCAGATCGACATCACCAGGGATTCAGCCACCATGCGGAGCGGCTGACCCATGTCAAACCAAACCCAGCGCATCGGGCGATCAGAGACGGGTGGGCTCAATGATTTCCCATGCATGGCCATGCATCTGCAGCGTGTCTGGGTCGGTGCGAAGGAACCATGTTCTGAATTCCAGGGTCGTCAGGGGCGTGGGACGAAGTAGCGGCGGCCATGATATTTGACCAAAAGTCCGTCGCTTTGGATTGCCAGCAGGCGGGCCCCGCCTGGGAGGTGGCTACCGGTACGATAAAGATGCATGTTAATGACTACATACCGGTTGATACGTTGCGGGGTCCAACTGAAAACCTGGATCTGCCAGCCCACTTGGTCAGGCAGATTGCGGTTTGCGGTTACGGGTGGACTCGTGTGCCGGGTTTCCAGAGAGACGGGGGGGTGCGGTAAGGCTACGGATAGGGAGGATCTCGATTTTGCAGCAGGGCCCGGCATTCGTGTTACCGGGTGATGGAGAGCAGGTCGCATCGGTTGTACGGAGTCAGATCGGGGCACGCGTGCTGAGCGGGCTAGCGGCTTTTCATGGGCCAGGAAATAAACGCCCAGTAGTGCCACAATGACCCCCAGAATCAGCCCGGCTCCGATCGCGGCAGCCACTTTATAATGGGCACCCTTTGCAGGGTCGAGATCCGGTCCGAGCATCGTTGGTCCGTTTCCTTGATGGATCCGGTCCATTTCAGCTTTTCGCAATGCATCAAGGATAATCGACACGCGAGTTTCTCAATGGCTGGTCCGGAGTGAGAGAGGTGGGCCTTGGAAGCGGATTTTCCCGGACCGTCCATATTTGATCAGCATGGAAATAGGGGCCCGATCCATCGGTTGGCCCCGCTGCAGGGTCGTACTGCCGCCAGCCAGGATCAACAAGAAAATCAACAGATTTGCGCGGCTGAATGCCCGGCGGATCCAACTGATACCTGGTTTTGAGTGCCCTCCCACTTCCTGAGCCGCTTGTCTGGCCAAAGGGTAGGTCACCAGTCTCCTTCTTTTCACAAAAGCCCCGAGCAAGGCACGGTCGCAGATGATGTTGATGGACCGGGGTAGACCGTGTGAGTCGCGATGGACTGCGCGAATAGCGGCGGGTGTGAACAAGGGAGTTGATAGCCCTGCAATCCGCAGGCGGTGGTGGATGTAGTCCCGCGTCTCAGTGGGGCGGAGTGGACCGAGTCGGAAACGGGCAGTGATTCGATTCCGCAAGGGCAGCAGTTCCGGTCGTTCAAGGAGTACATCGAGTTCCGGTTGGCCCACGAGAATGATCTGCATGAGTTTGGTGGTGCGGGTTTCGAGGTTCGTAAGCAGGCGTATTTGTTCGAGGGTTTCAACTGGGAGGGCTTGGGCCTCGTCCACGATCAGTATGACTCGGCGTCCCTGGGCGTAGATCTCAAGCAAGCGATCATTTATGCAGGTGATCAATGACGGGAGATCGGCACGGTGCATGGCGCGCGACGCGTCGGGTTGAATTTCCTGTAACAGGTTACGAATGAAAGCTTTGGGTGTCTGTTTCGGGTTGAAAATGAGCGCAATCTCGAAATCCGCTGGTGGATGATCCAGCAGTCGACGGACGAGGGTTGTCTTCCCGGTTCCGACGGGTCCTGACAACTCGATGAATCCGCCCGGCTGGGTGACCCCGTATAAAAGGTGCGCCAACCCTTCCTGATGCAAAGGGCTCAAAAACAGGAAACGGGGATCCGGTGCCATGCTAAATGGATCTTCCCGCAAGCCAAAATAGGGTGTGTAGAGCGTGACCACTCCGCTTGCCGCCTTGCGGATCGTTCAGTTGACCCGCAGAGTTGTGTGCGCAGCTAGCGTGGCGGGAAATGTTGCAGGATGTGACGAACCAGATGGTATACGGCACGCGTCGAAAAATTGCTGCGCGTGACGATCTGGGATTCCCAGCCGCGCCAGATCAAATGACGATTTTTGGCACTGATGATGTCGAGTACGAGATCAGCCTTGCGGTACGTATAGGAGTTTCCATAACCGTATCCGAATCCGTAGCCAAAGCCATATCCTCCCTCCATCATTGCGCTTCCCGGAAAGAAATAATCGTCATAGTAAGGGAACCCAAACCCGAAACCGGGAAAGAAAGGCGGATTGTTTACGAACTCACGATGACTGATGATGTGGTAAGTAATCAGAAATTGTGCTTGTGCCGGTTGCTTGCGGTACGAGAACCCCCTATTTTCGAGTACTGCTATCGCTGCACGTTTGACCCGTTGCGTTATGATCCCGCTATTGACAATCGGGTTTTTGAGCAGCTGTTTGCCCGGCTTGAGCCAAGCAAAGCGGTTCAAGTTGGAAAAGTTCGCGTTTCGCTCGATTTCTACCCCGACGGTAGACGCACAGCCGGTCAAAATCACAATAAGGGTCAGTGCGGAAAACAGACGAATTGGCTTCATGGTGTGTCTCCAGGGGTTACCTTACAGAAGTTGGAAACGTTTCAGCGGCAACCCGAGCCTACTACTACCTTAAGGTCAGACCATCCAAGTAGTATAAAGTTTTCGGGGAATGACTTCTTCCAGGGCACGAACGGGCAGAGTAGCCTGTCACAAATCTGAAACTGTGGATACTCGATCCCCTGCCGATCAGTTTTCGGGAGACTCAAATCCGTCTGCCGGCTGAATCGTTTCGGAACAGTTCCCATAGTTGGTGGATTCAAGCCATCCATTCCGTCATCATACCCCTCTCTCCAGCTACTGTGAGTAGGCTTCCCGCTTCGATGTCAGACGGTCTGCTGTCTTGAGGAACGGGGTCAGGGCGGTAGGTGCAAACCGGATGAAGGCTGTTCTTTCATTGATCGCCAAGCATCTTTCGTGGCGCCAGGTTGTTTGGAGCCTGATGCCGGTTCGAGTGGCCGGGCGCGTTCCAGAAGGTGGTCCGACGCTTTTGACAGCAGATCACCGGAGTTTATGCGATGGACCTTTGCTGGCGATATGGCTCACCCGCCCCGCTCTTTTTGCTGTTCATGCAGATTATGGGCGGCACTGGTTTTGGTCGCATGTGATCCAGCTCTGGTGCCGGTTTTGGGGGCATCGTTTTGTTGTGCTTTCGGAGGGCGCACCATTCGGGTTGCGTGCACTTTTAGCCGCATGCCCTGATCGTCTCGTCTGCTTGTTTCCAGAGGGAAAAATCTCGCATGGTTCGACTTCGTATCCGTGGAAAGAAGGAGTTTTTTTTCTATTAAAGCACCGGCCGGACTTCAAGCATCATCACATGACCATTGCATCCCGGTTCAAAGTGTGGGGCATCCCCGTTTGGCTGTCTGGGTTCGACTGGACGATTGAAGCCCTGCCGGTTCTGCGCATTGTTCAGGTCCCGGTTAGAACCTGTGCGCCCATGGGCAGCGGAAGCGGCTTTGTTCCTAACGCATCCGGAGGGAAGGCATCTACGGAAATGATCTCGAACACAAGGCCATAGAAGCGCTCGAGTATAGAATATTCCTCGAAAGTCAGGACCCCCCCGTCTTTTGCCCAGCGAGCCCGTTCGAGATCGTTCAGAATCCGGCTCGGCAGTTCCCGGTGGGCGCTGCGAATCTTGTGTTCGAGTTTTTCAGCTTCAGGAGCGAGCGCCAATGCTTCTTCCAGCTGAGCAATGGATCGCGCACCCGGTCCTTCACAGCTCACGCCAGCCGTAAGCCGTTGCCGTGTCTCATTCGAAGAGGTAAGCAAATCGGCGACCGAACGAGCCAACTGATCCGAAGGAGCAGAATATGTGCGACCCGTCGGAAAGACCACACCGCGCAGGAATATCGCGAGCCCGCGTTTAGGGAAGTTTCTCAGAAAATCGTGTGCCTGCTCTTGGAACTGATAGATCAGGCGACGACAGGCCCATTCGACGAGTGGAAGATCATGGGCGGGCCGTCCGTCATCTTCGAAGCGCTTCAATACCGCCGAGGTCATGTAAAGGAAGCTCAGCAAATCCCCCAGACGTGCCGAGAGACGCTCCTTTCGTTTAAGTTCGCCTCCTAAAGTCAGCATGGCCGCATCCGCGAGTACAGCAAACGCGGCACTGTAACGCTCGAGGTGCTGGTAAAACCGGCGCGTGGGTCCATGAATGGGGCTTTGGGCCCAGTGGGCCGTATGAAAGCCCAGGGTCCAAGCACGAACGATATTGCTCAGAAACAATCCGATATGGGCCCAAAGCGCATGATCGAAGGCCCTGAGTGCTGTCCGTCCGTCTGGATTCTGGGCGGCTTCCATTTCTTTCAGAATGAAAGGGTGGCACCGGATGGCGCCTTGGCCGAATATGATCATATTGCGCGTCAGGATATTCGCGCCCTCGACCGTGATGGCGATGGGTGCGGCCTGGAAGCCGCGACCAAGATAGTTCCTGGGCCCGAGGATGATACCTTTCCCGCCATGGATATCCATGGCATCCAAAGCAATCTGACGCCCCATTTCAGTCACATGATATTTCACGATAGCCGATGGTACGGCCGGAATCTCACCGAGATCGTTTGCCCCGACTGTCATCGTTCGAACGGCGTCCATGGCATAAAGCATGCCACCCATTCTGGCAAGAACCTCTTGAACCCCCTCAAACCAGCCGATTGGCGTATGGAACTGGCGGCGAACACGGGCGTACGCACCTGTTGTCATAACGGCGGTTTTGGCCGCACCGGTTGCGTGCGCAGGAAGCGAAATTGACCGGCCTGCCGCGAGGTTTTCCATGAGCATGCGCCAGCCTTGTCCGATGAGGGCAGGTCCGCCTATGATCTGCTCCAACGGAATGAACACGTTGCGACCTCGAATCGGTCCATTCTGAAATGGGATATTGAGTGGGAAATGGCGAAATCCGATCTCGAGACCGGGTAGGTTGCGCGGCAGTAGGGCGCAGGTAACACCCCGATCTTCCAGTTCGCTTAAAAGATGGTCCGGATCCTGAAGTTTGAAGGCCAGCCCGATAAGTGTTGCAACAGGTGCCAGAGTAATGTATCGCTTCTCGAAATTAAGTCGCAACCCGAGAACCGAACGCCCTTCCCAGTTCCCCTGGCAGACGACTCCTATGTCGGGGATCGATGCGGCATCTGAGCCCGCATAGGGACCGGTCAGAGCGAAGCAAGGAATCTCCTCTCCGCAAGCCAGGCGTGGCAGATAATGGCTTTTCTGTTCCGTGGTTCCATAGTGCAGGAGGAGTTCGGCGGGTCCGAGCGAGTTGGGAACGGCAACTACGGATGCCGCAGTGATGGAACGAGTTGCAATCCGGAGCAGAATTTCAGAATGCGCATAGCTCGAAAACTCAAGTCCGCCATAGGACTTGGGTATGATCAGAGCAAAAAACCGGTTGGTTTTGAGAAAACTCCAGACCTCCGGGGGGAGATCGGCCCATTCATGGGTGATCTTCCAATCATCCAGCATGGCACATAACGTCTCGACTGGGCCGCTCAGAAACGCGTGTTCCTCATCGGATAAAGTGGGTTTCGGTATGCCCAGCAGTTTCGACCAGCGCGGTCGACCGTTGAAGAGTTCGCCCTCCCACCAGACTGTTCCGGCTGCGAGTGCTTCCTTTTCCGTCGTGGACATGGCTGGCAAGACGCGTCGATAGATCCGGAGCAATGGTTTTGTGAGCAGAGATTTGCGGATCGGGGTGCGGTTCATCAGTACCAAGATCGCGAAGCCAACAACAGCGACACCCGTAGCGGCAACGCCGGGAAAGTAGGCCATGAGGATCACGATCCAGATGGCAACCCAGATGCTGATGGCCCAAAGCGGCACGCGTAGAAAGGCGCATCCTGCCAGTCCTACGATCAAAAAGACGATCCAGATCAACAGCACAGTGATCATCGGCTCCTCCTCAATTCATCCCGGCGTCGCGAGATGCAAGTTCTCTCTGTTGCATCTAGTATAGACCCAAGTGTTCCATGAATCGTGTCCAAACCGCTGTTGGATTTGCAATGCCCCGTTCGCAAACGATCCGCTATCCAAACGCCGCACCGCAGCGGATGACCGTCATACGTGCGGACCGGGCGGGTGGCCCTGATGTATTGATCACGGATACCGTGCCCATACCGGAACCCGGCCCCCGCGAGCTCCTAGTGGAGATATGGGCAGCTGGAGTTAACCGGCCCGACGTCCTGCAGCGTGAGGGGCGCTATCCACCGCCGGCCGGGTCGACAGATATATTCGGGCTCGAAGTCATGGGCCGCGTGGTTCGTGTGGGATCCCGGACGCGGCGCTTCCGTATGGGCGATCAGGTGATGGCCCTCTTGGTCGGGGGCGGATACGCGGAATACGTGAGTGTTCCCGAGTGCCAGTGCTTACCTGTTCCAAAGGCTCTTACAGGAATCGAAGCCGCAGCACTTCCGGAGACATTGTTTACGGTTTGGTTCAACCTGATTCAGCGCGCCCATCTCCAATCGGGAGAATGGATCCTGATCCATGGAGGTGGAGGCGCCATAGGAACCATGGCGGTGACGTTATCGGCAGTGATGGGGTGTCATGTCGTGACGACGACGGGCAATGCCAGCAAGGCCATACGTCTGCGATCGATCGGTGCCCACGAAGCCATTGTGTACGCGCAGGAGGCTTTTTGGACGGTGCTGCAGCACGAGAGCGCTGTCCACGGTGGCTTCGATGTGATTCTCGACATGGTCGGCGGCTCCTACTTTCAGAAAAACCTTGAACTTCTGGCGCCGGATGGCCGGTTGGTTCAGATCGCCTTTCGGCAGGGGAGCAGCCTGCAGGTTGACTTGGCGCCCTTTCTGTACAAGCGGTTAAGTTTCATGGGGTCGACGCTGCGTGCGCAGAAACCCGTTGCCAAGGCGCGCATTGCGCGATCCATTGAGCGGCATGTGTTCCCCTGGATCGAAGCCGGGCGGCTGCGCCCCGTAATGGACTCAGTTTTCCCGCTAGACGAGGCGTGGCGCGCTCATGCCCGAATCGATGATCCAGAGCACTTTGGCAAGGTCATGCTCGTGACGAAGGTGGGAGAAGATCACGGATTCCATCCCGTTCTTCTCGCAACTCACGGTTCGTGAGAGCAATCTGGGAACGAGCGAACTCCGAAAGCGCCAGTCCTTGCACGATATCGTGGTGACCATTCCGACATGCAACCGGATAGCCGAAAAAGATCCCGGGTTCGATTCCGTAGTCCCCATTTGCAGCAACCCCCATGCTGACCCAATCCTCCTTGGGAGTCCCGGCAATCCAGTCCCGCATGTGATCGAGTGCGGCTGAGGCAGCTGATGCGGCTGAGGATGCTCCGCGCGCTTTGATAACGGCTGCTCCCCGTTGTTGAACCGTTGCGATCAAGGTATTCCGGTACCAGGTCGAGTCGACCTGGTCCAGGGCGGGCCGATCCGCGATGCGAGCATGTTCGAGATCAGGAAACTGTGTTGAGGAATGGTTCCCCCATACGGTGACCTGATGGATGCTTGAGACTGGAACACGGCACTTCTCGTGCAGGATGCTCAAGGTCCGGTTATGGTCGAGGCGCATCATGCTGCTGAACTGGTTTTCGCCGAGGTCAGGTGCATTCTGGCTTGCAATCAGCGCATTCGTGTTGGCCGGGTTGCCAACCACGAGAACCCGGACTTGGCGCGAAGCACGTTCGTTGAGAGCCTGCCCTTGAATCTTGAAAATCTCGGCGTTGACACGGAGCAGGTCTTTTCTTTCCATCCCTTGGGTGCGTGGTCTTGAACCGACGAGGAAGGCGTAGTCGACTCCGTCAAAGGCTTGCATAGCCTGGTCGGTCGGTACGAGATCTTGAAGCAGGGGGAACGCGCAATCCGTGAGCTCCATGGCGACGCCTGAAAGAGCCGGAAGCGCCTGGGGTATTTCGAGCAGGTGCAGGATCAAGGGCTGTTCCGGTCCGAACAGTGCTCCCGAAGCAAGGCGGAACACGAGGGCATACCCGATATTCCCGGCGGCGCCCGTGACGGCGATCCGGATGGGTTTGGCTGGGGTTGGGGGCATAGTTGGCGGATCCATAAATCAGGTGAGCGGATGGGAATTGTAGAGTTTTTATTCCCGGGTGGCCAGTTTGACATATTTCGTCTGTGATTTCAGGAGACATGGCATGGATGGATAGAGTAGAATATTCACTGCTCAAAGCACCTGTATGCATCGAGATGGAGAGACCATGACTGCCGAGCGAAGTCTTGAAGATCGCTACGGGGCAAACAATTACGACCCTCTGCCAGTCGTGTTGGTCAGGGGCGAGGGCGTCTTTGTCTGGGACAGCCTAGGCCGACGCTACCTAGACATGATGAGTGCTTATTCCGCTGTGAGTCATGGTCACTGCAATCCCCGTCTTGTGCGTGTTTTGACAGACCAGGCACAGAAACTGGCTGTAGTCTCGCGCGCCTTCTATACGGACCAGCTGGGTCCCTTCCTGTCACTGGCCTGCGAGCTCACCCGCATGGATCGCGCACTTCCCATGAACACGGGTACAGAGGCAGTCGAGACCGCGCTGAAGGCGGCCCGTAAGTGGGCTTGCGTCCACAAGGGAGTTCCGGACGGGCAGTCGGAAATCATTGCGTGTCAAGGCAACTTTCATGGACGGAGCATTGCCATCGTGGGACTTTCAAGTGAGCCCCAGTATCGGAGGGGGTTTGGGCCCTATCCGCCAGGCCTGAAAATCATTCCCTATGGCGATGCTGACGCTTTGGCTCAGGCCGTAACCGTTCGAACCGCCGCGTTTCTCGTCGAACCCATTCAGGGAGAGGGCGGGATTGTGCTTCCACCCGAAGGTTATTTGGCTCGCTGTGCCGAGATCTGCCGCGAGCGCAATATCTTGTTTCTTGTGGATGAAGTACAGACCGGTTTGGGCCGCACTGGACGATTTCTGGCCTGTGATTACGAGGGAGTCAAGCCGGACGGCCTGATACTCGGAAAGGCTCTCGGTGGTGGACTGCTCCCGGTCTCCCTGTTTTTGGCACGTGAGCAGCTGATGCATGTATTTGGACCCGGCGATCACGGCAGCACATTCGGGGGCAACCCGCTCGCTGCTGCAGTTGGGCTTGAAGCACTCAAGATCATCGTCGAGGAAGGGTTGGCCGAACGCTCGGCAGAACTCGGAAGGGAGTTTTTGGATGCCTTGCGTTCCATCCGAAGCCCGCTGATCCGCAGTGTGCGCGGGCGGGGGCTTTTCATAGGAATTGAGATCCAGTCCGAACGGGTGACGGGCCGGATGGTTTGTGAGCGACTGCTTGATGCGGGTATTCTCAGCAAGGAAACCCATAAAACCGTGATCCGGCTGGCTCCACCGCTCATTATTCGGGCTGATCAGCTTCGTGATGCCGTGGATCGGATCCACCGTGTTTTCGATGCGCTCGATCAGGGGGTTCGCAAGGCTTCCTGAGATTGGTATCGGAGCTTCTGGATGGAGCAGGTCAACGCGGGTTGCCGGAAAATTTGATACCATGCCGACACGTTTTGGACCGATTGATAGGGTTTTCCGCATGAAACCAAAAACTCGTTTGGGAACGGGAATCGGGGCAGGGTTGATTTTCCTCGTGCTGGTTGCGGCGGCGCCCGCTTTCGCGCATGCCGTGGCTAGATCCAGGCACCTGTCGGAAATCGCGCGCGGGCGGATGCTGACCTTCACCTGTATCGGTTGTCACGGGTTGCGCGGAATAGACGTGACCTACCCGTTTTACAACGTACCCAAGGTCGCCGGACAGAATCGCCAGTATCTCTACCATGCTCTGATGGACTACCGCAGGAATCTCCGGGAGTTCCCGACCATGCGCGCACAAGCGCACAGTATGACGATACATGATTTGAGCGATATTGCCACCTATTTTGCTTCGTTGAGAGGCCAAGTAACCACCCGGACACCCCTCTATAGCCGGAGCGAGGCTCAAGCTGGCGCTAAGCTGATCACGACATGCGCTGCCTGTCATGGCCTGCACGGAATTGCGGTCGCACCCGAGTTTCCGGATCTGGCAGGCCAGTATCCATCCTATCTTGTGAGGGCACTTGAAGAGTATCAGAGCGGGCAACGCAAAAATGCAATCATGAACTCCATGGCAGCCCACCTGTCTCACCGCGACATGGTTGACATCGCCAACTACTTTGCCAGTCAGAAAGGCCCTCTCGGGCAGCTCCCGAAGCGCTAAGTACGCTCCTCGGCACGGAAATCATCAGCCACTGTGGGAAGGATCGCTTCAAGCGTGAGATCGCGTTTTTTAGGGAAGGGGCGTTGTCTCCTTTGTCCGTGTCTATTGGCGTTTCTGGTTTTCGGGGCTTGCGGATGTGCCGCTGCCGCACCCGCAGGGAGCTGGAAGGTGATTCGTCTCCCCCCGCACGGGCTCCGCCGGATGCTTCGAGCGAGAGGCGGGCTCGTGATTCCGGATCTTTGGGTATTCAACTCGACCGGTCGGTTGATTTTCCGTTTTGCAGGCAATCACCGAGACTTGATTCCGAGTCTGGTGCGGACGCTCGCACACCCCGTACCCATTAAAGGTCCAAGCCTCTCCGACTGGCTCACGTCACGGCAAATAGCGGATCTCCTCAAGAGTGAATCAAGCAAAGGATTGATTTTTATAGAATCATGGGCATCATGGAATCCGGCTTGTCAGAGCGAGCTGAACGACCTTGAGCACTATCTGGATGCTCACCCCAAGCTTTCGGTTCGTGGCGTTCTGCTCAGTGTGGATTCCGTTCGAATGTCATCTCGCCCGCACCGGTAGCCGATCGGCGCGCATGCCTATGCGCGCACCTTTACCAGGTGCCTATGGTATGCTGGCTCAGAGGGTCGTCGCGAGTCTTCAAAGCCGGCTCGAGGAGTCATCGTGAAAGCAAGATGTTCCGCAAGTACCGCTCTTCTGGGAATAGTTGCCGCCCTGGCGCTTTGGGGTCCTTTGGCCTTGGCACGAACCGCCACCCATCCTGATCTCAAGGCCGAGATTCGCGTGGCGGCGATCCATGCAGGTTTGGCTGTCGATATGCACCGGATTGCGTTGATTCACTTGCATCTACATCATGTGATCAACTGCCTGGTCGGAGTAGGAAGCCACCAGTTTGATCCCCGCGCAGGTAATCCCTGCAAAGGGCTCGGGAATGGGGCTATTCCGGATTCCCCGGTGAGCGGATCGATCCATTTTGACCTCATGCATGCCTTGCGTCTGGCACAGAGTGGAGAAAGAGCGACAGCTTTTGCTCCTGCCCACCATCTGGCTGTGGAAACGCTTCACGTCCTTCTATTGGCTAAACGTTCCTTGGTACATGGCTGAAGGATATGTGAGGATGAACCAAGGAACCGGGCGGGACCGGTTTTGCCCGAGCTTGCGTCCTTGGCGAATCTTTTTTGCCATGATTGCTCCGTTGCTGCTAGGTCTTGCGTTGCCCGGACTCGTCCGGGCGAGGGGACACGTTCCGGTGGCTCGGGTGCCCCTCAAAAAGATTATGACGGTGGACGCTTATGAGCGGGCAGGGCTCAACCGGCTCACAGCTGTGCAGCGACGGGATTTTGAAGCATGGCTAGCCAAGCATCTTCAGGAGATGTCGAATCTGATCCATCCGGCTCGGGTATCTCCTGCACCCAGAGCGCATCAGAGCACTCGACCGTCTGTTCCCGCGCGTTTCGGGCTGCCAACGCATCGACGCCCGCCCATTTCCGGCAATTCCATGGAAAGCCGAATCGAGGGTATCTTCCGGGGCTGGAGCGGTGCAACCCGTTTTCATCTGGCTAACGGTCAAACCTGGGTCCAAACGGATTCTGGCTATTTCAGGATCTCCCCGGTTTTGAACCCGCGTGTCAAAATCAAGAAGCTACTGGTGGGTTATGTGCTCAGGGTTCGGGGATATGGGGAACAGGTTTTTGTCACCCGCGTGCATTGAGTCTTTGAACTGGCGCATGGATCGGACGCACATCACTTTGCCCCATCATCAAAATATTTTCTTTGGAACAAAAGCGAGCGAGCCGTGCCCGGACGGTGAACCCAATCGGGTCACCGGGCGCAGCTGGCTCCTGCTTCACCCCTAACCACGAAACAGGGGCCTATGCCGCCTGCACGACTAGGGGTGTATCAGTTGCAGCGATCTACATTTGATTCATCAGGAGGTAATAAAAATGGCTGGTCCCACTCGACTCAAACGTGACGCAGGCGTCATCGGCCTCTTGTATGCCAGCCTTGGGGCCATCATCGGGTCAGGCTGGCTGTTTGGAGCGCTCCATGCCTCGCTCCAGGCCGGGCCCTTCAGTATCCTATCCTGGATCGTCGGCGCATCGGTGGTTTTGTTTCTGGCTTTTGTTTTTGCCGAATTGTCGACCATGTTCCCGAACTCAGGTGCATTGGTTCACATGACCCATGTGAGTCATGGCGATCTCGTTGGAAAAATCTGGAGCTGGATACTTTTTCTGGCGTTTGTATCGGTTCCTCCAGTCGAAGTCAGCGCGGTGCTGACGTATGCCAACAACTATCTCCCGGGATTGATTCATGGAAACACTGGACTCCTTACTGGAAACGGTTTCGTGTATGCAGCCATTCTCCTGGCATTTGTCGTAGCACTTAATTTCCTGGCAGTCCGCTGGGTCATTGCCATCAACAGTGCGGCCACTTGGTGGAAGGTCGTCATTCCCGTTGCGACGATTGTCATTTTGATGGTTTATTCCTTTCATCCTGGAAACATGTCAGCACATCTTTCGAGCACACCCGTAAGCGGGATTTTTACCGCAGTGGCAACAGCGGGGATTATCTTTAGTTTTCTAGGTTTCCAGCAGGCGATCGCACTGGCCGGCGAGACACGCAACCCGAGCCGGTATATTCCGATTGCCCTGATCGGTTCCGTGTTGATTGCCATGCTGATCTATATCGGATTGCAGGTGGCGTTCATTCTGGCGCTGAAACCCGCGGATATTGCTCACGGCTGGATGAATCTGCATTTCACCGGGATGTTCAGTCCGCTTGCGGCAATAGCAGTTGCGGTCGGTGCGTTCTGGTGGGCGATCCTTCTCTATGTCGATGCAATTATTTCTCCACTGGGGACGGCGTTTATATATGTAACAGCCAGCCCACGCATCATCATGGCCGCAGGAGAGATGGGAAATGCGCCCCGAAAAGTCATTCAGCTCAACCGCCAGGGGGTGCCTTGGGTGGGGTTGATCGTGACCTATATCGTAGGTGTGTTTTTCTTCTTTCCATTTCCGTCGTGGCAAAAACTGGTTTCGGCCGTATCACTGATTACCGTATTGTCTTACAGCATCGGTCCGATTATCTTGTTGCATCTGCGCCGTGCATTGCCCGATGCCAAGCGACCCTTCCGGTTGCGTTTGACAAAGATCATCTCACTGGTTGCCTTCATCGCCGCGAATTGGATCATTTATTGGACTGGTTACGATGTGGTCAAGTGGCTTTTAAGTCTAGTTGCCCTCTACATCGTGTTCTACCTGGCGTGGTATTTCCTGATCCTCCGTGGTTCGATATCTAAACTGGGCTGGGAACAGGCTTGGTGGCTGATCCCCTATTTTGCGGGTCTTTGGATCATCAGTTTGTTGGGTCCATCAGGGCTAATGGGTGGCTTGGGTGATTTTGGGTTTTTTACGGGCATGTGGATACTCGCAATCTTCAGTGTTGTGATTCTTTTGCTAGCCCTTTATTGCGGGCAGTCGTCCGAAGCTGCGGAACGTTGTGCCCGCGAGATCCAGAATCTGGGTTCGCGAGGGCTGGATACCACTCAGGAATCCCAGCTGAGCCCCTAATCGGATCGTGACCGTTGTGTGGCTTCCCCTGTCCGGAGGGGACATGGGGAAGCTCGCGGTTCGGCTAGAGCGGGTTCGGGCACAGGGCCTCAATTTCGGCTTTGAGTTCAGGTGTCATGTGCCGAACCCACTCTAGCGCGGATAAATTTTCAAGAAGCTGGCTTTTCCGTGAAGCACCGAGGATGACGGACGAGACATGAGGATTGCTGAGGCACCAGGCAATGGCGAGCTGGCTCGGTTTTGCATCCCGATCACGTGCGAGAGCAAGGAGTTTACGGGAGGCCTCAAGCTCGCGTGCGCCCGATTCGGAATCGAGCTGTGCACCCAGCCACTCGTAGCCGGGCAAGCGTAGTCTGCCCCCCTCAGCAGAACTCGCTTCTCCGGAGGCGTATTTGCCAGTCAGAACTCCCGATGCCAGTGGAGACCAGGTCGTCAGCCCGAGTCCGAAACTCTGGCACAAGGCTCGGTATTCTTCCTCGACCCGCTTCCGGACCAAGAGATTGTATTGGGGCTGTTCCATTACAGGTGGCTCGGCTTGTCGCTCCCGGGCAACGCGCAACGCCGTTTCAATCAACGAGGCAGGCCATTCCGATGTTCCCCAGTAGAGAATTTTTCCTTGCGTGATCAAACGCTGCATGGTCGTAACGATTTCCTCGATCGGCGTTTCAGGATCCGGTCGGTGGCAAAAAAAGAGATCCAGGTAATCCAACTGGAGACGGGATAAAGATTGGTTACAGGCTTCGATCAGGTGTTTGCGGCTCAATCCACGCTGGGTGGGTGCAGGATGCGGGACGGAGCCAAAAAAAACCTTGCTCGAGACACAGAATCGGTCCCTCGGCCATCCAAGCCTTTGCAAGGCACGACCCATGAGCCGTTCCGATTCGCCAAGCGCGTAGGATTCTGCGTTGTCAAAGAACGTGACACCTTGCTCGAAGGCGCAGGCCATCATATCCATGGCGGCTGACTCGTCAATCTGAGTGGCAAAAGTGACCCAGGATCCCAAAGATAGTGCACTTAGTTTAAGGCCCGACCGGCCCAATGATCGGTATAGCATCTGTCCTTTCCCTATCAGTGATCCGGTGATAGCGAGACCCGGATTCCGAATTCGATCGCCCGTTCTGCGGGGATCTCATAAAAGTCGGTTGCCCGCGAGGCATTGCGGGAAAGGAATGCAAATATCCTACGCGGGATACGGGGCCAAGGCGCGTGCTCCGGGATGATGAGGCTTTCGCGACCGATAAAATACGTAGCCTGGAGCGGGTCGAACGGCAATCCGTCCTTCAGGGCCCCAGCTGACAATGCAACCGGTATATTTTGGTTTTGCATGAACCCAAAGTGGATAAACGCGCGATAAAAATTCTGGCCCAAGTTTTCGATCTCGAGACGGTTTTCGCCGTGTACAGTAGGCATATCCTCTGTCACCACCGTGAGAAGAATGATCTGTTCGTGCAGACATTTGAGATGGGCCAGCTGTTTGGCGAGTGTGGGTGGAACGCCAAGATTGGGTGCCGTGAAATAGACCGCGGTTCCCGGCACGCGCACCGGTGGTGATTTCTTAAGGTGGTCAAGAAACAGGTTCCATGGCTCGATATCGGCCCTAAGACGTGTAATGAGCTCTTGACGTCCATTCGACCAGATCAGCATCAGGGTAAAAAGTACGAGAGATACCAGAAGCGGAAACCAGCCCCCAGCTTCGATCTTCGTGAGTGTACTCAACCAGAATATGGTGTCGATGAGAAGAAAGCCCCCGAGGACTGCGGCAATCTTGAGCGGGTGCCACTTCCACTTTTGATAGGCTAAGAGCATCAGGAAGATGGTTGTGATCCACATTAATGTGCTGATCGCGACTCCGTATGCACCTGCGAGGTTATTGCTGGTTTGAAAAGCAATCACAAGGCCGATGGTGCCGAGCATCAGTAACCAGTTCAATGTCGGGATGTAGATGCGCCCTCGTTTCTCATGCGAGGTTTGAATGATTTTGAGACGGGGGGTTTGATTCAGGCGGATGGATTGCCCCATCAGGGAGAAACTTCCAGAAATGATCGACTGGGAAGCAATAATGGTTGCTGCGGTCGCGAGCAAGACCGTTGGAATGAGCGCCCAATGCGGGACCAGTTGGTAAAGAGGCGCATTGATGGCGTTCGGATTGTGAAGCAGCAGTGCGCCTTGACCGAGGTAGTTGAGAATGAGCCCAGGAAATACGAGGGCAAACCAGGCCAACCGAATCGGGGTGCGGCCAAAATGACCCAGGTCGGCATAAAGCGCCTCCGCGCCAGTGACTGCAAGAATCACGGCACCGAGGACCAGAAATCCCGCCACCTCATGCCCTATCAAAAACCCGATTCCGATCAATGGGTTTAAGGAAACGAGGATGAATGGATGATGGATGACTTCAAGCAGGCCTGTCAGAGCAAGGACGAGAAACCAAAAGGCCATGACCGGGCCGAACCAGTTGCTGATGTCGCCAGTTCCGCGTCGCTGGATGGCAAACAGGAAAATCAAGACAAGGATGGTGATCGGGACAATATAACGGTTCAATGCGGGAGTGATGACACCCAGACCCTGGATGGCACTGAGAACCGAGATGGCAGGAGTAATCATCCCATCTCCGTAGAGAAGAGTTGCACCCAAAAGGCCCAGAACCAAAAACCAGCGCCTGCGGCGTTTGAGGCGAGGATGCGGACGCAGGTTCAGGATGTTGAGCAGGGCAAGGAGTGCCAGGATGCCGCCTTCGCCGTGGTTGTCGGCCCGCAAGACGAAAATCACATACTTCAAGGTGACCGTTATGGTCAGAGTCCAGAGAATCAGGGACAAGATACCGATCACGTTGGCCGAGAGAATCGGTAAACTCGACTGGCCCGTAAAGCAGGCTTGCAGAGTGTAAAGGGGGCTGGTACCGATATCTCCATAGACGACACCGAGCGCTCCCAGGCCCAAGAGGGTGAGCGTAGTCCGTGATGCCGGGGGATCCGGGGTTGGAACCGGTTTGGTCCTGAAAGGACGAGTGGCGTCTACCAAGGTTTCAGTATCCCGATTCGTTGGTTATAGTGGATGGGGCGGGCACCCATCCGGTCATTATAGTCTGGAGCCCGCGATCCGTTTCTGCTTAGGCCGCGGTATGCTGATGAAGATACTCCAACCGTCTGCTCTGGCGTGGGCGGGTAGCCGGATACTGAAGCGAAAGACCCGATTGATGCATTCTCTGGAGCGCGAATAATGTGATCTTCAACCCAGTTCTACTAAGTCTGACCGTCCTTCTCGTGGTTGCCGTGACGCTCTCGGCGCTTTTCCGTCGCCTGACTCTGCCACTCATTCCGGCCTACATTCTCGCGGGCATTCTGCTCGGACCCTACGGGCTTGCGTGGCTGGCTGATACCGCAGACGTCCGAGTCTTCGCGCGGTGGGGTGTGATCTTGTTGCTTTTCACGCTGGGATTGGAGTTCTCGCCCGCCCGGCTCCGAGAGATCCGGAAAAATAGCCTGCATCTTGCACTTGTTCTGATCAGCATTCAAGCCGGAATGGGGTGCCTCGTGATCCGGGCGCTGGGATGGCCTTGGCCTCTCGCGATGTTTATGGGGCTCATCCTCTCACTTTCTTCAACGGTATTGGTCGCCCGTCAGTTGTCTGAACAGGGTGAGCTCACATTGCCGCATGGCCGGTTGACTCTGGCTTTGTCTCTTCTTCAGGATCTTCTGGCTGTTCCGCTCTTCATGTTGGCTCCTGTTTGGTTGAGTCACCAGGGATCCACAAAGTCATGGAGCAGCTTCATCTGGATTCTGACACGCGGGACGTTGGTAGTCGTGTTGCTTTGGATTGTTGGGAGGAGGGTGGTGGAACGCCTGTTTCGAGAGGTGGCGAAGCGAAAAGCAGCCGAGCTCTTTACACTGTCTGTCCTGCTCGTCACCGTCACCGCTGCCATGGTGACCCAGTCGCTCGGAATGTCTGCTGTGCTCGGGGCATTTCTTGCAGGGATGATTTTGGGCGGCACCGAGTTCCGGCACCAGGTTGAAGCGGATATCCGACCGTTCCGGGATGTTCTTTTGGGGTTGTTTTTCGTGTCGATTGGAATGCTTTTTCACCCTGGGATCCTGACACGTTACGGGTGGCTCATCGCTGGTGGGATTATTCTCATACTGGTCATCAAGATAGCCACAACAGCTGTTGTCAGCCGGGTCATGGGACGCGATCGAGAAACGTCCTGGCGGGCAGCTTTTGTGCTGTCTCCGGTTGGAGAGTTTGGGCTTGCCCTCATGGCGATCGTGCCGCTTTCGGTGTGGCCGGATCGGCGCGATGGCGAAATTGTTCTGGGCATGATCATCGGAAGTCTTCTTGCAGGAGCAGTTCTGATTCGGTTCAACCGGTCTTTGTTCCACCGGGTTCCTTCACGATCGGCTTCGGGATTCAGCCAGTCATCCGAATCGATTATGCCACCCACTCCAACGGTTTCTCGTGACCACGTCATTCTTTGCGGATATGGGCGAGTGGGGCAAAATCTGGCCCGGTTTCTGGAGCAGAATAGCATTCCTTTTGTTGCGCTCGACCTGGATCCGGCCAGGGTTCGCGCCGCTCATCAGGCGGGCGATCCAGTATATTTCGGGGACGCCACGGATCTTGCGCTCTTGGAAAGTGTTGGGCTCATGTATGCACGTGCGCTCGTGATCGCCTATCAGGATGTAAATGTGAGCTCACAAATTCTGGCTCGTGTCCGGCCGGTTCGTGCGGATATGCCGATATTGGTACGGACGCTGGATGACGTGCATCTCACCGAATTGCAGCGTTTGGGAGCCACCGAGGTTGTTCCTGAAACCCTCGAAGCAAGTCTGATGCTGGCTGCCACACTGCTCCATGTTCTGGATGTACCCGTCAGCCGGATTTTTCGCCAGATCCAGCAGGTTCGCGCCGCTCGCTATTCTCTTCTGCGCTCGGTTTTCAGAAGTGGAGAAGCGCCCACACGCTCCGCTGTGCACGCATTCCGAGAAGAACTTCGCAATATCACGTTGAGCTCCGATGCAGCATCGATTGGGCAGACACTTGAAGAAACGGCACTTCGAGAGTATGGGTGTGCCGTTACGGCACTCAGGCGCGATGGGATCGTCGGGAAACGGCCATCCCCCGGGACAGAGTTACGATCAGGCGATACGCTGGTTCTCTATGGAACACCCGAAGATCTGGATCAGGCAGAAAATCGGTTGATCGAGGGGTATACCCAAACCTCCTCGTCACCGCGAAGTTGATTGGTCGAGCGTATGGATCAGGTGATTCTTCACGGGCTTTTTTGACCCGTTTGAGGTGATCCGGGCAGGCTCAGATCAATTTTCCCTATATTGACTTTGAGACGAATGCTGTAACGACCCGGTCCGCTATAACGATAGTTGCCACCGAGAAGTCGTGTGGTTGCTGCGCCTGAGCCATGGGCATTGGGTATTCCATTGAGTGTGAGGGTTCCGATATTCGTATCCAGCGCAATGCGACGGATCGATGTCAGATCGCTTTGAACATGAATCGATCCTACGTTCGTATGTGCCAGGATGGAACGTCGGGCTCCGCTGATGGATATGGGGCCTACATTGTCGTACACCCGGATGCTCGCACGCGCGTCTTTGATGACAACCGGTCCAACATTGCTGTGTGCGATGATTGTGCCCCCTGTATCTTGGATCCTGATCCTGCCAACATTGTTTCTGATCTTCAGGGATAGATCTTCCGGTGCATCGATTGTCCACTCGACTTTGATATGTTTGAGGGAACGATCGTGAGGCAAGTGAAGCGCAATCATCAGAACGTGCCCTTTTTCATGATTGATGCGTATGGACGCGCTCCGAACGCTTTTCTCGAAGTCCTGCGTGCAGCAGGAAAAAAAGTCGAAGAAATAGTCGCCATGGTTATTGCTGGGCTTGATCAGCGCATGAATCTGGATCGTCCGGCCGGACGATCCTTGGAAAATGACGGCTCCAACACGATTCTTGAGTTGCAGAGTCTGGATGCCCGGAGGAGTTGGGATGACACGATTCAGTTTCAGTACATTCGGCGCAGAAGTGGCGCCCTGGGCGGTTGCGAGTGCCAGTGCTCCTGCAAGACAAGCGAATGATGCGCGGGAAATAAGTTGTCTGACGTTCATTTCTCGTTCCTCAGGTTGGATCAGGAAAGGGTTACATCAATCTTTTTCAGCGGCTTGATTCGGAGCGGTGTCTAAAATAAATGGCCCCTGCGATGAATGCAAGTCCAACAAGCCCGCCCAGCCAGAACTCGGCATGAGCTGGCAAATGGGTTAGTTCAAGCCAGCGCCTAGTCATGGACACCTCGTGCCCTCTAACAAGCGAGAACATCTGACCCAAGGGTGAGAACAAGTGCCCGAGCCACCTCGAGAAGAGGTGCGTTCCTAAGAGCAGAGGTTCCAGAATGATGATGACCACCGGAACCCCTAACGCCATGAAAAATGGACTCCGTCTCCTCCACTGATTGGTCCATGCAGAACAGAGCAGCATCCAGGCAAAAAGCGGGAAGATCCAAAGTGGCAGAAGTATGAATGCAACCGCGAGGTAAAACCAGACTGAAACCAGTGGTCCGAACGCCCAGAAACTTCCCCAGAAGTGATGCCCCAGGAAACTGGTAGCGAGGCTGAGGAGGAAAAGCAATAAAATCCCCGTTACGATCAGGCAGACCCAGGCGATGAGCGGCACGACAATGAGGCCAGCGAAGACTTTGCTGGCCACAGTCGCCGTATCCGAAACCGGGAGGGACTTCCAGAACACATAACTTCGGTCCATCCGATCATCGTGAAGCGTATGCAGGAAATAGACTGTGAGTCGGAGCAGGAGGATCGTCCCGAAGATGCTGGCAAGGGCCAAAAACACGATGCCACCACCTGGATGGGTGATCTGGGGCTGTACCCGTATCGAAAACGCCTTCGAGAAAAATCCGACCAGCGTGAGCCCCGCTAATCCGCAGACGATGAGCAGGCCGGATAGGATGAGCCAAGTTCGGATGAACCACCGACGCTCCCAAAGCTCACGTCGCACGAGTGCAGCAAACCGGTAAGCATTCATGAGGGTTTCCTCTGGGTAGCAGCTTCAAAAATATCGCTCAAGTTGGGCTGGTGGATTTCGCCATATGGCAGGAGATCCTGTTTCGATCGACCTTCAAAGAGAAAGACGGTCCTGCCCAATGCTTCCTGTTCCTTGATTGGGCCCTGTGCGCGTAAGGCATCTGCACGTCCTGGGAATGCCCAAACGCTTTGGTAGCGCTCCATAACAGATTCCATGGACTGATTGAGCACGATCCCCCCGTGGTTGATCAGGATCAAGTGACTGAGCAGATGTTCGACCTCCGGTATCAAATGGGTCGCAATGATCAAAGTCCGTCTCCCATCGCAATAGTCATCGATAATCTGCTTCCAGAATAACTTGCGTCTGGTCACATCGAGTCCGAGAGTGGGTTCGTCCAGGATTAACAGTCGGCTGTCTATCGCCAATACCAAGGCCAGGTGCAACTGAACCAGCATGCCTTTTGACAGTTTGTAAAGTTTCGTCGCGCCCTTGATTTCGGTCTGATTCAGGAATCGCTCCGCCTCGTTATAAGAAAATCGTGGATGGATGCTGCGCATGAACCGAAGGAGCTGATCGACGCTCAACCAGAGCGGGAGGCTGAGCTGATCGGGTATGTAGGTTACGTTCTCCATCAGCAGGTGGCGTGAGCGTCTGGGGTCTTGTCCGAGGGTTCTACAGCGTCCTTCGTAGGCAAGCAGGCCCAGAATGCACTGGATGAGTGTGGACTTCCCGGCTCCGTTTGGACCGAGAAGCCCTACAATCGCGCCTTCCTCGACCGTGAAGGAGACCTGATCCAGAACAAGCTGATTTTTGTATCGTTTGGTCAGCCTTTCGGCTTCAACGAGAGAAGACATATCGGTTACTCCGGTCGTGAGTTGGATTTAAGGCTGTCTAAAAGTGCCTGGGCATCCAGCCCAAGACGTTCAATGGTTTGAATAAGGGCTGGCCAGTCGTGTTCGAGAAACCGGCGTCGTTCATGTTCGAGCAGTCGCTCGCGCCCGCCACGTGCCAGGTACATGCCTAATCCCCTGCGTTTCTCGATTACGCCCTCATCAACGAGACCTTGATAGGATTTGAGCACAGTCAGGGGATTCAACTGAAAATCAGCGGCCATATTCCGGACGGAAGGCAAGGGATCACCTTCTTTCACGCCTTGACCGAGAATCATTGCAGCCAGACGATCCCGCAGCTGCCGGTAAATCGGTTCGCGATCATCCCATATCGGTTGCTGTGTCATAGTCAGTCTCGTCAGGTGGGTATAGGTAGATGAGGTGGATCCGTGCCTGACTTAGTCGGTACCGAGTTCGTGAGTCGCAAACGCCAGGAAGCCTCCGCTGACTGTCAAAGATGCGATCACAGCCATGGCCAGGCTCCATGCGATGAGATGGATCGATGCCGTGTCGGTGGTTCTGAAAAGCCCAGAAACTCCTGGGTATGTGGCTGCGAGAGTGCCTAGAATGAGTCCGGCAGGTAGCATGAACTTCCATAAGGATGTCCTGGCCTTAGTTTCTTCGGGCACGGATTTGGTGTTGTAATCAAGTATAACTACACCAGATAAAAAAACAGACTCCAAAGGATTATGGAGCATAAAATCTGACAACTTTGAATGGGTTAATTGAAATTTCTGGATAGCTTGGCTTTTTAAAATATCTACTGACATGTGTGTAACCTCATATGAGTTATATACTGTTATGGTCTAGTATAACTCTATTTTTAAGTTTTGCAAGCACACTTATAATATTATGATTATTATCATATTTATTAGATATTGACCCATGATCAGGTGATCCCAACCCGGTAAGGGTCTTCGTTCCGGGGGGGGCACCTGGCTCACTTCACCTGTGAGCGGATCTCTCGGGAGTTCGATCCGTCCGCGGCCCCCGGCGTCTATACCAGGGAGGTTTCAGCTCAGCTCCTCAATGACATTCGTTACACCGGACTTCGCGAAATACTTAAACTCATCGGTTTCTCTCATCGTGCTTCCGTTGGAGTTGCATCTCGGGACATCGCCATACCGCGTCTGAAACACAAGTGGCAACGCGCGCTCAAGTTTGTTCCAGGGTTTCACATGTTGTTTTGGCGCGCACATGACAACCCTTGCATGGAAGGGTCCGTACACCATGCAGTTTAAGAATGTCGTTAGCGCGAAACGCGACGCTCTGGGCGATTCGCTCTATCCCTTTCTTTGTTGTCCCGATGTACGCGATCCGCGACTTCCCATTGGGATACACGATCCGCTTGTCGGAAATGAGGACGCAGGCCAGTTTCAGTTTCCCAACGCAGATACGGGTCGCCCGAAGCGCCTCATCGCGTTTCAAGGACAGCCGGATCTTCCGTATCTTCTTGGCCAAGATTACCCTCCCAGTCGTTTTGATCCCGTTGAGTCACCTACAAACCAACGCATTTCCAGCCCGTGTCGGCGCAACCACTGTTACTGCTCAGTCTCGTAAAAACGAACGGGAAGGCAATCAGTGAACACCTGGAATAATGGCGGGAACTATGAGCGCAGGTATTGGAGATTTCAACGACAAGGCAGGTGCCAAGCCAGGGACGAGACCGGTATCTGTACCCACATGCCCGTGGCTAGCCAAGACCAGAAGATCGAAGGAGCCAGAGGCGGCCAGCTCAACCAGCCTTGACCGTGGATCTCCGCGCAAAATGCTGGTTGAGGCTTCAAGGCCGTGTCCTCTGAGCTCTTGGGCACGGGCTTTAAGATAGCGCTCGGTTTTCTCGCGTTCTTGTACGAGGACGGCATCAAATGCGCGCGGAGAGAAGCGGGCAGTGATTGCCTCGAGCCCGTCGAGATCACCAAGTGTTTCACTGACATAAGCCAAAAGAAGATCGGCATGGGTATGTTGCGCGAGCGTGCAGGCCCGAGACAGTGCGGGTTCATGACCACGGTCCCCGTCCAGCGGAACCAATAGATGCTGAAGTTTTTCCGCCGGCTTACGTGTAATGCCGGCGGGTGACAGCGCCAAAACGTCCAAGCCCGCGGAAGACATCAGTTGCTGGGCGATCGACCCGAATAGCCAACGGCTGGGGTCGCCTCTACCGTGGGTGCAAAGGGCGATCAGGCCAGCCCCTTCGTCCAATGCGATCTGAGTCATGATCTCCGGCAAATCAGGTGATTGAGCAGGAATGATGAGAGGTTTTACTGTGAGAGATTGTTGAGCCAGATGGGCCTGACATTGCCGGAGATAGGTTTCTGCCGCAGGCCTGTTTGTGAGATGAGGCTCGCCGTGCCGGGTTTTCGGGGCATCTGGTTCGAGAATGTGAAGCAGTATCAGCGTTCCGTTATCTGGTTCGGTTAAAAGGCTCGCCCAAGGCAGAATCGACGCGGCAGCTCCCGAACCGTCCAGTGGAACCAGAATTCGTTGATAAAGATTGGAGTGCCATCCCATTTTCATCGCAACATTCCTACAATCAATATCAGGTTCAAGATCGCAAGTAATACAGTGAAGCTCCACGCAGTGAGCCGGATCGTAGGCGGATTGACGAAGGAGCCCATGAGCGTCCTCCGGGAAGTGAAATCGGCCAGAGGAACCAACGCAAGTGGCAGACCAAAGCTGATCAGAACTTGGGTCCAAAGTAAGATCTGGGTCAGGTTCCAGCCTGAAAAAACAACGATTGCAAAGGAAGGCACAAGAGTCAACATCCGTCTTAACCAGATGGGAATCTGAAAGTTGATGAAACCTTGCATCATGACCTGGCCAGCAAAAGTTCCAACTGTTGTGGCTGAAATCCCTGAGGCCAGGAGTGCGAGGGCGAAAAGCGTCGCTGCAATTGGGCCCAAGAGCGGCGTAAGGGTGTGATAAGCCTGGGATAGTCCGATAATCAATGGTATCCCGGGGTGATGGAAGGCGGCAGCAGACATGATCAGCATGGCAGCGTTGGTGAGCGTTGCGATGGACATGGCCACTACGATATCCCAAGTCTCATAACGAAGGAGTGTCCGGACATGACGTGGTTCATCGACACGAATCCGTTTCTGTGTGAGTGAGGAATGCAGAAAAATGACATGCGGCATGATGGTTGCACCAACGATACCGACAGCCAGGAACAAACCGCCTTGTGGTATGCCAGGATTCAAGAGATGACTCTCGACTTGGGCCCACCTGGGGGGCGCTGCAAACAGTTCGATGACATAGGCCACGGCCACGAAGCCAACAAAAGCCGCGATAACCCATTCAAATGGCCGGAATCCATGCGACTGGACCGCGAGAACCAAAGTTGCGGCGAGCGCGGTCAATAATGCGGCATCGGCCAGAGTAACCGGTAAAAGAATATGGAACGCAATGGTTGCGCCGATGAATTCCGCGAGGTCAGTGGCCACTGCCACAAGTTCCATCCCGGCCCACATTCCCATCACAACCGGTTTCGGATAGGTTCTTCGGCATTGTTCCGCGAGGTTGTAGCCGGTGACGGTCCCGAGTCGTGCCGCCAGAATCTGCACAAAATACGCAGACAGACTTGCGAGGATCACAACCCAAAGTAAAGCCATCCCGTAGCGTGAGCCGCTTTCGACGTTGGTTGCGAAGTTTCCGGGATCAATATAGGCGACCGAGGCGATAAAGGCCGGCCCTAGAAATGGCAGCATGCGAGATAGGCCGCGGCGTCGGCTTTTCCCCTCGAGCACCTGAAGTGCATGGTTAACAGTAGCCGTATCCAGTTTCGTAGAACGATTCATGAGCGCTCAGACATTCGATTGTGTCTCAAAGATCTCAGCCTGCGGTTGTCGATCGTACTGCCGAGTGGAGGGGTCAACCAAACATGTACATTTTAAGTTCATTCGGGGCGTCAAAATTCTCCCAGCAATGAATCGTGGGGGTCGCGTTGATTTTCTGGACACCTGCGAGGATCCGTTCCTTGAGTTCGCCTCGGGTGGCAACCCGGGTGTGCCGAAGAAAAGTCCGGCTCATTTTGCGAAAGAGGATTTCGAAAAGATTGAGCGAGGATCCATGCTTGGGACTCTGGACAGAGACGAACCGGTTAGGCCGGGTGGCGAGATATACCAGGGTTTCCCAGGAGATGTGGTTATCCAGAAGCACTCGAATCAGGGCCCACTGAGGGTAGAATCGATCTAACTCCTCCAGGAGTTTGACGAACTCCTTTCTCCGGTGGCGCTCGTGCACCTGGGCGCTGACAGGGCCGTCATGGAGATCCGGAGCCGCAAGAATCGAGAGCGTTCCCATCCGGACATATTCAGGATCTTGGGGAACGGCCGGATGTTTTCCGGAGACCGGAGAGCGATCCGGGGCCGTGACCCCCAAGGCTTGTACTCCAGGCTTCTCACCGACACTGACCGTGATCATGGGGCGACCATCGGCGGTTTTCTGCTCCCCCAGTGAGGCCTCCTTGTAAACCATGAGATCCTCCCGCATCTTCCGGTCGAAGTCCGAGTCCAGCCGTACCAGATCATACCGGACCTTGTGGGGCTTGAGTTCCTGTGCGTTCAGAATCCGCTGGTCCGTGGATTCTGCTGCCCGTATCCCGGGTCTGGGATCGAATGTGGCGGGCCCACGCCTGATGGGTCCAGACCTCGGTCTCAAGTCCCCAAGAGACCGACGGTGTATCGGCCCCCGAGGCCACCCAGGATTTCGCCTCGCCCAGGTAATGGTCGGATCCTTCGGAGCGGTGATCAAGATCCTTGAATCCCATTTCCCATCCTATCGACAGGGTCTGATCGATGCATGGGCACACTGTGGGATGGCTCTGTTCCGGTCCACGTCGCGAGGGTGGCAAGTGGAACGTGATCGGCATAAGCCAACAGGACCTTCGTCCGTAGCACCGCCCGGAGCGGGGCCGTACGGGGGGGGTCATCTGGATCAGTTGGCGTTGTTGTTCGTCGATAACCAAAGGAGACCTTCGTGTTTTATCCGCCATAATGCCCTTTCAGGAAGCCAGGTTGGTCAGGGAACCAGGATATAGGGTTCAGATTACTGTGCAAGCAGTTTATTGGGCCTTTCTACTCACTGCTTTGAGAGGTGCAACCCTGGCTCCAGCACCATAAGGCGACACTCACAGCATATGAATAGGCCATGCAACAAGCAGAAGTTGTTCAGAGAGTCCTTTCAAGCAACAGGCCAAGGTCTGGCATAATCGGGGCTTTGCGCTTCGAATATACTTGGGTAACCTCGATTCAATCGGGCAGTCGGCCATGAACGACAACCTGTCTTGGACCAAAAGAGATCTGGCCGTGATTTGGCATCCCTGCACCCAAATGAAGGATCATGAGTGGCTCCCACTTATACCTTTGTCACGAGGAAACGGCGTTTGGCTGTTTGACGTCGAGGGACACCGGTACCTGGATGC